>JAKCCX010000012.1 GCA_021838715.1 Pseudomonadota bacterium | reverse complement strand
GCCGCTCACCGCAGCCATGGCAGCCAAATTCCGGCTGCCCGAAACGCAGCAGGCCTACCGGCGTCGCAAGTGGCTCTCCGAGCCTCCCAACGGCTGGATCAAGAACGTGCTCGGGTTTCGGCAGTTCTGAATCGCCCCGGGTTTGCCGGAGGCTCCATTTCTTGAGAGGATGGAGCCATGACGAAGACAAACCCCAAGTATTCCCCGGAGGTCCGGGAGCCGTCGGTACGGATGGTTCTGGAGCACCAGAACGAGCATCCGTCGCAGTGGGCGGCGATCGAATCGGTGGCCGGCAAGATCGGGTGCTCGGCGCAAACGCTGTGCAACTGGGTGCGGCAGGCTGAGCGGGACCAAGGCAAGCGAGACGGCCTGAACACCGTCGAACGGAACCGGCTCAAGGAACTCGAACGCGAGAACCGCGAACTGCGCCGGGCAAATGAGATTCTGCGCAAGGCGTCGGCGTTTTTCGCCCAGGCGGAGCTCGACCGCCGACCGAGGTAATGGTGTCGTTCATCGACGAGCACCGAGGGCAATACGGGGTCGAGCCGATCTGCAAGCAATTGCCGATTGCCCCGTCCGTCTACTACGAAGCCAAGTCGCGGCAAGCCGATCCCGCCCTCCTGCCGGCCCGCAGCCGTCGCGATGCGGAGCTGGCCGGAGAGATCGAGCGCGTCTACCAAGGCAATTTCCGAGTTTACGGCGCACGCAAGATCTGGCGGCAACTGCGACGGGAGCATGTCGTCGTCGCTCGCTGTACCGTCGAGCGGCTCATGCATCGGATGGGCTTGCAAGGGGCGGTCCGAGGCCGGCGGTGCCGCACGACGGTTGCCGACGGCAACGCGGCGCTGCCGCACGATCTGGTCAAACGCGAATTCAAGGCGGAGCGGCCCAACCAGCTCTGGGTTGCCGACTTCACCTACGTCGCGACCTGGTCGGGATTCGTGTACACGGCCTTCGTAATCGACGTCTTCGCCCGCCGGATCATTGGATGGCGTGTGGCGCGATCGATGCGCACGGAACTCGTTCTGGACGCCCTGGAGCAGGCGATCTGGTCGCGCTGCCCGCCCAGGGGCGTGGTCCACCATTCCGATCACGGCAGCCAATATCTGTCGATTCGGTACTCCGAGCGGCTGACCGAGGTCGGCGTCAACCCGTCGACCGGAACGGTTGGCGATTCCTACGACAACGCCCTTGCCGAAACGATCATCGGGCTCTACAAGACCGAGGTGATTTACCATCGTGGGCCGTGGAGGAATCTCGAAGAAGTCGAGTACGCGACCTTGGAGTGGGTGGACTGGTTCAACAACCGCCGACTGCTCGAACCCATCGGGAACGTTCCGCCTGCGGAATTCGAAATGCAGTACCTTTTGCACCAAACCGAGTCGGCCATCCCGGCCTGACTCAAACACCGGAGCCTCCGGAAATCCCGGGGCGGTTCAGTTACGAGATTATTCGGGCAAAGATGTTGTATGCCAAGTACGCACGGAAAGTCGGAAGCGGCGTCCGAATTGCTGAAACGACTGGCGGCTCTGATACTGTCGAGTATGGCCCGCATATTCCCACCTTGGTGGAAATCGCCGAAGAGGGGGGGCTAGACTGAAAACTGGTTGCAAGCAAATTGGGTAGCCATTACGCCGGCTAGCCACAAGTGGGCGCTGCCGCCTCGCTGTAACAGCGCACTGTTTCGATCGTTAGCCTATCGTCGCCCAATGGACATTCCTCATCATCTTGTCGAGCAAATTCGCGCCGGAAAGGCAATCCTATTCTTGGGGGCAGGCGCGTCAAGAGGCGCCACCGCTTCGACGCCGCCCGAGGACCCGCCGTCTGGGAAAGAACTAGGCAGACTGCTGTCCATCAAGTTCCTTGGTGGAGATTCAACGGATAAGTCACTTTCACTAATAAGTGAATATTGCATCGCAGAGTCCGACCTGCGTACCGTCCAGCATTACATCGCTGACATCTTCAATCGCTACACACCCAGCGCTGCTCAGAAGGCAATCGCCGACTTTCGTTGGGCGGCGCTTGTCACTACGAACTACGACCAGATTATCGAGAAGGCATACGCCGCGAACAGAGATCGACTTCAGTCCCCGGTCCCCATTCTTCGCAGCTCAGATCGTGTCGACTTTGAGCTTCGCGCACCCGATGCCGTCCCACTTCTTAAGTTGCACGGTTGTGTCTCAATGGTTGATGAGGTTGCTTATCCGCTGATTCTCACCATCGACCAATACGTCACCCATGCTACGGGCCGCGAAAAGCTCTTCAATCGTTTCACCGAGTATGCGGGCGAATACAGCGTCGTCTATGTCGGCTATCAGATCGAGGATAGCGACATTCGTGCCATCCTCCTGCAACTCGACAAGCCCGAGATGTCACGGCCAATGCAGTACGTTGTGACCCCTAACCCATCGCCGCGTGATCAGCGCATTTGGGCGGGGAAGAGGATTACGACTATCGCTGGGACGTTTGACGAATTCATGGCTGAGTTGCAGAACATAATCCCCAAGGGATTGCGAGGCGTCAAGGTAACGTCGCATGGCCATGCTATCGCCGCAAAGTTCGCCACGCATGCGGTTCCGTCCGCCGACCTACTGACGTTCCTGACAAACGATACGACATATGTCTATGGCGGCATGCCACCCGAAACGTCTAACCCACAGGCTTTTTTCAAGGGCGCATCTTACGGATGGGGATCGATCACTGCCTCTCATGATGCCAAGCGCACATTGACTGACACGGTGCTCGCTGAGGTTATTCTCCGTGATGAAGCCAATCGCCCGCGACCAACAGACTTCTATCTCATAAAGGGATACGCGGGCTCGGGCAAGACAGTGCTCCTCAAGCGCATCGCATACGAGGCTGGAATCACCTTCGAGAAGGTCGTTTTGTACCTTCGCTCTGATTCGCGCCTGCTCATCGCGCCGATCGCCGAACTGTGCAATCTCTTGGGTGAGCGACTATTCATCTTTGTGGATGGCATCGCACGCCGCTCATCTGAAATGGCGGCCTTCCTTCATGAAGCGCGCAGCAAAAAGCTTTCACTAACAGTGATTGCTACAGAGCGCAGCAATGAATGGAATGTAGACGGGCAAGAGCTGTCGCCGCTTCTCGATGGAACGCATCAACTGCGGTCGCTCTCCCTCCCGGAGATCGATGCCCTCATCGCCAAGTTGGATGAGTTCAAGTGTTTGGGCGATCTGGCATCGAAAACCAACGAGGAGCGCCGCGACGCGTTCCTGTCGTACGCCGATCGCCAGTTGCTGGTTGCGTTGTATGAGATCACGAGTGGCGCCCCGTTCCCCGACATCGTGTTTGATGAGTACAAGAACATCGTTAGCGATCGGGCGCGCCGCATCTACCTATTTGTCTGCGCGCTCAACCGCATGAACGTGCCAGTCCGTGCTGGCTTAATCTACCGACTCACGGGAGTATCCTTCAAGGACTTCAAGCGAGACTTCTTTGCTCCGCTGGACTCGATTGTTCTGACTGAGGATTATAAGCCGGCGCTCGATATGGCTTATCGGGCGAGGCACCCTTGGGTAGCCCAGATAGTCTTTGAGCGAGCGCTCCCGAACGAACGCGACCGATTCGATCTCTACATGTCGATTTTGAAGGAGATTGACGTGGGCTACACGCCCGATCGCTCAGCATTCAGAGAATCGATCCGCGCCAGGAGCCTCAAGGAATTGTTTTCCGACCCATTGATGGTCGAGGAAATATTTCGAGTTGCCAACGAAGCGAGCCACGACGACGGCTATCTGTTCCAACAGCATGCCATCTATGAGATGCGGCGCCTCAACGGTAACCTAGGCCGGGCGAACGATCTGATCTCTCACGCGCGCAAGCTATTGCCGCATGACCGGTCGATCACGCATACGATGTCTGAATTGGAGATCGCTCGCGCAGACGCCGCGAAAACAGACGTGGAGCGGAAGATACATCTTGACCAAGCGCGTCAGCTTGCTTCGCGCCTGACGAGTGCCAACGCCGACAGTGGCCACGGGCACGTAACCCTGGTCAAGCTTGCAATGGGACGCCTGCGCGAACTTCTTGAGAAGCCCGAAGTCGATGAGGACGATGTCACGGCGGCAGCGAAGCAAGTTGAACAAGCTTTAAACGATGGACTTCAACAATTCCGCAATGACGAATATCTACTTGCTGCGGAGGCCGATTTCTCGCGCCTACTGAACGACCAAGAGCGAGCAAAGAAGGCACTAGCCAAAGCCATTGCCAAGAACCCTGCAAGCACGTTCATCGCCAGAGCGTTAAGCAGGGTGCAGGAATCAGATCTCGACTATGCAGGTGCGCGAACAACCCTTAATAACGCCCTCCGCGTGCTCCCCGGCGACAAATGGTTGAACGGGGCGCTAGCGCGTCTGATTGAGCGTCACTTTTCGGATGAGGGGCGCGAAGCGGAGGCTTGTTGGCGCCGTTCGTTCACAGATGGCGATACCAACTACACGTCGCAGTTCTGGTTCGCACGTCGTCTCTACGTGAACGGAAAGGTCGACGAAGCCATGGAGAAGTTCGCCCGCCTCAAGCTAGCTCGCGTTCCGTTTGAGACAAAGGTGGCAATCGCTGGTCGGATTCGTGAGAACGGGGCGCTCAAGATGTTCGACGGCGTCATCTCACGCCTCGAAAGTGACTACGCCTGGGTGACGCCTTATGGGCAGCCGCGCGCAATCTACCTTCATTGCTCACAGGTTGATCAGAGGACTTGGCAGATGTATCGGCAAGGCGATATGCTGAAGTTTGCCATCGGCTTCAACTACATGGGCCCTGGGGTGACATTCCGGGGGGTGAGTTAACTGCGCTCGCACGAACAGTCGGAGCAGACTCAACCATCTGCACTTCGTACCTGCCGCGCTCCGCTTCGCTCGCTTGCCTCCTGGCTCATTCGGCTTTGCCGAACGAGCCCAGGTTGCGTTTCAGGCAAAACCGGTCCATACGGACGAGAATTCCAACCAACAGCACCTTGCGCATAATCAGCCCGGAAGAGAAATTTCCAACCAACGGGATGGAAAAGTTCAGGCCGATTCAACTGCCAAATTGCTCGATTCCAACCCTGGTTTGCAAATAGCCGGAAAAACAAAAGCCCGCTTTCGCGGGCTTATGCTGTTTGAGTGGCTCCCCGACCTGGACTCGAACCAGGGACCTGCGGATTAACAGTCCGTCGCTCTACCGACTGAGCTATCGGGGATCACCGAAATAAGAACCCAAGATTATAGCGGGAATTTTTATCTTTTCGAAACCGCAGCGACCGCGTCGGCGACGGCTTCGATGTTTTGCCGATTCAATGCGGCGATGCAGATCCGGCCGGTCGATACGGCGTAGATCGCGAACTCTTCGCGCAGGCGCGCCACCTGGGCTGCCGTGAGGCCAGAATAGGAAAACATGCCGCGCTGGGTGCGCACGAAGGAAAAATCGACTCCGGGTAGCCGTTGTCCCAGCAGGGTCACGAGCGTTTCGCGCATCGCCTTGATGCGCTCCCGCATTCCGCCGAGTTCGGCTTCCCAGCGGGCGCGCAATTCGGCATTGCCGAGGATCGCGGCAACCAGGGCGGCGCCGTGGGTCGGCGGGTTGGAATAGTTGGTGCGGATCACGCGCTTGAGCTGGCTCAGCACGCGGCGCGACTCGTCGGCACCGGCGGTGACGATGGTGAGCGCGCCCACCCGCTCGCCGTAGAGCGAAAACGACTTCGAGAACGAGCTGGCGATGAAGCAGGGCATGCCGCTGGCGGCGAAGCTGCGGACCACCGCGCTGTCGGCTTCGATGCCGTCGGCGAAGCCTTGGTAGGCGAGGTCCAGGAACGGGATGCAGGAGCGCTCGCGCAGGATGGCGATGATCTCGTTCCATTGTTCCGGCGTGAGGTCGACGCCCGTCGGATTGTGGCAGCAGGCGTGCAGCACCACGATGGTGTGGGGCGCCGCCGCGCGCAGCGTGGCCCGCATGCCGTCGAAATCGAGGCCGTGGGTCGCGGCGTCGTAGTACGGGTAGGCCGCCACGGGGAATCCTGCGGCCTCGAACAGCGCGCGGTGGTTCTCCCAGCTCGGGTCGCTGATCAGTACCCGGGCGTCGGGGACGATGCGCTTGAGCAGCGCCGCGCCGAGCGACAGGGCGCCGGTGCCGCCCAGGGATTGGGCGGTAACCAGGCGGCCGCCGGCCGCGAGGTCGGATCCTGCGCCGAAAAGAAGGTCCTGCACGGCGCGGTTGTAGGCCGCGGGACCGTCGATCGGCTGGTAGCCGCGGGCGACGGGGTTCGCCAGCCGGTCGGCCTCGGCCCGCCGTACCGAGTCGAGCACGGGGATCTTTCCGTCTTCGCCGAAGTAGACGCCGACGCCGAGGTTGATCTTGTCCGGGCGGGGATCGGCGCCGAACGCCTCATTCAATCCCAGGATGGGGTCGGGGGGGGCAAGCTCGACAGAGGAAAAAAGCGGTCCGGTCATTTCCACGCATTCGGGCAGCGGGTTTGGGGTCTCCCGCGCAATCGCGGGAGTGTACACAAGGGGGTGGACGGCGCGAGCGGTCGTCGGGCGGGGAAATCCTGCATTTTCGTGGTATCTCCCGAAAACGCGCGGTAATGCATTGATTTATAACGACTTGTAACGAAAGATCCCGCAGCGGGGGGCTAGGCAATTCATTACACGAATGCTACGATTTCGCGTTGTTGCCGCATAAAACGGCAACGATTCTCAGGACAGGTATCTCAGGACAGGTATTCGTGCAAGCGCCGAAATCCAATTCGCCATTTCGCCTGCACCGGCCGTATCCCCCCGCGGGAGACCAGCCGGCGGCGATCGCGCGCCTGATGGAAGGCCTGGCCGACGGCCTGACCTGCCAGACCTTGCTCGGCGTGACCGGCTCCGGCAAGACGTACACGATGGCCAACGTCATCGCCCAGGCCGGGGTGCCGGCGCTGGTGCTGGCACCGAACAAGACGCTGGCGGCGCAACTATACGCCGAGATGCGGGAGTTCTTTCCCGACAACGCGGTGGAGTATTTCGTATCGTACTACGACTACTACCAGCCCGAGGCGTACGTGCCGGCGCGCGATCTCTATATCGAGAAGGACAGCGCGATCAACGAGCACATCGAGCAGATGCGCCTGTCGGCGACGAAGTCGCTGCTCGAGCGGCGTGATGTGGTGATCGTCGGCACCGTGTCGTCGATCTACGGCATCGGCGACCCGAGCGAATACCACGCGATGATTCTCGTGCTGCGTACCGGCGATCGGCTGGGCCGGCGTGAGGCGATCGCGCGGCTGGTGGCGATGCAGTATGTGCGCAACGACGCGGAGTTCGTGCGCGGCACGTTTCGTGTGCGCGGCGACACCATCGACGTGTTCCCGTCGGAGCACGCGGAACTGGCGGTGCGGATCGACCTGCTCGACGACGAAGTGGAGCGCATCGAGTTGTTCGATCCCTTGACCGGCCGCGTGCGGCAGCAGGTGCCGCGGTTCACGGTGTATCCCTCGTCGCACTATGTGACGCCGCGCGAGACGGTGCTGCGCGCCATCGATACGATCCGCGAGGAACTCGCGCAGCGCCTGGACGAACTGCACGGCGCCGGCAAGGTGGTGGAGGCGCAGCGTCTGGAGCAGCGCACGCGGTTCGACCTCGAGATGCTGTCGGAACTGGGTTTCTGCAAGGGCATCGAGAACTACACGCGGCACCTGTCCGGCGCCGCGCCGGGAGAGCCGCCGCCGACGCTGGTCGATTATCTGCCGCCGGATGCGCTGCTGTTCATCGACGAGTCGCACGTCACGGTGCCGCAACTGGGGGGGATGTACCGCGGCGACCGCGCGCGCAAGCAGACGCTGGTCGAATACGGGTTTCGCCTGCCGTCGGCCCTGGACAATCGGCCGTTGCGCTTCGATGAGTTCGAGGGCAAGATGCGCCGGTGCATTTTCGTGTCGGCGACCCCCGGGGAATACGAACTGGGGCGCTCGTCGCAGGTGGTCGAGCAGGTGGTCCGCCCGACCGGGCTGGTCGATCCGCGTCTGGAGGTGCGCCCGGCGCGCACGCAGGTCGACGACGTGCTGTCGGAGATCGCGCTGCGCGTGGCGCGGGGGCAGCGGGTGTTGATCACCACGCTCACCAAACGCATGGCGGAGGATCTCACCGGGTTTCTGGGCGAGCACGGCGTGCGGGTGCGCTACCTGCACTCGGACGTCGACACCGTCGAGCGGGTCGAGATCATCCGGGATCTGCGCACCGGCGCATTCGACGTGCTGGTCGGCATCAATCTGCTGCGGGAGGGGCTGGATCTTCCCGAGGTCGGTCTGGTGGCGATCCTCGACGCCGACAAGGAGGGGTTCCTGCGGTCGGAGCGATCCCTCATTCAGACGATCGGGCGCGCGGCGCGCAATCTCGACGGCACGGCGATCCTCTATGCCGATGTGGTCACCGATTCGATGCGTCGGGCCATGGACGAAACGGAACGGCGGCGTTTGCGGCAGAGCGAATTCAACGCGCGCAACGGCATCGTGCCGCGGGGCGTGCGCAAGGAAGTGCGCGAATTGATCGATGGAATCCTGGATTCGGTTACCGCGGATGCGGGTGCGCTGGTTGCCGGCGAGACGGAGCCGGCGTACGGTGCCATGAACGAACGGGATCTGGGGCGCGAAATCAAGCGCCTGGAGAAGCAGATGCGGGATCTTGCCCGCGACCTGCGTTTCGAGGATGCGGCGCGGGTGCGCGATCGCCTCGCCCGGTTGCGGGAGCGGGCGTTCGTTTCCGCCGACGGGCCCGATCACGAAGAAGCGCTCTCCGGGACGTGAACTTTCTTTTTGCGGAAAAGTCTTTTACAGCTGACGACATTGTTGGAACGAAGATGCGAACGATGAGAACGGAAAACGCGGGTGGCGGAACTGCCGTACGGGAACAAGACTCGATCACGACCAAGTCGGGGGCCAAGGCGGCGACCCATACGACGAAGGTCCTTTTCGTCTGTATGGGCAATATCTGCCGGTCGCCCACGGCGCACGGCGTGTTCCGCAAACTGGTGGCGGAGGCGGGGCTCGAGGCGAGCGTCCACGTCGAGTCCGCGGGAACCCATGCCTATCACGTCGGCGAGGCGCCGGACGCCCGCGCCCAGCAGGCAGCCAAGCGCCGCGGCGTCGATATCAGCGATCTGCGGGCGCGGCAGGTGAGTCTGGACGACTACCACGACTTCGACCTGATCCTCGCGATGGACTGGGAAAACCTCGCATTGCTGCAACAGCAGTGCCCGCGCGGGCAGAAGCACAAGCTGCACCTGCTGATGCGCTTCGCCGGCGAGCATGATGCGGCCACGGTGCCGGATCCGTATTACGGCGGCAGCGAGGGCTTCAATACGGTTCTCGATTACGTCGAGGACGCGTGCCAGGGGCTGATCGAGGTCGTCCGTCGCCGGGCGACGATGTACGCCGCAGCCTGAGCGGTGTGCGCAGCGCCGACAACGCCGTCCCGTGGGGCGGCGTTGTTTTTTGGGGATTGCCTGGTTTGCGGTGGCGGAAAGTTGACTTATTTGCTTGGGATCCCTATTATTCTCGATAGATTTTGTCGGGAATTGCAGGGTGGCCCGACGGAACGAAATACGTCTCAGGAAGCATTTTCCAGTCTATCCGTTGCGGAGAGAAACCATGCGACTGACAACCAAAGGGCGCTTTGCGGTCACGGCGATGATCGATCTGGGCATGCGCCAGCACAAAGGGCCTGTGACGCTGGCGGGAATCAGCCAGCGCCAATCGATCTCGCTGTCCTACCTGGAGCAGTTGTTCGCGAAGTTGCGGCGCCACAGCCTGGTCGAGAGCACCCGGGGGCCGGGTGGCGGCTACCGTCTGGGCAAGTCGGCCGCAGACATTTCGGTCGCGGATATCATTTTCGCGGTGGACGAGCCCCTTGATGCGACGCTGTGCGGCGGCCGCGGCAACTGCGACAACGACCAGCGCTGCATGACGCATGAGCTGTGGACCAACCTCAACCGACAGATGATCGACTACCTGGATTCGGTCTCGCTGGCCGATCTGGTCGCGCAGCAGCACCAGAACGCGCATGCGGCGCCGCGCCCGGCCTCGGTTGCGCCGATGCCGGTCGGCGGCCGCTGGGCGACCGGCGGCGCGCGGGCGACGGCGGACGAAAGCACCACGGTGTAACCCTTTTTCCGGATTCCTTCGACTTGCGATGAAACTACCCATCTATCTCGATTACTCCGCCACGACCCCCATCGATCCCCGGGTTGTCGACCGTATGCTGCCCTACCTGCGCGAGCATTTCGGCAATCCGGCGTCGCGTAGCCATGCCTTCGGATGGGAGGCTGAACGGGCGGTGGAAGCCGCGCGCGGACAGGTGGCCGAACTGGTCAACGCCGATCCGCGGGAGATCATCTGGACTTCCGGGGCGACCGAATCGATCAATCTCGCGCTCAAGGGCGCCGCGCACTTCTATCGCGACAAGGGCCGGCACCTCGTCACGGTGAAGACCGAGCACAAGGCGACGCTCGACTCGATGCGCGAACTGGAGCGCGAGGGGTTCGAGGTCACCTATCTCGACGTCGGCGACGACGGGCTGATCGACCTCGATGCGTTCGCGGCGAGCCTGCGGGCCGACACCATCCTGGCGTCGGTCATGTTCGTCAATAATGAAATCGGCGTGATCCAGGACATCGAGGCGATCGGGCGGATCTGCCGCGAGCGCGGCGTGATGCTGCACGTCGATGCCGCGCAGGCCACCGGAAAGCTGGCGATCGATCTTGGCGCGCTGCCGGTCGACCTGATGTCGTTTTCCGCGCACAAGACCTACGGGCCCAAGGGGATCGGCGCGCTCTACGTCCGGCGCAAGCCGCGGGCGCGGCTCGAGGCGCAGATGCACGGCGGCGGGCACGAGCGGGGATTGCGCTCGGGAACGCTGGCGACGCATCAGATCGTCGGGATGGGCGAGGCGTTTCGCATCGCGGGCGAAGAGATGGGCGCCGAAATCGAACGGATGCGGGTGCTGCGCGACCGCCTGTGGACGGGCCTGCAGGGCATCGAGGAGGTCTACCTCAACGGCGACGCCGAGCGGCGGGTGGCGCACAACCTCAACGTCAGCTTCAATTTCGTGGAGGGCGAGTCGCTGATCATGGCGGTCAAGGACCTGGCGGTGTCGTCCGGGTCGGCGTGCACGTCGGCGAGCCTGGAGCCGTCCTACGTGTTGCGGGCCCTGGGGCGGAGCGACGAACTGGCGCACAGTTCGATCCGGTTCACCGTCGGTCGCTTCACGACGATCGAGGAAATCGATTATGCGGTGCGGCTGGTCGCCGATAAGGTTGCTAAGCTTCGGGCGATGTCGCCGTTGTGGGAGATGCATCAGGATGGAATCGATCTCAATGCGGTGCAGTGGGCGGCGCACTGAGAAGATTCCGGATAATGGGCGCGGCCCGTGATCCGGATCCCGTTTCCCTGTGCCGGATGGGCGGGGGAGGGGAGAAGGGCGGAGCCAGTGCATTCGTCAAGACGCCAATCATCGGGCGGGAGGCATAGGAAATGTCGTACAGCGAGAAAGTCATCGATCATTACGAGAATCCGCGCAATGTCGGTTCCTTCGACAAGGACGACCAGGCGGTGGGGACCGGGATGGTGGGGGCGCCGGCCTGCGGCGACGTGATGAAACTGCAGATTCGCGTCAACGAGGATGGGGTGATCGAGGACGCGCGCTTCAAGACCTACGGTTGCGGCTCGGCGATCGCTTCGAGTTCGCTGGTCACCGAGTGGGTCAAGGGCAAGACGCTCGATCAGGCGATGGAGATCCGCAACACCGCCATCGCCGAGGAACTCGCCCTGCCGCCGGTGAAGATCCACTGTTCGATCCTCGCCGAAGACGCGATCAAGGCTGCGATCGAAGACTACCGCAGCAAACGCGGCGGCACGGAAGAGCCCGCGGCATCCGCGCTTTCGGCGGCGGCGTAAAAGGGGCAGGCCGATGGCAGTCACTCTCACGGAGCGCGCCGCCCGCCACGTCGCGGCGTATATCCAGCGGCGCGGCAAGGGCGTCGGCGTGCGGCTCGCGGTGCAGACCACCGGTTGTTCCGGCATGGCGTACAAGCTCGAGTTCGCCGACGCGGCCGATCCGCAGGACGTCCAGTTCGAAACCAACGGTGTCCGGGTCCTGGTCGATCCGCGCAGTCTCGCCTACCTCGACGGCACCGAGCTCGATTACGTGCGCGAGGGTCTGAACGAGGGCTTCCGGTTCAATAATCCCAACGAGAAGGACCGCTGCGGTTGCGGCGAGTCGTTCCGGGTCTGAAATGCGTTCCGGATCCCGCGTTCCGCGGGGTCCGGGCGATGTCTGCCTCGTGTCCCAGCTTCCGGAATATTTTGCCCTTTTCGGCCTCGCGCCCCGTTTTGCGCTCGATTCGCAGCGTCTTGCCGCGGCCTATCGGGAGGTGCTCGTTCAGGTGCACCCCGACCGGCATGCGGCTTCGGGTGCGGCGCAGCAGCGCGTGGCGATGCAGATGGCGAGCCATGCCAACGAGGCCTACCGGATCCTGAAGTCCGACAGCGCGCGCGCGGCGTATCTGTGCCGGATGCACGGCGCCCTTGCCGACGGCCTCGAGTCGTCGCGGCGCGTCCCGGCGGAATTTCTCGCGTTGCAGATGCGCTGGCGTGAAAGCTGGGAAGACGCGAAGGATCCGGAGGCCCGGCGCGCGCTCCGCCAGGAGGTGGAGGCCACGCACGCCGACTTGCTGACCCGCATCACCGGCGAGATCGACGAGCGAGCGGACTATGTCGCCGCCGCCGACAGTGTGCGGGCCCTGCTGTTCGTCGAAAAATTCATCGAAAAAATGGCCGCGGACACCGCGGATTGATCATGGCTCTTTTGCAAATCGCCGAACCGGGGCAGTCCGCCGCACCGCACCAGCACCGCCTGGCCGTCGGCATCGACCTCGGGACGACGAATTCGCTGGTCGCGACCGTACGCAGCGGCTCGGCGGTGGTGTTGCCGGATGAAGAAGGCCACGCCTTGCTGCCCTCGGTCGTCTGGTATCGCGGCGACGCGCCGCCGGTGGTCGGCATCGACGCCCAACGGCAGCAGGCGAACGATCCGCGCAACGTGATTTCCTCGGCCAAGCGCTTGATGGGCCGTGGCCACGCCGACATCGCCCACATCGAGAACCTGCCCTACGATTTCGTCGACGCGCCCGGCATGCTGCAACTGCGCACCGCGGCCGGGGTCAAGAGCCCGGTCGAGGTCTCGGCGGACATTCTGCAGGTGTTGCGTGACCGGGCCGAACGGTCGCTGGGCGGAGCGCTGACCGGCGCCGTCATCACGGTTCCGGCGTACTTCGACGACGCCCAGCGGCAGGCGACGCGCGACGCGGCGCGGATTGCCGGCATCCCGGTGCTGCGGCTGCTCAACGAGCCGACGGCGGCCGCGGTCGCCTATGGGCTCGACAGCGGTGCCGAAGGCGTGTTCGTCGTCTACGACCTGGGCGGCGGCACGTTCGACGTGTCGGTCCTGCGGCTCAGCAAGGGCGTGTTCGAAGTGTTGGCGACCGGCGGCGACAGTGCGCTGGGCGGCGACGATTTCGACCACCGTCTGTATTGCTGGATCCTCGAACAGGCCAATCTGTCGCTGCTGGCCCCCGAGGACATCCGGCTGCTCACCGCGCGCGCGCGCGCGGCGAAGGAGCAGTTGTCGACGCGCGAACGCGCCACCATCCAGGCGCGGCTTTCCGATCACCGGTGGGTCAACCTGAACATCGGGCGCGAGACCTTTTTCGGGATCACCCAGCATCTGGTCCAGAAGACCGTGGATGCGGCGCGGCGCACCCTGCGCGATGCCGGGGTCGGGGTGGCGGACGTGCAGGGCGTCGTCCTGGTCGGCGGCGCCACCCGTATGCCGCACCTGCGCAAGGCGGTCGAGGAGTTGTTCGGCCAGCCGCCGCTGGACCGCATCGATCCGGACCAGGTGGTGGCGCTGGGCGCGGCGATGCAGGCCAATCTGCTGGCCGGCAACCGGCCGCCCGGCGACGACTGGCTGCTGCTCGACGTGATCCCGCTGTCGCTCGGCATCGAGACGATGGGTGGACTGGTGGAACGCATCATTCCGCGCAACTCGACGATTCCCACCGCGCGCGCCCAGGACTTCACCACCTTCCAGGACGGACAACGGGCGCTGGCGCTGCATGTGGTGCAGGGGGAGCGCGATCTGGTCGATCATTGCCGCTCGCTGGCGCGTTTCGAATTGCGCGGCCTGCCGCCGATGGCCGCCGGGGCGGCGCGCGTGCGCGTGCGCTTCCAGGTCGATGCCGACGGGCTGCTCTCGGTGAGCGCCACCGAGGCGACGAGCGGCGTCGAAGCCTCGGTCACGGTGAAGCCGTCGTACGGACTGGGCGACGAGGACGTCGCACGCATGCTGGCCGACTCGTTTGGCGCGGCCGAGCGCGATCGCGATGCGCGCATGCTGCGCGAGCAGCAGGTCGAGGCGCGGCGGATGATCGAGGCGACCCGCGCGGCGCTGCGCGCGGACGGGGATCTCCTCGATGCCGGCGAGCGCGCGGAGGTCGATGCCGCGGTCGAGCAACTGGCGGCGGCGGAACAGGCCGGCGATGCGGATGCGATCGCGGGTGCCGGCGCGCGGCTTTCCGCTGCGACGGAGAACTTCGCCATGTTGCGGATGAACCGCTCGATCCGCGCGGCCCTGGCCGGCGCCAAGATCGACGAGGTATTGAGCGGAAACAAGTAAACTGCTTCGCCCTCCCGGCGGCACCGCTGGAACGAAACGGGGGCGGATTCGACGCAATCCTCTTCTGCGGCGCGCGGGAGAGGGCGAAGGTGGGGGTGGAAAAGCCAAGCTATGCCGACAATTCGCGTTCTCCCGCATGAGGAAGTCTGTCCCGAAGGTGCGACGGTCACCGCGCGGCGCGGGCAAAGCATCTGCCGCGCGCTGCTCGAAGCCGGGGTGCCGATCGAGCATGCCTGCGAACTCTCCTGCGCCTGCACGACCTGCCATATCATCGTGCGGGAAGGGTTTTCCTCGCTGGCGCCGTCGGAGGAGGACGAGGACGACCTGCTCGACAAGGCGTGGGGACTGACGCCGCTCTCGCGCCTGTCGTGCCAGGCGATCGTCGCCGATCAGGACCTCGTCGTGGAGATCCCGCGGTATTCGATCAACCAGGTGAAGGAGGGGAAGCAATGAGCCCTGCCATGCTGCATTGGACGGATTCGATCGCGATCGCCCAGGCCTTGCTGGAAGAGCATCCGCACGTCGATCCCCGTGCCATTCGGTTCACCGATCTGCACCGGTGGGTGTGCGAGCTCGACGGCTTCGCCGACCATCCGGACCGGTCCAACGAAAAGATTCTGGAGGCGATCCAGACGGCGTGGATCGAAGAGGCGGAGTAGCGCGTTTTCCGATTCGCCCGGCGCGGCGGGCGCGCTTGCCTGGTCCGGGCGCTCCCGCGCCCGACAGCGCTGCGCTCCCACGCGCGCCGGCCCCTTCACCGCGACCGCGTCTTCAGCAGCCGCGCCTGCTCGCGCTTCCAGTCCCGGTCCTGTTCCGCCGCCCGCTTCTCGAACTGTCGCTTGCCTTTGGCAAGCCCCAGGGCGAGCTTGACCCGCCCGCGGGAGAAGTGCAGGTCGAGGGGAACCAGGGTGTAGCCGGCGCGCTCGACCTTGCCGATCAGCTTGCGGATCTCCTCGGCGCGCAACAGCAGCTTGCGCGTGCGGGTGGGGTCGGCGTGGATGTGCGTCGAGGTGGTGGGCAGGATGCCGATGTGCGCATTGAGCAGGAAAAGCTCTTCGCCGCGGATGATGACGTAGGCTTCATTCATCTGCGCGCGACCGGCGCGGATGCTCTTGACTTCCCAGCCTTCGAGCACGAGTCCGGCTTCGAAGCGCTCTTCGATCTGGTAGTCGTGGCGGGCCTTGCGGTTCTGGGTGATGGACATTATCGAAATAGTGTAACAATCACGCCCCATGCATCGCGTTCACCGTTCCGTAATCGTTCCCTACCGTTGCCAACAGATGTTCGCCCTGGTACGCGACGTGGCACAGTATCCCAAGTTCCTGCCGTGGTGCGCGGCCAGCCATATCCAGCCGCCGGCCAACGCGCCCGCCGATGCGCCCGCCGATGCGCCGGCCGATGCGTCGCTCGCCGGTGAGACGCTCGTCGCCCGGGTCGACATTGCCTACATGGGCGTCCGCAGTTCCTTCACGACCCGCAACGTCCACCATGGCTGCGAAACGATCGATCTCACGCTCGTCGACGGTCCGTTCCGGGACCTGCGCGGCCGCTGGAGTTTCCAGCCGCTGCGGGAGGAGGGCTGCAAAGTGACGCTCGACCTGCACTACCGGTTTGCCGCGGGCCTGCTCGGGCGCGTCGTGGCACCGGTGTTCGAGCACGTCGCGAATTCGCTCATCGACGCCTTTGCCCAGCGCGCGGACCAGATCTATGGAACCGGCGACTGACGGGGGGATTCGGGTGCTGGTGGTCTACGCGCTGCCCGATCGCCAGTGGGCGCTGCCGGTCGCGGTGGCGCCGGGCGCCCGCATCCGCGACGCCATCGCGCAATCCGGGATTGCCGTGGCCTGCCCCGATCTGCCGGGAGGAGTGGACGGCCCATGGGACGTCGGGGTGTTCAACCGCCCGGCGACGCCCGACGACGTCGTCCACGACGGCGACCGGATCGAGATCTATCGGCCGTTGCAGATCGACCCGAAGGAAGCGCGGCGGCTGCGCGCCGGCGCGCACCGTTAATCGCAGTTCGTGCCGATCTGGTTCTGCAGCTGCTGCACCTGCGCGGCGCGCTGCTGGTCGGAGAGGAAGGTCGGGGGGCCGCCGTTGGGGTCCTGCTGCAGGACCTGCATGCCCAGCGTCTGAAGGGTGGCAAGTTGCCCGCGCAGGTGGTTGCATTGCGCTTCGCGGCGTGCCTGCGCCGCCTGCTGCTTTTGCTCCGCCTTTTGGCGATCCTTGAACCACTTGTCGAAGCGTTTTTCCGCGTTCGCGTCCCGCTGGGCGGTGGCTTTGGCCTTGCTCCCGGCAGGCGGCGCCGCGGGCATGCTGGCCGGGTTCGGCTGCTCGAAGATCTGGCTCTGGGGAATATTGGCCGGCGGCGGGGTGTCGGAAAAGGTGACATGCCCGCCGGCATCCCGCCACGCCCACTGCGCGCTGGCGCACCGGGGGGTGACCGCGATCGCGGTGACTACGGCGAAGGCGGCAATGCCGCATTGCGAAATTCGGGTGGGCCCCATGCCGGAATCTCCCGGGGAATCGGTGATTCCGGCATTGTATTCAGGGAACGGCCGCGCGGCGCGGCGGCGCGGGTCATCCGGTTGGATGCGGGCGGGTCGGCGGAAGAGGGCCGGGCGGTCGGCCCGCGGCGGGTCCGGGGCGTTCGCACGGGGTCGTGCTGCCGGTATAATTCGCTTTTGCGTCATGAGGATGAGCATGCGGTTCCGTGACAAGGCGCTGACTTTCGACGACGTGCTTCTGGTGCCGGCATATTCGGCCGTGCTTCCCCGGGAGACCGATCTTTCCACGCGGCTGACCCGCCGCATCCCCTTGAATCTTCCGCTGGTGTCGGCTGCGATGGACACCGTGACCGAGGCGCGGCTGGCGATCGCCCTGGCGCAGGAAGGGGGAATCGGCATCATCCACAAGAACCTGTCGCCTGAGCAGCAGGCGGCGGAAGTCGCGAAGGTCAAGCGGCATGAAGCCGGGATCCTGCGGGATCCGATCACGATTCCGCCCACCATGCGGGTGGGCGAGGTCATGGCGCTCACGCGCGAACACAAGATCTCCGGCCTGCCGGTGATCGATGCCGCGGGGCGGGTGGTCGGCATCGTCACCAACCGCGACCTGCGCTTCGAGACGCGCACGGAGATCCCGGTCGAACAGATCATGACGCCGCGCGATCGTCTGGTCACGGTCCGCGAGGGGGCGACCCTCGAAGAGGCCAAGGCCCTCATGCATCGTCACCGCCTCGAGCGCGTGGTGGTCATCGACGACGATTTCTCGTTGCGCGGCCTCATCACCGTCAAGGACATCACCCGCACCACCGAACACCCCTATGCCGCCAAGGATGAGCTGGGCAAGCTGCGCGTCGGCGCGGCGGTCGGCACCAGCGAGGCGGAGGAGGGGCGCGTCGAGGCGCTGGTGCGGGCGGGGGTCGACGCGATCGTCGTCGACACGGCCCACGGCCACAGCCAGGGCGTGCTCGAGCGCGTACGCTGGGTCAAGCGCAACTTCCCGCAGGTGGAGGTGATCGGCGGCAACATCGCCACCGGCGAAGCCGCACGCGCGCTGGTCGAACACGGTGCCGACGGGGTCAAGGTCGGCATCGGCCCGGGTTCGATCTGCACCACGCGCATCATCGCGGGGGTGGGCGTGCCGCAGATCACGGCGATCCTCGACGTCGCACGCGCGCTGGAGGGCACCGGCGTGCCGCTCATCGCGGACGGCGGCGTGCGGTATTCGGGCGACGTCGCCAAGGCGCTGGCAGCCGGCGCGTCCACCGTGATGATGGGCAGCGCCCTTGCCGGAACCGAAGAGGCGCCGGGCGAACTCATCCTCTATGAAGGACGCTCGTACAAGGCCTATCGCGGCATGGGCAGCCTGGGGGCGATGAAGCGCGGCGCCGCCGATCGCTACTTCCAGGACAACGACGCCAACGTCGACAAGCTCGTGCCGGAGGGCATCGAAGGCATGGTGCCGTTCAAGGGCAGCGTCGTGGCGATCATCTTCCAGATGGCCGGCGGCGTGCGTTCCAGCATGGGCTATTGTGGGTGCCGGACGATCGAGGAGATGCGCACGCGCGCCGAGTTCGTGCAGATCACGAACGCCGGCATGCGGGAGTCGCACGTGCACGACGTGCGGATCACCAAGGAAGCGCCCAACTATCGGGTGGAGTAGTGCAACACGACCGCATCCTGATCCTGGACTTCGGATCCCAGGTTACCCAGCTCATTGCCCGGCGCGTACGCGAAGCGCGGGTGTACTGCGAAATCCACCCCTGCGACATGCCGGAGGAGGCGATCCGCGCGTTCGCCCCCTGCGGCATCATCCTCTCCGGCAGCCATCAGTCGGCCTACGAGGAATCGACCGATCGCGCGCCCGAGCTCGTGTTCCAGCTCGGCGTACCGGTGCTGGGGATCTGCTACGGCATGCAGACCATGGCGCAGCAGTTGGGGGGGCGGGTCGAGTCCGGTGCCAAGCGGGAATTCGGATTCGCGCAGGTGCGTGCCCGCGGCCACACCCGGCTGCTCGAAGGCCTGCAGGACGCCAACGGCCCCCGTGGCGAAGGCTTGCTCGACGTCTGGATGAGTCATGGCGACAAGGTTGCCGAACTGCCCGCGGGTTTTGCGGTGATGGCCGAGACCGACAGCTGCCCGATCGCCGGCATGGCCGACGAATCGCGGCGCTTCTACGGCGTGCAGTTCCATCCCGAGGTCACCCACACCCGCCTGGGGCAGGAGATGCTCACACGCTTCGTGCGCGACATCTGCGGGTGCCGCGGCGACTGGAACATGCCCGATTACGTCGACGAGGCGGTGGCGCGCATCCGCGAGCAGGTGGGAACGCAGGAGGTGGTGCTGGGGTTGTCCGGCGGCGTCGATTCGTCCGTCGCGGCGCTGCTCATCCACCGCGCGATCGGCCGGCAGCTGACCTGCGTGTTCGTCGACAACGGTTTGCTGCGGCTCGATGAGGCGCAGCAGGTCGTCGACATGTTCGAGCGCCACCTGGGTCTGCATCTCGTCGTCGTCGACGCCTCCGAGCGCTTCCTCGGCAAGCTCACGGGGGTCTCCGACCCCGAAGCCAAGCGCAAGATCATCGGCCGCGAGTTCGTCGAGGTGTTCCAGGAAGAGGCGGCCAGGCTGCCGAACGTCAAGTGGCTGGCCCAGGGCACGATCTATCCAGACGTGATCGAATCGGCCGGTGCGAAATCCAAGAAGGCCGTCACGATCAAGTCCCACCACAACGTCGGCGGCCTGCCCGACACGCTGCACCTCAAGCTGCTCGAGCCGTTGCGCGAACTCTTCAAGGATGAAGTGCGCGCGCTGGGCATCGCCCTCGGCCTGCCGCGCGAGATGGTCTACCGCCATCCGTTCCCCGGACCGGGCCTGGGTGTGCGCATCCTGGGCGAAGTCCGGCGCGACTATGCGGATCTCCTGCGCCGCGCCGATGCGATCTTCATCGAGGAACTGCGCGCGAGCGGCTGGTACGACCAGACCAGCCAGGCGTTCGCCGTCTTCCTGCCGGTGAAGAGCGTCGGCGTGATGGGCGACGGCCGGACCTACGAATGGGTGGTCGCGCTGCGCGCGGTGCAGACGCAGGACTTCATGACCGCGCATTGGGCGCCGCTGCCCCACGAACTGCTCGGCAAGGTGTCCAACCGCATCATCAACGAAGTGCGCGGCATCAATCGAGTCGTGTACGACATCAGCGGCAAGCCGCCGGCGACGATCGAGTGGGAATGAATTGACGTCCCGTGGGGGCCCCGGCGGCCATTGCCGCAGTTCACGCCGAACTGCCGGAATGGTTTCGCCACAGGTTGCCGATGCCGTACTGGGCGCGATTGAGCGGGCCGCAAGGGCGCTCGGTGGGATGGCGCCCTATTGATCAGCAGAAGAAGATTCAACCTTGCTCGATCGAGCGCTCGAAATCGGCCACCGGCATCGGTCTGCCGAACCGGTAACCCTGGAATGCGTGACACCCCGATATGGCAAGCAGCCGAAACTGTTCGTCGGTCTCGACGCCTTCGGCGATGGTGGCGATCTTCAGGTTGCATGCCATCGCGATGATGGTGCGGATGATGGCGAGGTCGTGCGGGTCGGTCGCCATGTCCCGGATGAATGACTGGTCGATCTTGATCCGGTCGATCGGCAGCCGCTTCAGGTAGGACAGCGAGGAGTAGCCGGTGCCGAAATCGTCCAGCGCCAGCCGCAGGCCGAGCGCACGCAGACGTTCCATGACCTCGATCGTCGATTCGGTGTCTTCCAGGAGCATGCTTTCGGTGATCTCGAGCTTGAGATGCCCGGCACGGACTCCGTATCGGGTGATCGCATCTTCGAGCTTGGCGATGAAATCGGGGTGGCGAATCTGCCGTGAGCTGACGTTGATCGACAGCACCAGGTCGCGGGTGGCCGGGAGGCGGCTCCATGCCGCAAGTCGGGTGCAAGCGGCGTCGATGACCCAGTCGCCGATTCCCACGATGAGACTGGATTCCTCGGCAACCGGAATGAATGCCGCCGGGGTGACCAGTCCTTCGACCGGGTGGTGCCACCGGATCAAGGCTTCGGCGCCGATCGCCTTGCCGGCCGGGTCCACCTGGACTTGGTAAAACAGCGCGAACTGCTGCTGGTCGATGGCGATGCGCAGGTCCCGCTCCCGGGCTGCGTGGGCATTGACCGCATCCTGCATCTGCTGATCGAAGAACCGGATGGTGTTCTTGCCGGCGCGCTTGGCGTGATACATCGCGATGTCCGCCTGTTTCATCAGCTCCTCGGTCGTCTCGTTTCCCGAGAAGATCGTCACGCCGATGCTCGGCGTATTGTGATGCCGCGCATCGCCGAGGGGGAACGTCCGGTTCAATAGCGCAAGCAGTTTGTTGCCGACCTCCTTGGCTTTTTCCGCCACGTCCAAGGCGTTCTCGCTCAGGTTCACGACCAGGACGACGAATTCGTCGCCGCCCAGGCGCGCAACCGTATCGCCATCCCGCAGGACACGGGTGACGCGCTCGGCCACCTGCTGGAGCAGCGAATCCCCCATGTCGTGCCCCAGGGTGTCGTTGATGATCTTGAAGTTGTCGAGATCGAGCAGCAGCAGCGCCCCCTTTTGTCCACTGCGCGCACTCGATGCCATTGCCTGGTGCAGGCGGTCCAGGAACAGGCGCCGGTTGGGGAGGTGGGTTAGCGTGTCATAGAACGCGAGATCGCGGATCTCCTCCGCGGCGGCGAGGCTGGTGGTGATGTCGGCAATGTTGGCAACGTAATTCGTGACCCGTCCTTCGGCGTCCCGGACCGCGGTGATGGACAGGCGCGCAGGATACGTCTCGCCGCTCTTGCGGCGATTCCAGATCTCGCCCTCCCATCGCCCGGTGGCATGGAGGTGCTCCCACATGTCTTGGTAGAAGCGCTGATCGTGGCGGCCCGAACTGAAGATTCGGGGGGTCTTGCCGATGCACTCTTCGGCCGAGTAGCCGCTGATGCGCGTCAATGCCGCATTGACTTTGAGGATTTTCCGGTCGACGTCGGTCACCAGAATCCCTTCCTGCACCTCGAAGGCGGTCGCGGCGATCCGGAGTTCCGATTCGACCTTCTTGCGTTCGGTGATGTCCTGGAAGGTCACGCTGCACTGCCGCGGCGCGGGCCGATAGGCCGAAACCGCGTAGACGGCATCGAGCAGATCCGATCGTTGCTCGAATTGCCGCGGCACGCCCGTCAACGCCACGCTGCCGTAGATGCCGATCCAGTCGGCATCGTCCTTTTCGATGCCGGGCACCGCCTCGGTCAGGCGTCGGCCGATCGCCTGTTCCAGCTTGACCCCGGTGGTGCCTTCAAAACTCTGGTTGGCCGCAAGGATGAGCAGGTCGACCGGTACGCCCTGCCCATCGACGACGACTTCAAACAGCACGAAGCCGTCGTTCATGTTCTCGAAGAGCGAGCGGTATCTCGCCTCGGATTCGAGAAGGCGCTCGCGCGTCAGGGCGCGCTCGGTGATGTCCACCAGCATGCCACGGCTCGCCAGATAGCTTCCCGCCCCGTCGTAGACCGCGGTTGCCGTCAGCAGCGCCGGGAACGTCGTTCCGTCTTTGCGCACCACCTCGTATGGGCGGTTGTGCAGCCTGCCGGTCTTCTTGAATTCCTCGAACAGCGCGGGAAATGTCCGAGCGTACTCGGGCGTCACGATGTCCGACCATTTTTTCCGGCCGATCACTTCGTCGCGCGCGTAGCCGAGCCAGGAAAGCTCGGTATCGTTGATGCGCCGGAACACGCCCTCGCGGTCCAGCGAGTGGTAGCCCAGGGGCGCGTTGTTGTACAGATCCTCGAATTCGGTGGCGATTTTCTGCAGTGCCTTCTCCGTCGCCTTGCGCTCGGTGATGTCCTGCGTGACGCCGCGATATCCGGCGAACGTCCCGTCCGACAAGAAGATCGGGTCCCCGCTCATCAGGAACCACCGGATTTCCCCGTCGAGATTGGATAGCCCGCCTTCGAGGTCGCGAAACGGCTGATGCGCCTTCAGCGTGTCCCGGTGCGCCTGCCACTGTTCCTCGGAAATGCCGAGGAACGGCAGTTCCCAGCGCGCCCTGCCGATGTAGCTCTGGTAATCAACTTTGGACCGTACCGCGATGCTCGCCGAAATCTCGCGAAAACGGAATTGTTCGTCGAGTTCCCAGAAGTAGTCCGAGGAGATGTCGGCAAGGTTGCGGAAAATCTCCCGTTCGTTCGCGAGCGCGATCTCCGCTTCCTTCCGGGCGGAGATGTCCTCGGTCAGGATGATGATGCCGCCGATCCGCTCGGGCGCGGCGTACCACGGCCGGACCTGCCAGCGGAGCCATTGCACCGAACCGTCCGCCCGCTCGAAGCGCTCCTCCTGCGCGCTCAGGATTTCCCCGGCCAGGGCGCGGCCATGGATCGCCTTCCAGCGCGCCGGAATCTCCGGAAAGATCTCGTAGTGGCTCTTCCCGAGGATGTCGCTGCGGACGAGCTTGTAGTCCTCGAGCCAGCGGCGGGTCGCCTCCAGGTAGCGCAAGTCCCGGTCGAGGATCGCAACCGCCGCCGGGATGTGGTCGATCAGAATCTCGAGGGCATCGTCACGATTCCGCCAGGCAAGATCGGTCTGTATGCGTTCGGTCAAGTCGGTCGCCTTCCGGACAATCGGCCGGTCCTGTCTGCGTGAGGCTCGAACCGACCGAAGCCGCGTCCCCTCTTTCGCCGTGTTGAGCGGAATTTATAGCAGAACCCTTGCGCCGGCATCCGGGGATCGATGCGTCGGCGCGCGGTTCGCCGGGTCGTTCCCGCGGCCGGAATTCCCGCGTCACCGGACCGGACTTTTCCGCGGCGCCGAGGCCGGCGGGGCGGGGTTCCACCAGCCGCCGCCCAGGGCGGCGTAGAACGCCACGGTGTCCTGCAGCCGCTGCGCCACCGCGCCGAGATAGCCGAGGTCGGCCTGCCGGACCAGGGCATCCGCCGTCAGGAGCTCGAGATACGACGCCGTTCCCGCGGTGAAGTTCGCCTGCACCAGATGCAGGGTTTCCGAGGCGGACACGCGGGCGTCGGCCTGGGCACGCAGCGCCTGCGCGTCATGATCGAGTGCCCGCATGGTGTCGGCGACCTGGGACAGTCCTGCCAGTACGGTCTGGTCGTACGTCGCCAGTGCGGCGTCGTAGGCGTCGATGGCGGCCTTGCGTTGGTACCACTGCGTTCCGCCCGAAAACAGCGAACCGGCAAGGCTGGCCTGGAGCGACCAGAACCGGTAGCCGTTGTGCAGGATGCTCGCGATGGCGGTGGTGTCCCTGCCGACGGCGCCACCCAGGGTGAGGTCGGGAAACAGGTTCGCGGTCGCGATGCCGATTCCTGCGCTTGCCGCATGCAGCTGCGCCTCGGCGATGAGAATGTCGGGCCGGTGACGCGCGACGCGCGATGGCAGCGAATCCGGCAGCGCTTCGGGAAGCGCGAGATCGCGCAGGGCGATGGGCGGCGCGGAGAATGCCCCCGGCGCCTTGCCGACGAGCTGGGCAAGCAGATGTCCGGTCTGGTCGAGGCGCTGATCCAAGGCCGCGAGCGTGGCGCGGCTTGCCGCCAGTTGGCTCTGGATCGCGACCACCGACGAATAGGGCGCGGTCCCCGCGCGGACCTGCACCCGCGCGATGTCGATCTGTTCGCGCTGCTCCGCGATGATGCGGCGTTGCGCGTCGCGCTGCGCCGCGTATCCCGCGCGGGCGATCGCGGTATTGACGATGTTGCCTGCCAGCGTCACTCGGGCTGCGATCAGGGCGTAGCGCTGGGCGTCGACCTGGGCGCCCAAGGATTCGACCGTGCGCCGCTCTGCCCCGAAGAGGTCCGGGGTATAGGTGACGGCGGCTTGCAGGGTGGCGAGGTTGAAAGGACCCGGACGGATGGGGTTGGGTCCAAGGAAGAACACCGAGCTTTCGCGGGTGGCGCCGAGACTGGCGCCGATCTGCGGGAAGAACACGCCGTAGCCCGCGCGCAGGTTGTCCTGGGCTTCCTGCAGCGTCGCCCGGGCCGCCTTGAGGCTGGGGCTGTTCGCGAGACCCTCGCGGACCAGGGAGTCCAGCGCCGCGCAGTGGAACTGTTTCCACCAGTCGGGCGCCACGTCCGTCCGTCGGTCGAAGCGCTGCGTCCGCCCATCGGCCGGCATTGCCGCGGGGGGCGCGGCGCGCAGCATGCTCGCCCCGGATGGCGGTTCCGGTCGATGGAAGTCGGGGCCGAGCGCACAGCCGCCGAGCATCGCTGCGCACAGGATCCACCGGATCGCGGTTGCGGCGACGGTGCGCGGACCCCGTCGGCGCAGGCCCAGGGCGCGCGTCCGTGCATTCGTCAGTGGATCAGTCTCCGATGTATACATCGACCAGTTGCCCCGGATAGACCTGCGGCGCGTCCTGCGCCCGAAAGCGGAAGATCAGCGGCAGCACGCGCACATCCACGCGCTCCTGGCGTGCGTCCGACAGCGAGATCTTGGGCCGCACGTACGGCTCGATCCGCACGAACTCGAGCGGCACGCGCCGGTTCGTTCCGCGGACGAACATCATCGCCTTGATCGCGGCGGCGGCCGGTAGCCGCGGGATCAGGATCTCGTCGATATAGACGCGAACGTCCATCGCCTGGGCCGGCGTGGCAAAGATGACGATCGGATCGCTGTTCGCCTGGGTGTACGGGTTGTAGACGCCCTGGCTGGAGACATACGTTCCCGGCGTCACGTTGACCGTCAGTGCCCGGCCGTCGGCGGGGACCCGCAGGAGGTATTTGGCGAGGAGGGCGCGCGCGGCCGCCGCCGCCTTCCCGAGCGATTGGTAGGTCGCCTCCTGGTTCCGGATATCGTAGATCCACGCCCCCGCGCGCACCAGCTGGAGGTTGCGCAGGGCGGTCTTGCGGTTCGCATCGGCCACCCGCCACGCATCGTGTGCGGTGTCGAGGGCATCGCGGCTGACCGCGCGCGGGTCGATGTCGAAGGCCCGCCGCTGCTTGTCATACGCATCGCGCGCCTGTCTGGCGGCGGCTTCGGCGGCGACGCGCTGCGCCTGCGCCACGCGCAGGACTTCCGGACGGGGCTGTGCCTTGAGTTCGTCGAGCATGGCCTTGGCGGCCCGGGCCTGCGATTCGAGTTGTTCGACCGTCGCGCGCTGCACGCTGTCGTCGATCTGGGCGATCGGATCGCCGCGCTTGACGGACTGTCCCGCGCTCACGTAGACCTGGGTCACCGTTCCGTTGACCTCGGGATAGATGTTCACGTTCGAGGCATGCGCCTGATCGCTTTCGATGATCCCGTTGGCATAGATCCCGTGGGGGTACGGGTTCTGGGCCGGGTTGAACACCGGTGCCTGGGTCGGCTCGCGGTGGCTCGAGATCGCCGCGCCGAGGATGCCGGCGGCGACGCCGGCTGCGGCGAGCACGAAGATCAGCCTAGTCCCCGACAATCGAATCGCCATCTTGGACACCCTTGAGTTGGCCATCCTCCATGCGCAGGATGCGGTTTGCGAATTCGTAGATGCGGGCGTCGTGGGTCACGATCACGATGCTGCGCGTCTGGTTGAGGATCTCCCTGCGCACGAAATCGACGATCGCGCGCCCCGTATCGCCGTCCAGGGATGCCGTGGGCTCGTCGAGGATGAGCAGGTCGGGCTGGCTCACGATGGCGCGCGCGATGGCCACGCGCTGCTGTTCGCCGCCGGAGAGTTTCATTGGCGGAAGATCGGCACGGTCGGCCAGTCCGACGATCCGGAGGTAGCGCATTGCTTCGGCGATCGATTCATTCCAGTCGCGCCGCCTCAGGATCAGCGGAATCGCGACATTTTCGACGGTCGTCAGGCGGGGAAAGAGGTGATAGTCCTGAAAAACGAAGCCGATCGTCTGCAGGCGGAATTCGGCGATCCGATCGGCCGACATGTCCCAGATCGCCTGGCCCTTCACGAGGACGCGTCCTTCGTCGGGGCGAAGAATGCCGGAGATGACCGACAGCAAGGTGGTCTTCCCGCTCCCGGATGGCCCCACGATATAGAGCATCTCGCCGAACCGGGCTTCGAAGCTCACGTTTTGCAATGCGCGCGTCCGCGCTTCGCCGGTGCCGAACCATTTGCTCACGCCTTGAACGACGATGGCGTTGCCCGCCGCCGGCGCCGCGCTGCCGGGACTCGTCGGCCCGATGGTGTTCGCAAGGGAATCCGGCGCCATGGGCTAGCTCCGGAAGATGTCGAAGGGTTCGATTCGAAGCACGCGCCGCACGCCGATGGTGCTCGAGACCGCGGCGATGACCAGAACCATGGCGAATGCCGACGCCAGCGCGCGGAAATTCATCATTGCCGCGTAGTCCGGCATCCGCGCCTTGGCCAGCGTGATCATCGCCGAACAAAGGCCGACGCCGAGGCCATATCCGGTGAGACCGGTGAACATCGACTGGAAGAGGATCATGAGCACCAGTTCGCGGCCCTTGGCGCCGATCGCCTTCAGCGCGCCGAAGCGCTCGAGGTTCTCGATGATGAACGTATAGAACGTCTGGCCGGAAATGGACAGGCCGACCAGGAAGCTGACGAAGGTCATGATGAGGATGTTCATCCCCAGGCCGGTGTGGAACTCGTACCAGTGCGAGGTCCGGTCGATGAACTCGCGGTCGGTGAGCGCAAGATAGCCAAGGCGCTGCACCTCCTCCTTGATGTGGGGGATGTCCGCCGGTGTCTTCGGGTCGACGAGTACGTAGGAGGTCGTGAACTGCGTTTGCGGAAGGTACTGGATCGCCCGGTTGTAGGTGGTGTAGAGCGTCGGGATCCCGAACAGGGTGCTGATCGCCACTTTGGCGGTGCCGACGATCACGGCGCGGTGATTGTTGATCTCGAATTCGGCGCCGAGGCCCGGGCTTCCGAGTTTGCCGTAGTCGGCGTCGCGGACGACGATGAAGCCATTCTCGGCGTAGATGTCGTCGATCTTGCCTTCGATCAGATGCGGATGCCCGAGCAGGCTCGTATCGTCGAGTCCGACCACGCTCGCGGCCTGGAAGGTGCCGTCCGGGAGCTTCACCACGCCGATGCCCGAGTACAGCGGAACGGCGTAGCGCACGCCGGCGATGCTGCGCACCGAGTCCAGTACGTAATCGGGCATCGGAATGCTGTTGGCGGGGGTGGTCACCGCCGGATCCATCACCCACATCTTGGCCCCGATGTTGATGACCGTCGCGGACGAACGTTGCAGGATGCCGGAAAACATCGACATCATCATCACGATCAGGAATACGGCGAACGTGATACCGAGCAGCAGCGCCGCGAATTTCGTGCGGTCGTTCACCAGCAGCTTGTATGCAAGACGGATTTCGCCGGTGGGGGAGCTTCGTGGCATCGCGGTTCGCCTCGGGGCGGCGCGGCGGAACGCCGGATTTCCGCGTCGCAGCACCTTGGACCACGCTACTCCGGGATGCTGCACTGCGGTTTGCGGGAGGTCAGGGTGCATGCGCAGCGGGCGGGACCCGCGGTTCGTCGGGAATCAATCGCACGGGCATTTGATGCGGCGTAATCCGGTCCACTCCACGAGGCCATGCGCAGGTGCATAGTGGCCCGGTGGGTACGCAGAGAGATTTGGCATGCGCCAAGCGGACGAAGAGGTACGGATCGGCCCGATGCATCTGCCGGGAATCCTGGCCGCCCGGCCGGCGGATCGGGGTCTGGTCGTATTCGTCCATGGCAGCGGCAGCAGCCGCTTCAGCCCCCGCAATGCGGTGGTCGCGCAGGCGCTCCAGGAGGTGGGACTCGGAACATTGCTCTTCGATCTCCTGACCGAACGCGAGGGCAGTGCGGTCGGCAACGTGTTCGACATCCACCTGCTGGCATCCCGTCTGCTCGAGGCGTTGTCGTGGGTCGCGGCGCGCGACGGAATATCGGGTCTGCCGATCGGACTGTTCGGCGCCAGCACCGGTGCGGCCGCCGCGCTCCGGGCGGCGGCGGCCCGACCAGATCGGGTGGCGGCCCTGGTCTCGCGCGGCGGAAGGCCCGACCTTGCGGCCGATCATCTCGCCAAGGTGCGCGCCCCCACATTGCTCATCGTCGGCGAGCGCGACCGCGAGGTCCTGCGCTGGAATCGCGAGGCCGCCGACTTGTTGACCTGCGAGAAGCGCCTGGCGATCGTGCCCAGGGCGACCCATCTGTTCGAAGAGCCGGGTGCGCTCGAGGCCGTGGCGGACCTCGCCGGGCACTGGTTCCTCGACCATCTGGTCCAGGGTGGGCGCAGGCCATGAGCGCGCGTTTCGCAGACCGTGCGGAAGCCGGGCGGATCCTGGCGCGCGAACTCGCGGCGATTCCGCTGCCCGCGCCGGTGGTCTTCGCCCTGCCCCGGGGCGGGGTTCCGGTGGCGGCGGAAGTGGCGCGCAGCCTGCATGCGCCCATGGACCTGCTTCTGGTGCGCAAGATCGGCGTTCCCTGGCAGCCGGAGCTCGCGGTCGCGGCGGTGGTGGACGGCAAACATCCGGAGGTGGTCGTCGATGCCGAGGTGCAACAGGAAACCGGCGTGGATCGTTCGTACATCGATGCCGAGGCGAAGCGGCAGCTGCTGGAGATCGAGCGCCGTCGCCGGGTGTATCTCGCGCACCGCGCCCCGTTGTCGGCGATGGGGCGCAGCGCCATCGTGGTCGACGACGGCATCGCAACCGGTACGACGATGCGCGCGGCGTTGACGTCCCTGCGTCGCCGCAAGCCCGCGCAACTCGTGCTCGCCGTGCCGGTTGCGCCCCCGGAGGTCATCGCGGCACTCCGCGCAGAAGTGGACCGCGTCGTGTGCCTCGTCCAGCCCGAGGCGTTTTACGCGATCGGCGCGCATTACGTGGATTTTCATCAGGTCGGCGACGAGGAAGTCATCGCCGCGATGGCGGCGGCGCAGGCGGAACAGCCGGAACAGCCGGTGTAGGGCGGTCGGCGGTTCCGGTCAGCGGGGAGCGGTTGCGGCGGTGTCCGCGACGATCTGCTTCGCCAGCGGCTCGATCGCCGCGGCGACGGGCGGCGACAGCGGGGCGCCGAAATCGAAGCATGCTCCCTCGATGGCATAGACGACGACGTCCGGCGCCGCGGCGCCGGGCTCGGCGAGAGCCCGCGCCAGCGCCAGGGTCTCGGCCATGCCCAGCGCGTGGCTCGACGTCGGGGCCTCGGGCGGCAGCTCCTCCGCCACGGGATTGTGCAATCGGTGGATGCGTCCCGGCGCGCCGCGGTCGGCGCAGGCGTCCACGAGCACGATGCGTTCGGCCTGCGACCACGCGTCGAGCAGCGGCAGGAGGTCGCCGCGGAGCGGGATCGCCCGCGTTCCGTCCGCCAACCGGTCGGTGAGGGCGGCGATGACCGCGGGGCCGACGCCGTCGTCGCCGCGGTCCGGGTTGCCGATGCCGGCGATGAGGGTGCGGGTCACGATCGGCGCACCGCCAGGCGCAGGAAATGCGTGGAACAGGAGATGCACGGATCGTGGTTGCGGATGCTGCGCTCGCAGTGGATCCGGATCGTCTCGTCGTCGTGGTCGAGCAGGGGTTCGGCGACGGCGCGGAGGTCGTCTTCGATCGTCGCCTGGTTCTGCGAGGTGGGAGGAACGATGCGCGCTTCGAGGATGCTGCCGTCCGCCGCGAATTCATAACGGTGCCAGCAGAATCCGCGCGGTGCTTCGGTGCACCCGTATCCGACGGCGGCGCGGGGCGCCACCGGCGCGAAGGCGGCGCCCGATTCGAGGTCGTCGGGCAGCGCGGCGAGGATTCGCAGCGCTTCCTCGCAGGCATAGACAATTTCGATCGCGCGCACGACGATGCTGCGGAACGGGTTGCGGCAGACGGCTCCGAGTCCGCATTCCTGTGCCAGATCCTGGATCGGGGCGGGCAGACGATCGAAGTTGAGCGCGTAGCGCGCGAGCGGCCCGACGAGGTAGGCGCCGCGCCCGCGCAGGCGGGCGTGCAGCGCGGTCGAGTGCGGCACCTGCACTTCCTCGAAGGCGGAGTCGAAGTCCGCGATGTCGAGGTCCAGACCGCCGCTCGAAATCAGGCGTCCTTCGTTGAACGGATATTCGTCCGGGTGCCGCAGCGCGACGAATTCGTAGGGGCGCTCGACCTCGGGCATGGGCAAGGTCGCGGTCCACCGCGCCAGGCGCCAGGCACGGTCGCGCGCCGCACCCATCGTCCGCGCGAGCGCTGCGCGCTCCGCCCGGCGGGGCAGGCGGTGGAAGCCCCCCGCGCGCACGCTCACCGGGTGGATCTCGCGCCCGCCCAGCACGCGCAGGATCTCGTTGCCGGCTTTCTTCAAGGCCAGTCCGTCGCGCAGCGCGTCGCCGTGATCGCGGGCCATCGCGATGCCATCCGGAAGCCCGAGGAAATCCGGTGCATGCAGCAGAACGATGTGCAGCGCATGACTCTCGATCCATTCACCGCAATAGAGCAGGCGGCGCAGTGCGCGCAGCGGCTCGGCGACCCACACCCCGAAGGCGTTTTCGATGGCATGCGCCGAACTCATCTGATAGGCGACCGGGCAGATGCCGCAGATCCGCGCGGTGATGTCGGGCGCATCGCGGTAGCTTCGGCCGCGCAGCAGTGCCTCGAAAAAGCGCGGCGGTTCGTAGATCCGCAGTCGCGCCGCGGTCAGATGCCCGCCCTCGATGTCGAGATCGAGAGCGCCTTCGCCTTCGACCCGGGTGAGCGCCTCGACGCGGATCGATCGCCGCGCCGCGCCGCCGCCGTTGCCGCCGTTTCCACTACTTGTCATGTCGTTCGCTTTCGGCCGCAAATTCCGGCGCCGCCGCGGTGAACATCCGCAAGGCCTGGCGGATTGCGCGCGGCGCCATGCCCGCCTGCTGCCACTGCGCCGTCAGCGCCCGCAGGTTGGGGGTTTCCATCGGCCCGAAGCAGCCGTAGCAGCCGCGGCGGAACGCCGGGCAGATGGCGCCGCAGCCGGCATGGGTCGCCGGCCCGAGGCAGGGCGTACCCTGCACCGCAACGCAGACGTTGCCGCGCCGCTTGCATTCGATGCAGACGCTGTATTCGGCAACTGCGGGGCGGCGCCCGGCGAGCAGGGCGGCGACCAGTTCGAGCAGCTGCTCCTTGTTGACGGGACAGCCGCGCAGTTCCAGGTCGACCGCGACATGGGCGGAGATCGGCGTTGCGGTCGCCAGCGTTGCCAGCAATCGTGGTGCCGGATAGACCGCTGCGGCGAAGGCGTCGACGTCGCCGAAATTGCGCAGCGCCTGGATGCCGCCCGCGGTCGCGCAGGCGCCGATCGCGACGAGCACCCGCGACTGGGCCCGCACCTCGAGGATGCGGCGGGCGTCGTGTGCCGTGGTGATCGAGCCTTCGACCAGCGAGACGTCGTAGGGGCCGGGAAGCACCGTACTCGTCGCCTCGGCGAAGTTGGCGATTTCCACCGCCTGGGCCAGTGCGAGCAGCTCGTCCTCGCATTCGAGCAGCGACAACTGGCAGCCGTCGCAGGATGCGAATTTCCAGACGGCGAGACGGGGACGGGGGCGGGCGCTCATGATCCGCTGCCGTTCACAGTTCTCGCACCACGAGCGCGTGGGCGACGCGTTCGTAGCTCGTCACCGGTCCGTCCTTGCAGACGAAGTCCGGCCCGAACTGGCAGTGGCCGCACAGGCCGATCGCGCAGTGCATGTTGCGTTCCAGCGAGAGATGGATGCGCGCCGCCGCGACACCGGCCTGCACGAGCGCGGTCGCGGAAAACCGCATCATGATCTCGGGCCCGCAGACCATCGCCGTCGTGTTCGCAGGGTCGAACCCGGCGCGCGCGACCAGGCCGGGAACCACCCCGACGTACCCGTGCCACGACGCATCGGCATGGTCCACGGTGCGGAGCACCTGCAGATCGGCCTGTTCGCTCCAGCGCTCGAGTTCGTCCCGAAAAAGCTGGTCGGAGGGGGTTCGGCTGCCGCAGAGCAGGGCGACACGTCCATAGCGTGCGCGCCGGCCGAGGATCGCGTAGAGGGCGGGGCGCAAGGGTGCCAGACCGAGCCCGCCCGCGATCAGCACGACGTCGCCGCCTTCGGCCGCTTCGACCGGCCAGCCGCGCCCGTAGGGCCCGCGCAGGCCGATTGCCGCGCCGGGCGCGAGCTTCGTGAGCGCCGCGCTCACTGCGCCCACGCTGCGCACGGTGTGTCGGAACGCGGAACCGCGATCGGGGGGGCCGCTCACGCTGATCGGAACTTCGCCCACGCCGAAGGCGTAGAGCATGTTGAACTGCCCGGGCGCGAAGTCGGGGCGCGTCGCACCCGGACCCGGGACCAGATCGAGCGTCACCGTGTCCCCCAGTTCGCGGTGGACGGCGGCAACCCGATAGAGCGCCGGGAGGAACGGATCGGCCGCCCTTGCGCCGGTGCATGCGTCACTCATCGTGCCGTCCATAGACATCCAGCATCTGCAGGCGCGCGGCATGCAGGCGCTGCACCAGCACCGGCAGGAACCGCTTCATCATGTCGTAGCCCAGGTCGTGATCTTCTTCGCACTTGCCCCGCAGGCAGGCGGCATCGAGGCCGATCGCCCGCAGATCTCCCGCCGCGCGCGCATCGAAGGTCCAGCGATACGGCGGCACCAGCCACGAGGCACCGACGATATCCCCTTCGTGGAGCGTCGCGATGACCCGCGGCGCATGGCCGGGGGCGGCGATCTCCAGTGCCACCTTGCCGTGGCGGATCAGAAAGAATTCATCGGCAGGGTCGCCTTCCCGGAAGAGGTAGCGGTCGGCCGCGAAGTGCCGGTTGCGGGCGCAGCCGGCGAGCAGGGATTCGTGCGCGGGCGCGAGTCCGGCGAGGAACGGATGGTCGTGCAGGATCTGGGCGATGTCCTTCATGCGTCCTCCGGTGCCGTGAACGCGCCCGCGACTTCCGTGATGTCGATGCCCACCGGGCACCAGGTGATGCAGCGCCCGCAGCCCACGCAGCCGCTGGTGCCGAACTGATCGACCCAGTTCGCAAGCTTGTGCGTCATCCACTGCCGGTAGCGTGCGGCGTTGCTGCGCCGCACCGACCCGCCGTGCAGGTGGGAAAACGACAGCGTAAAACAGGAATCCCACTCGCGCACCCGCCATGCGGTCTCGCCGGCAAGGTCGCTGCCATCCGAGACCGCGGTGCAGAAGCAGGTCGGACAGACCATGGTGCAGTTGCCGCAGGTCAGGCAGCGTTCGCCGACCGCTTCCCATTGCGGGTGCTGGGGCTGGGCCTGCAGGCGCTCGCGGATTCGCGTGGTGTCGATGGCCCGCGTTTGCATCGCCGCCGCCCGTGCGACGGCGGCTTGCGCCGCGGCGCAGTCCGCTTCCGTGGCCGCTCGCCGGGCGACGCCCGCGAGCAGCGCCGCGCCGCGGGCGCTCCCGGCCGCGGCCAGGAATTCGCCGCGTTCGGGAAATTCGGTGAGCGCGAGATCGAAGCCTGCCACGGCTGCGGGGCCGGTTCTCATTGCCGCACAGAAACAGGTGTCGGCCGCCTGCCCGCATTGCACGGCGATGACGAAGGTCGCGGCGCGGCGCGCGGCATACCCGGCGTCGGCGAACGGTCCGTCGGCGAACACGCGGTCCTGGATGGCGATGGCGTGCAGTTCGCAGGCGCGCACCCCGAGAAACGCCTGCCGCGGCGATTCGCTTCCCGGGTGGTCGACCGCCGCATCGGCGGCGCCGGGCGCCACGGTAAAGCCGCCGTCGGATTGCCGCTGCGCGGTCCACAGGACCTCGCGGGGCGGATGCAGGAAACGCTTCCAGGATTGCGGGCCGACCGTGGTCGCGAAGAGCGCGTCGGGATCGCACCGGCCTTGTTCCAGGCGGTAGTGCCCCGGCGCCTGCACGTCCGACCATCCGCGGGGCAGGTCGCCGAGGCCGGAGATCGGCTCGAGGCCGATCGCGCCGTCGCGCACGACCGGCGCGAGCACCGCGTAGCCCTGCACCGTCAGGGCGTCGATGAGGCCCTGCAATGCAGCGTTGTCGATCACCGAGGTTTGCGCCATATCCGAAGACACTTGGGACCCCCGAACACCCGCCAACACCATGGACTCGCGATGCCGCTCAGTCCTTCAACAGTCGCGCGATCCACCAGGACGCGGCGATCGTCAATAGTCCTGAGACCGCCAGGAGGACGCTGAAGCCGTATGGCGCGCCCCGCATCGGCATCCCGCCCACGTTCATGCCGAACACCGTGCCGATGACGGTCGCCGGCAGCGCAATCACGGTCACCGCGGTCAGGACGAAGACGCTGCGGTTGGTCCGCTCGGCCACGCGGGCGGCGATCTCTTCCACCAGCAGGGTAATGCGTCCCTGCAGGCTTTCCAGGTCGCGGACGACGACGAGGAAGTTTTCGGTGGCCAGATGCAGCGTATCAAGATCCTCCTCGCTTGCCCAGCGCGGCGGCCGGTTGAGGACCTGTATGAGGGAGTCGGGGTCTGGGGCGAGCAGCCGTTGCAGGCGCATGAGGTCGCGGCGGTAGCCGCCCAGCGAGGCGCGGCGCGGCAGGCGGTCGCGGTCGAGCGTCCGCTCGACCCGGTTGGCCGATTCGGAGATGTCGCGCAGGATGTTGGCGAGCCGGCTGGACTGATGATTCATCAGTTCGACCACCAGCGCCAGCGGGGTGCGAAATTGCTGGGCCGCGTCGACATCGTCGGCGAGTTGCCGGACCGACTGCATCGGACCGTTCCAGGCGCTCAGCAGCCAACGCTCGCGCAGGCTCAGCCAGAGCGTGGAGGACGACGTATGCGTGCGGCGCGCGGGTTCATAGTCGACCTCGTTGAGCACTGCGAAAAGGCCGAGCTGGACGTGCGAGACGCGGCTCGATCGCCGCTCTTCCTGCAGGACTTCGCGGAACGTGTCGGCGAGATCGATGTGCCGCAGCCAGTTCTTGCTGATGCCGTGGGGGCTGCTGAAATGCAGCCAGAGGAATTCGGTGCTCGATCGCGGCGTGGCGTTCAGCCAGGCCAGCGCCGCATCGGCATCGACGCGCCGACCGACGCCGTCCGACGAGAACAGGTATGCGTGGACAAGTTCGGTGCGGGGCGGCGGCGTGGCCATGGCGATGCCGCCATCACTCCGACGACAGGCGGGGATCGGTCGTGAGCAGGGGCAAGGGTGCCGCCGCCGCGAAGAACGGGTGCTGCAGCGCATCCTCCAGGGAGCCCAGGGCGCGACGCTGCCGCACCAGCGCATCGATCTTTGCCTGCGTGGCGGTCGCCAGCGTCAGCTGCGCAGCGATCAGGCTCGACCGGTCGGCGTCGCCGGTATCGAATGCCGACTGCATCCGGTGGTACTCGCGCACCTCCTCGTCGTGGATCGCCTGGGCGGAGGCGAGCGACCGGGCGCTCGCCCGGTACTCCGTCACCGCCTGGTCGATCGCATGCAGGACGGAGTCCTGCAGGGCCGTGAACTGCGCTGCCGCCTGCTCGCGCTGAGCCAGTGCCTCGGCGATCTGCCCCTGGTTCTGGTGGAATATCGGTAGCGGCACCGTGGGCATCAGCAGGTACTGGTTGTCGCCCTGGTTGTAGTCGTATCCCGGTGCCAGGGCGATGTCCGGATACTGGTCGGCGATCGCAAGCTGCAGCGCGGCTTCCGCGGCCGCGTAATCGGCCAGCGCCGACTGCACGTCGCTGCGCCTGGTCAGCGCCGCCTTGCGCAGGGCGGCGGTGGCGACGTCGGCCGCGGGCTGCTGCGGGGATTCGACGTCGGCAAAGGAAATGGCGATTCCGTGCAGCGCGGTGACGGGAATGCCGATCGCCCCTGCGAGGGTGTTGCGCGCCTGGGCCTCGCGGCTTTGCGCATTGAGCGCGGTCAGGCGCGCTTCGTCGCGATGGATGCGCGCCTGTGCCAGGTCGAAGCCGGCGGCGCCGCCGGCCGCAAACCGTTGCGCGGTGGCCGTGACGAGCTGCTCCTCGACGGCGAGATTGCGCCGGGACTGGGCGAGGCTTTGCCGCGTGGCCCAGAGATCGATCAGCGCATTGCGGACGCCGGAGCGAACCTGCCACGACGCGGTTGCGAGGTCTTGCCGCGCTGCTGCCTCGAGGTGGCGTGCCTGCGCTGTCCGCGCCGCGCGCTTGCCGCCGGTCTCGATCACGAACTCGATCGACGGCCCGATGGTCCAGGGGGAGGGGGTGCGTACCGTCTGGTTGTAGGAAAGGTCCTGAAAGACCAGCGTCGGATTCGGACGCTGCCGCGCAGTGCGGATCGCACCGCGCGCCTGCGCAAGACTCGACCGCGCGAGATCGAGGTTCGGGTGGTAGTACAGCGCTGCCAGCGTGAGCGTCGACAGGTCCCAGCGGGCCGGTGCCGCAGCGGGGGACGCCTTCGCGTCGGATTGCATTGCATGGACGAAGGCGAGCAGGCGGGGATCGCGCAGGGACCGCGCCGAGAGCCTGGCGGCGTTCTGCGCGGGATCGATGGGCGCCGGGTGGTAGCTGGCGCAGCCGGCAAGCGCGGCGCCGAGCATCGCGGGAAGGAAAAAGCGTCGCATCATTCCACGGGTTCCGGTTCGGTGTCCGGGCAACTATACCCCCGGCCGATGGTCGGGTCATGACCGCCGCATCCGCTCCGGTCAGGACTCCCGACGGGCCGCGGCCGGGGAGGAAAGCACGCGCCACAACAGGAACGTGCCGACCAGCAGGCTGGTTCCCGCGGCGACGGCGATCGGAAACCGAAAGTCCGGCCCCTCGATGACGAAGGGCAGCAGGCCGACCGCCACGGCGGGCGGGGCGTGGAGTCTGAGCAGGCGCAGCACGCCGATGCCGCAGAGGGTCGCGCCGGCGGCCGCGAGCGGTCCGGCGCCGAAATGCTCGACGATGGCCAGCCCGATTGCCGCCGTCGATGCGCAGGCGACCGGCAACGCCAGCGGGCGGTTGGCCCAGGGGCAGACCCGGGTGTGCGCGAACATCTCGAAGCCGATCACCGCGAGCGGTGGATAGAGCAGGAAATGCCAGTCCAGCAATTCGGAAACGGTCGCGCCGACGGTCAGGAAAACCAGGTAGAAGGCGACCCAGGACCAATCCCGGGGCGGCCGCTCCAGGATGTCGTCGAGCGTGTTGGCGGCCGATTCGGGCGCCGGCGCCGGCGAAAACCAGCGCAGGCGCGCGAAGGCGATCGCCGCGAGCAGTCCGGTGCCGAGCAGGATCGCCGGGGGATACCACCAGCTCTTTTCCCCGAGGGCCAGCGGCAGCAGGCCCGCCGAGATCGCCGGCGCGATCGGCGAGCGCAGCGCGCGGATCACCAGGATGGCTATCCCCACGATCAACAGTACGGCAACCGGGCCGTATGCCCAGTGGCGCGCGACGTAGGTGCCGACCGCCGCGGTGAGCAGCGGCGTGATGACGAGCAGCAGCGGTGCGCGCGCCCAGGTGCCGCGCGGACGCGTGAGGATGTCGTGCGCGAGTGCGCCGAGTTCCGGGAACAGAAAGTAGGGAAAGGCCGTGATCTGGGCAAGCCAGGCGATCCCGCCCAGATAGCCGGCCGCGGCTCCTTCCCAGAGCGCGCGGCGGGAGGTCGTCGTCATCGTTTCCGGTGGTTTGGATCAGTGCCGTTTGACAGGACCCGAACCATAGCAGGCATTTGGCGCCATGCCGCGACCGTTCGCGTTCCGACACCGCGCATATCGGGCGCGCGGCGCGGGATCAGTACTCGGCGTGCAGGCGCAAGCCGAAAATGGATACCGGTCCGCGATCACGGTTATAGGCCGGATTGACCACCAGCTGGTAATCGCCCGTCACGGTGATGTGCTCCCATGCCTGGTAGGCGTAATAGGTCTCGGCGATCCGTTCCGTGCCGTAGTTCAGCCTGCCGTCGCCGATGACGATGCCCGTCCCGCCGGCAGCGAAGTATTGCTGCGCGGCATGCGACAGGCCGTTGACCACGAGCGCGAATCCCGCGGTGTCGTTGGCCCGGTGCCAGCGGGTTCCCTGCAACGACAGCCCGGTTGCGAGCGACTTGTCGATTTCCGTGAAGTCGTACGCCTCCTGCTGGCCGTTGCTCACGCTCAGGCGCAGGAAGGCTCCGAGATCGGAGGTGATCTCCTGTTCGGCGTTGACGGCGCCGCCGGGCTTCGAGGCGAAGCGGCGTACGGTCGCGGTGCTGGGCGTGGCCCCGATCAACTCGGCGTATGCGAGCGCGGCGTCGTAGGCGCCGAAGCGTCCCCGGTTGTCATAGACCAGGAACCGGATCTTGCCCGGGTGCCCGGCGATCTGATGCCGCTCCTCGAGTTCGGAGACCCACTCGAATTGATGGAACGTGGTGTCGATCTTGGTCCCGTTGGGTTGGCTCGACAGCGCGAAAAATCCGCCGCGCAAGGTCCAACGGCCCTGATTCCACTCGACCGCACCGCCGTCGGTGTATCCCCAGGCATTGGCCGCGTAGTCGAAGGCGCCGCTGTCGATGATCGACCAGTTCAGAAAGTCGTTGCGCGGGTCATGTGCATAACGATTGTTGTCGAAAATGTCGACGACCGACAATTTGCCGATGGTGATCGTCACATTGTCATCAGCCTGGGTTCCGGCAAGCTGGTTCAGGTCATCCGACACCGCGCTGGTGGTTCCATGGGAGCCGATGGCGATCACCTGCCGCAGGAACAGGCGCTGCAACTGGTAGTACGGGTTGCTCGCCCCGACCTTGTAGGCCTCGCCGCTGGGGAAGCCGGCGACGCCCACCGTATTGCTCAAGCCGAATCCCTGGTCGATCTCCGGGTTGGCGTACACCGCGGCGCCTTGCCAGAGGCGCAGGCCGGCGTAGAGCGTGATGTCGTTCGTCGCCTTGGCGCTGCCGCCCGGGGTGAGGCTGTTGACCCCCTGGTACGGCGAGGCGAAGCGAGGGTGGAACTGGGTGACGTCGGTGAACTGCCCGTGCAGGTTCCAGTCCTGCTGGGCGGCGGTGCCCGGCGTTCCCGGTGCGGCGGGCGCGCCTGCCGGGGTCGACCCGTTCGATGGTGGCGCGTTCGGGACGGACGGCACGTCCGTCGTGCTCGGCACGGTTGCCGTGCCGCCGTCGGCGAGGGCGGTCAAGGGCAGGAACAGGGCAGCAAGCGCCCAGCGCCGGAGGCGCGGAATGGTCGACATGGCGATATGGCAAAGCGAATGGCAATGGATTTTTTTGGATGGCGTCGGCGCGGATCCGTCCCGCAGGATGGACCGGGGGCGGCGTCCGCGTGCGGGTGGGGCCTCGTGCGCTCCGGGCCGAACCCGCTCCGGGGAGGAGGCGGCTCAGGCCGCTCCCGCCGCCATCCGTACGATCTTGACCAGCAGCATTCCCGCCGCGATCACCAGATATCCCCGCAGCACGCCCATCCATACGCGATTGAGCAGCGTGAGTCGCAGCGGCGGCAACGTGGCGAGCGGCGGCATGCGCCACTGGTCGCGCACAACCGGGTCGCCGGCGGCCTCTTCGGTGGATGCGGCGGGAACCGCCTGGTTTGCTTTGCGTTCTTCGATCCATCGCACGATTCCGGTCACCGCGATTGCGAAAACCGTCCCCCCCTCCAGGATGAGGACGATTTGTTTCCCGGTGATGTCCGGAAACAGCACCGCGGCGGTGAGGATCACGGAGAGCATCACCAGCACGGCAATGATGGCGGCGGTGAACGCGTTGGTGCGCCGGCCGTTCGTCCAGGGTCCGAGGACGGCCTTGTCGTTGCACAGCAGCAGCAGGAATACCGTCGCGCTCGGCAGCAGCACCCCCGCCAGCGTCTGCACGAGGTTGGTGAGCAGGCCGAGGGGCGTCCCGGGCGTGAGGACCAGCGCCGCGGCGACGACGATCAGTCCGCAGTAGAACGCATAGAAGCCCGGGGCGTCGGTCGGCTTGCGGTGCAGCGAGTGGCGCACCGAGAAGACGTCGCCCAGCGCATAGGCGGTGGCGAGCGACACCGATGCCGCTCCGACGATGCAGGCGTCGATGAGGGCCAGCGAAAAGAGTACCGCCGGCGTCCGGCCGAAGTACTTCTGCATGCCGGCGGCGACGGCGCCGGCATCGGCGAAGTTGCCGAACTCGGGCTTGCCCGCGAAGGTTGCGGCGGAAAATCCGATCATCGCGACCGCTCCCACGACCACCAGGACGATGCCCAGCCACAGGTCGATGCGCTCGTACTTCATGAAGCGCGGCGTGATGCGCTTGTCGATGACGTAGCTTTGCTGGAAGAAAAGCTGCCAGGGCGCGACGGTGGTGCCGACGATGGCGATCACCAGCAGCATCACATCGCCCAGCTTGCCGCCGGCGGGGAAGTGCGGCACCAGCAGGTCATGGGTGGTCTGGCCCAGCGGCGGCGGGATCATCAGGAACACCGGAACGAGCAACAGGCTGCCGAACACCAGGAACAGCGCAAATCGCTCGAAGCGCCGGAAGTTTCCGGTACTCGCCGCCGCCATCACGATGAGCGCGGCGATCGACACCCCCCAGAACTTCGAAATGCCGAGGTATCCCAGGGCCAGGCTGATGCCGATGAACTCGGTGACGATGGTCAGCGCATTGAGCAGGAAGAGGTCGATCACGCTGAACGCGCCCCAGAACTTCCCGAACCGTTCGAAGATCAGCCGGGCGTGGCCGACGCCGGTGACCGCGCCCAGGCGCAGCACCATCTCCTGGTTGACGTACAGCACCGGCACGAGCAGCAGCAGGGTCCAGAGCAGCGCGGTGCCGTAGTTCTGGCCCGCCTGCGTGTAGGTGCTGAAGGCGCCGGCGTCGTTGTCGCCCACCATCACGATGAGCCCCGGGCCGAGGATCGCCAGCAAGGTGCGGATGCGGTGCTTCAGGCTGGTGCGCGGGCCGGTGTCGTGCTGCGCGATGCTGCCGAAGGCGCCGTGGATGTCGCCGACGTGTGCGCTGTCGAGCACGGCATCGACCGTCGGCGTGCCGACGGTCGATGCCGTGCCGGAATCGATCATGGCGGGGTTCTGTACCGTCATGGCCGTTCCGTTCAGTCGTGGTGAAAGCCGGCGAGCAAGCCGTAGGCGCCGGGGCTGGAATGCCATGTTGCGCCGCCACGAACGTGGGTTGCGGACAGCCGGGCGAGCCGATTGCCCAGCCAGGTCCCGGAAACCCAGTTTGCTACCGCGGTCGAAATGCCGGCGAACGCCGCCGTACGAATGATTTTGCGCGTCATGGTGCGCACCTCCCAAGCAGGCACCCGCAACCGACGGCAGGTCGGCGACAGGCCAAAACGACGATGAGGAGGGTGCTCAGCGCAAGGCCGAACCGGGGGCGCATGCGCGCACCGGGCTGGTCAGAACTACGCTGGATGACAGACTTGCTTTGGGCACCGTCCCGCGATTCGCGGGACGGCGGAGGAGAAATGGACTCTTGCCGCGGATCCCGCTGTTACTTCCAAGATCGACTAGAGCAGTTGTCCATGGGGTAACTCCCCGTTGTTGCGATGCGGCGAATTTTCCGCCGACGGCGCTACGCTGTCAACGGATTTTCTGGAGAAAGTTACAAATAAACAGGCATCAAGCCCCTGTTCCTCCTGTGGTGGTCGAATATACGGCCGCGAAACCGCCGCCGGGGGTGCGGAAGTTGGTGGTCTGGCCTTGGTAGACACGCGCCGCCACCCATTGCACCGTGCCGTGGTAGGCATACGCGCGCAGATCGAACTTCAGCGCCGCTTCGCCTTCGGCGACCACCCGCTCGGCCGGGGCGGCGAAGCGTTGGGCGATGTACCGGCCGGCGCGAATCTCCTCCCAGACCCGCCGCGTCAGCTTGTCGCCGCGGTAGGCGGCCCGGGCGCCGTAGCCGGTGGCCGGTTTGAAGAACCAGTGCCGCCGCTCCGTCCACAAGCGTTCGGCATTGTCGGCGCCGACCGGCTCGGTGCGCGGGACGTGCGCCGCCAGGAGGCGGCACAGCGCAGGGGGAACGCCGAATTCGCCCAGGCGGAGCGGGTCGCTCAACCACACGAGCCGCCGCTTGTCGGCATGGAGCGCGTAGTTCCGGGGGTTGGGCGTGACCGCGGCGCAGGCCGTCTCGAACGCCGTCCGCACTGCCGCGTTGCGCGGGTCGTCGAGGTAGAAATCGGTCAAGCGGTTGTAGACGAGATCGACCGGAAAATCCGCGCCGCCATCCTCGCCCTGCGCCGGGATCCAGAGGCGACCGTCGCGCACGGCGAGGGCCGCCGGATCGGCGATCCGGGCCCGGATGCCGTGGCGCTCGAACAGCCGCTGGAACAGCAGGAACTCCGGATAGAGATACTGCGCTTGCGGATCCTCGTCGACGATCGCCACCGAGCGCAGTGGCCGGTTGCCGCCGGCGAGGCGCCACTCGTCGTGGAACATCGCGACGATGGCGCGCTCGAAGGCGTCGACACTCGCCGCGGTCGGTACCAGTCCCGCCATCGCCGGACAGCAGGCGCGCTGCGCGCGTGCGAGGACGGCGTTGAGCATCGCGCCGCCGGCATTGGTGTTGATCTCGATGAGCTGCGGCACGCCGTCGTCGAGGTGGAAATCGAAACCGAGGAATACGCCCTGGGGGCCCGGATGGTCGCCGCCGCCGGTCTGGCGGGCCAGATCCGGCGATTCGCGCAGGGCGGCGTCGCGGTAGCCGGGCAGTGCGACGACGGCCTCCACGGCAGCCACGATCTCGCGGATGCGCGCCAGCTGGGTCGGAGCAACGAACACCGGTTGCGGCGCAAAGACGTGCGGGCAGCGGGTCCGCACCCAGTCGGCCCGCCGCTCCTGCCCCGGGTCGGCGCCGCTGCGATCGCGTTGCCCGCCGAGTTCGCCCAGTTCCCGGTCGATTTCCCGCGCCAGGGCGTCGGCGTCGAGGCTTTCGCAGAAGCACTCGCGATTGAGGGCTTCGGTGGCAGGGGCGGAACAGGCGGGGAGCATATACTTCGTGCGAAGACTAGCAGATCGTTTCCTCATCGACCTTCGCAAGCTCCCCTCCTTTGAATTCACCGCCACTGGAAACACCGGACCCGGGTTCGGACGAGCGTTTCATGCGTCTCGCGCTCGAACAGGCCCGCATCGCCCGTGCCGAGGGGGAAGTGCCGGTGGGCGCGGTGGTGGTGCGCGACGGCGTCGTCGTCGCCTCCGGCTTCAACCGGCCGATCGGCGGCGCCGATCCGACCGCGCATGCGGAAATCCGCGCCTTGCGCGCGGCGGGCGCGGCCCTGGGAAACTACCGCCTGAACCACTGCGCCCTGTATGTCACGCTGGAACCCTGCGCGATGTGTTCGGGCGCGATCCAGCATGCGCGCATCGCCCGCGTGGTGTTCGGCGCCGCCGACCCCAAGACGGGCGCCTGCGGAAGCGTGGTCGACCTGTTCGCCGAGCCGCGGCTCAACCACCACGCGCAGGTGCACGGCGGGGTGCTCGGCGACGAGTGCGGCGCACTGCTGTCGGATTTTTTCCGCGAACGGCGGGGAAGGAAGGATGCATGACGCGCCAGCGAAGTGTCGGCTTTTTCGCGCCGTCGGGATACGTCACTGCGCCGGACATCATCGACCGCGCGGCGGCGTTCTTCGCGCAGCGGAACTGGGAGGTCCGCAGGACGGAGAGCGTGGGCTCGCGCGACGGGCGATTCGCGGGACCGGATGCGCTGCGGCGGGCCGACCTGCTGCGGGTCGCCAACGATGAGACGCTGGATGTCGCGCTCTGCGTTCGCGGCGGCTACGGCATGACCCGTCTCCTCGAAGGGATCGATTTCGCGGCGATTGCCGAACGCGCCGCCCGCGGCGCGGCGCCGCTGTTCGTCGGGTACAGCGATTTCACGGCATTCCATCTCGCCTACCTCGCGCGGGCCGGCGGAATCGGCTTTCAAGGCCCGGGGGCGGCGGATTTCGCCCGCGCCGGGGCAGGGGATGCGGACGCGCAGTTCACGGTCGAACGCTTCTTCGCCACCGTCACCCAGGCCCGCACGGAGCTCGCGTTCCCGACCCCGGCTGCCGACCTCGACGTGCGCGGGCGTCTCTGGGGCGGGAATCTCACCATGGTGTGCAACCTCCTCGGCACGCCGTATTTTCCGTCCGTGCGCGGCGGCATCCTGTTCCTGGAGGATGTGAACGAGGCCGCCTACCGGATCGAGCGCATGCTGCTGCAACTGCATCATGCCGGGGTCCTGCGACGCCAGAAGGCGATCCTCCTCGGCGACTTTTCCCCGCTTCCGGTGATGCCCAACGACAACGGCTATGACCTCGACGGTGCGGTCGCCGCACTGCGCGCCCGCTGTGCGACGCCCATCGTCCGCGGACTGCCGTTCGGGCACGGCGCCCGGCGGGCGACGCTCCCCGTGGGCGGGCGGGCGCGCTGCGTCGTGCGCTCCGGCGTCGCGCACCTGGAATGCTCGCACTACCCGCATCGGCCATGACCAGCGGCCCGATCACCCGGCTCGGACTGGCCGACGAGTCCCACGAACACCGGCACGGGCGGATCCGACACGGGATCGCCGGGGCGGTGTTCCAGCAGGCGCCGCAGGCGGCGCTGGTGGGCGTGCTGGGGGGCGCGGCGGTGGTCGCCGTGTCCTGGGGAACCGGATACCGGGTCGCGGTGCTCGGATGGCTTGCCGCCGTGCTGCTCGAAACCGCCATGCGCCTGCGCGTGGCGGGCGACTATGCGGTCCGGGGGCCGGCCGAGGCGGCGGGAGCGGAGCCGGGCATCGCGGCGACCGCATGGATCCGGCGCTGGCTCGCGAGCGCCGTGACCGCGGGCGCGTTATGGGGGGTGGCGGGCGCGTGTTTCTTTCCGTCGTCGCCCGTGCTCCAACTCGTGCTGGTGGCCGCGATCCTGGGGGTCGTGTTCGGTTCCCTGTCGCAGCTTTCTTCCTACGCGCCGGTGCTGCTGGCGTATCTGCCGCTCGCGCTCCTGCCGCTGGCGGCACGGCTGTGGGTGGAGCACGCGCCGGTGTATTCGGCGGCGGCGGCCATCGTCGCGGCGATTCTCGGCGCCACGCTCTACATGGGCCGCAACTATGGGCGCACGGTTGCCGAATCGGTGAAGGCGGGCATCGACAACGAGATCCTGCTCAACCAGCTGATTTCGGAAAAGCGCATCGCCGAGGACGCGCGGCGTGCGGCCGAGGCGGCGACGCGTTCCAAGACGCGGTTTTTTGCGGCGGCGAGCCATGACCTCCGCCAGCCTTTGCAGGCCATCGGCATCTATTGCTCCTTGCTGCGCAAGCGCGCGCAGGGGCCGATCGTGCCGCTGGTGCGCAACCTTTCCGCCGGGGTCGAAACGCTGTCCAATCTGGTGGGGGAACTGCTCGAGGTGTCGCGCCTCGATGCGGGGGCGATCCAGCCGCGCATCGAATCGGTTTCGCTGGCCGAGGTCTTCACCGGGTTGCAGCGGGAATTCCTGCCGCTGGCGGAAGCCCGGCGGCTCGAGTTCCGCGTCCGGGAGACCAATCTTTGCGTGACCAGCGACGGTCTGCTGCTGTCGCGCGTCCTGCGCAACCTGCTGGCCAATGCGATCCGCTACACCGCCCATGGCGGCGTCCTGCTGGCGGCGCGGCGCCGCACCGGCGACATCGTCGATCTCGAGATCTGGGATACCGGGCCGGGTATCCACAAACAGGACCTGGACCGGATCTTCGACGAGTTCTATCGCGGCGAGAGCGGCAAGGGGGCCGCGGACGGAACCGCCGGCGGATTCGGCCTCGGGCTTTCGATCGTGCGCCGCATCTGCGGCGTGCTCGGGCACGCGGTGACGGTGCGCACGCGCCCCGGCTTCGGCACGATGTTCCGGGTGCAGGCGCCGTTTTCGGCGCTGCTGTCGCCGCCGCGCAGCGGCCCGGAGCAGTTGCCCGAGAGTTCCATCCAGCCCATCCCCGGGGTCTGCGTTCTGCTCTTCGAAGACAACGAGGGCATTCTCAACAGCCTGGCGCGCCTATTGCGGTCGTGGGGGGCCGACGTCATTTCCGCGACGGCCTTCACCGGCGCCGTGGTCAAGCGCCTGGGGCGGGATTGCCGCGTCGATCTGATCATCGCCGATCAGAACCTGGGCGGACCGGTCGATGGCGCGGAGGCGGCGTTCCGGGTGCGGGAGCTGGTGGGCGTGCCGCTGCCGGTGATCCTGCTGACGGCGATGAGTCCCATGGACGTACTCGCCGAATTCCATTATCAGATGCGGCGGCGGCTGGAAAGCAACCCGCAGGCGGCCGCCGCGATCGCGCGCAGCCGGGTGGAGGAGCCGATCGTGCTCACCAAGCCGGCAAACGCCGCCTTGCTCAACGCGCGCATCCTTGCCGCCCTCGGGATCCGGCCGATGGATCCGGAGGCGCTGGCGCGGGCGCAGGACGTGGTCGAAGGGTGGGAGGAGCGGATCCTCTGAACCCGGCCGGCCGGCGCAGGGCCGGTTCGATCGAACCCGGCAAATGCCGCGCCGGGCCCCGCCGGCACCGGTACAATTTCCGGTTTTCCGCCCCGTATCCGGAAGGCGTTCCGCGCTGACATGATCTCGATTTCCCTCCCCGACGGTTCCATCCGTCGCTTCGACGGGGTACCCACCGTCGCCGAAGTCGCCGCGGCAATCGGTCCCGGCCTCGCCAAGGCGGCGCTGGCCGGCAAGGTCGACGGCCGCCTGGTCGACACCTCCCACCGCATCGAGCGCGATGCCTCGCTGGCGATCATCACCGACCGCGATCCGGAGGGGCTGGAGGTCCTGCGCCATTCCACCGCGCACCTGCTGGCGTACGCGGTCAAGGACCTCTTTCCCGACGCCCAGATCACGATCGGACCGGTGATCGAAAACGGGTTCTACTACGACATCGCCTACAAGCGTCCCTTCACCCCCGAGGACCTCGGCGCACTGGAGCGCCGGATGGCGGAACTGGCGGCCCGCGACGAACCGGTGCGCCGCGAGGTGTGGGATCGGCAGCAGGCGATCGAGTTCTTCCGCGACAAGGGCGAACGCTACAAGGCCGAGATCATCGAAGGGATTCCGGCGGGTGAGCCGATCTCGGTCTATTGGGACGGCGAGGGCTTCGTCGACCTTTGCGTGGGACCGCACGTGCCCTCCACCGGGCGGCTGCGCGTCTTCAAGCTCACGAAGGTCGCGGGCGCGTATTGGCGCGGCGACAGCCGCAACGAGATGCTGCAGCGGATCTACGGCACCGCCTGGGCGAAGAAGGACGAGCAGGACGCCTATCTGCGCATGATCGAGGAGGCGGAAAAGCGCGACCACCGCCGTCTCGGCCGCGAACTCGATCTGTTCCATCAGCAGGACGAAGCGCCCGGGCTGATCTTCTGGCATCCCAAGGGCTGGGCGGTGTGGCAGCAGGTGGAGCAGTACATGCGCCGGGTCTACCAGGACAACGGCTACCAGGAGGTCAAGGCGCCGCAGATCCTCGATCGCAGCCTGTGGGAGAAGACCGGCCACTGGGACAACTTCCGCGACAACATGTTCACCACGGAGTCCGAGAACCGGCACTACGCGATCAAGCCGATGAACTGTCCGGGCCACATCCAGATCTACAAGTCGGATCTGCGTTCGTACCGCGACCTGCCGCTGCGCTATGGCGAATTCGGCCAATGCCATCGCAACGAACCCTCCGGGGCGCTGCACGGCATCATGCGGGTGCGCGGCTTCACCCAGGACGACGGGCACATCTTCTGCACCGAAGAGCAGATCCTCGATGAGTGCGTCGCCTATACCGCGCTGCTGCAGAACGTCTACCGCGACTTCGGCTTCACCGACATCGCCTACAAGATCGCCACCCGGCCGGCCTCCCGCATCGGCTCCGACGAGTCGTGGGATCGGGCGGAAGCGGCGTTGCAGGAATCCTTGCGCCGCTCCGGCTGCGCGTTCGTCGTGGCGCCGGGGGAGGGTGCGTTCTACGGCCCGAAGATCGAGTACCACCTCAAGGATTCGATCGGCCGTTCCTGGCAGTGCGGAACGATCCAGGTCGATTTCGCGATGCCGGGGCGCCTGGGCGCGGAATACGTCGCCGAGGACAACACCCGCAAGGTTCCGGTGATGCTCCACCGCGCCATCGTGGGCTCCCTGGAGCGGTTCATCGGCATCCTGATCGAGCATTACGCCGGCGCGCTGCCGCCGTGGCTGGCGCCACAGCAGTTCGCCGTCGCCAGTATTTCGGAATCTTTCGGGGAATACGCCCGGTCCGTTTGCGCCGACTTGAAAAAACAAGGCCTTAGGGGATTCGCGGATTTGCGCAACGAGAAGATCGCTTATAAAATCCGCAGTCTTGCCTTGCAAAAGATTCCCTACGTTCTGGTCGTGGGGGAGAAAGAAGCGCAGGCAGGACTGGTTGCCGTGCGCGCGCGTGGCGGAGTCGATCTGGGGGCGATGCCTCTGGCGGCATTCGCGGAGCGCCTCGGTTCGGACGTTGCGCAGCGGCGCAACGTGCCTGCCGGCACGGCATAAATTTTTTTCGGAGGAATACCATCGCTCAGGAACGTTCGCATCGCATCAACGGCGAAATCACGGCCCTCGAAGTCCGTCTGGTCGGAATCGAGGGGGAGCCGATCGGCGTCATGCGGCTGGGGGAAGCCCGGCGGATGGCCGAAGAGGCAGACGTCGATCTTGTGGAAATCGCGCCGACGGCGTCTCCGCCCGTGTGCCGGCTCATGGACTACGGCAAGTTCCGGTACCAGGAGCAGAAACGCGCACACGAGGCCAAGCTCAAGCAGCGGCAGATCCAGGTCAAGGAAATCAAGTTCCGTCCGGCAACGGACGATAACGATTACAACACCAAGATCCGCAAGCTCGCCGAGTTTCTCGAAGAGGGCGACAAGGCCAAGGTGACGATGCGGTTTCGCGGTCGCGAAATGGCGCACCAGGAACTGGGCCTCAAGGTGCTGGAGCGGGTGCGCGACGACCTGCTGGAAGTAAGCCAGGTCGAGGCGATGCCCAAGCTGGAAGGGCGCCAGATGGTGATGGTGCTCGCGCCGAAAAAGAAGAAGTAAGGATTTTTTCCTCTCGTGGGCGGGAGGGAAAAAGGGGTGTGGACGTCTGCACGGATGTGCGGGCGATTCCCGCCGACAAGTGCTGCAGGCCATGCAAGTTCTGGCGAGCGCCAGACGCCCCGCAGCATCGAAAAAGAGAGAGGTGCAGTCATGCCCAAGATGAAGACCAAGAAGAGCGCGGCGAAACGCTTTCAGATTCGCGCCAGCGGCTCGATCAAGCGCGGTCAGGCCAACAAACGGCACATCCTGACCAAAAAGTCGACGAAGACCAAGCGTCAACTGCGCGGCGCGGTGAATCTGCATCCGTCCGACGAATTGTCGGTCCGGCGCATGATGCCGTATGCCTGAGCGTCGTTCGAGTCCATCCGTTCTTCCTGATCAGCGAGGTAAAAAATGCCCCGAGTAAAACGTGGCGTGACGGCGCGTGCGCGCCATAAGAAGGTTCTTGCAGCAGCCAAGGGATTCACCCAACGGCGCAACAACGTATTCCGGATCGCCAAGCAGGCGGTCATGAAGGCCGGGCAATATGCCTATCGCGACCGCCGCACGAAGAAGCGCGTGTTCCGTTCGCTGTGGATCGCCCGGATCAACGCCGCGGTCCGCGAACACGATCTGACCTACAGCGTGTTCATCAACGGCCTCAACAAGGCGCAGATCGACCTCGACCGCAAGGTGCTGGCCGACATGGCGGTGCTCGACAAGCCGTCGTTCGCGGCCATCGTCGAGCGCGTCAAGGCCACCCTGGCCGCCTGACGCCCCGCGCCCCCGCTCCCCTTCGCGGGAGCGCGTCGGGGTGGGGATGCGCAATCGAAACCCGGAGCCGATTCCTCCTTGCCCCGTCCCGATCCTCGGGGGGGCGGGGATTGGTTCCTGGCAAGACGCGGAGCAACGCACAAAGGAACCCGCTTGGACTCGCTGGAACTGCTGATCGACGAAGCGCGTCGGGCATTTGCCGCGGCGACGCAGCCCGCCGCGCTCGAGAACGAGAAGGCGCGCTTTCTCGGCAAGAGCGGAAGTCTTACCGAACTGCTCAAGCGCCTCGGGAGCCTGGACCCCGAGCAGCGCCGGGCCGAGGGCGCGCGGATCAACGCCGCCAAGGCCGCGATCGAGGGCATGCTGGCGGAACATCGGACCCGGCTGGCGCAGGAGGCGATGCAGGCCCGGCTCTCGGCCGAGGCGGTCGATGTCAGCCTGCCGGGCCGGCGCCGCAATCCCGGCGGCATCCACCCGGTTCTGCGTACCTGGATGCGGGTCGAGGAGATCTTCTCGTCGATCGGGTTCGACGTCGCCGACGGTCCGGAAATCGAGACCGACTGGTTCAACTTCACCGCGCTCAACAACCCCGACAACCATCCGGCGCGGTCGATGCAGGATACGTTCTACGTCGACGTGCAGGACGCCGACGGCAAGCCCCTCTTGCTGCGCACGCATACGTCGCCGATCCAGGTGCGCTATGCCCGGCGCACGCCGCCGCCGCTGCGGGTGATCGCGCCGGGTCGGACCTATCGGGTCGACAGCGACGCAACCCACTCGCCGATGTTCCACCAGGTCGAGGGCTTGTGGATCGATGAAGACGTGAGCTTTGCCGACCTGAAAGGGGTGTACACCGATTTCCTGCGACGGTTCTTCGAGACCGACGATCTCGTCGTGCGGTTCCGACCGTCGTATTTCCCGTTCACGGAGCCGTCGGCCGAGATCGACATGATGTTCACCAGCGGGGCGCGCAAGGGCCGCTGGCTGGAGATCTCCGGTGCCGGTCAGGTGCATCCCAAGGTCGTACAGAACTTCGGACTCGATCCCGAGCGGTACATCGGTTTCGCCTTCGGATCGGGCCTGGAAAGGCTGACGATGCTGCGCTACGGCGTCGATGATCTGCGCCTCTTCTTCGAGGGCGATCTTCGGTTCCTCGAAACCTTTTCGCGCTGAGGTCCACCGGCAATGAAGATTGCAGTCGAATGGCTGTTGGAGTTCGTGCCGGCCGCCGCCGGAACCGATGTTGCGGTGCTGGCGGATGCGCTCACGATGGGCGGGCTCGAGGTGGAGTCGGTGTCCGCCGATGGCGCGACGATCGAGATCAAGGCCACGCCCAACCGCGGCGACTGCCTGAGCGCGGTCGGCGTGGCGCGGGAATTGGCGGCATTGCGCGGACTGCCGTTCCGGGCTCCCGAGCGGGCGCCTCACCCGGACAATGACCCGCAAGCCCTGTCGGTACGGATCGACGCTCCCGACCTGTGCGGCCGCTTTGCCGGGCGGGTGCTGCGCGGGCTCGATGCCCGGGCGGAAACCCCCGACTGGATGAAGCGGCGCCTGGAACAGTCGGGGCAGCGGCCCGTCTCCGCGCTGGTCGACATTTCCAATTACGTCATGTTCGAGACCGGCCAGCCGACGCACGTCTTCGATCTGGCCAGGCTGCAGGGCGGGCTGCAGGTGCGCTGGGCGCAGCCGGGGGAGACGATCGCGCTGCTCAACGAGCAGACGGTCACGCTCGACCCGCGTTTCGGCGTGGTGGCCGACGATGCGGGCGCGCAGGCGATCGCCGGAATCATGGGCGGGGCGGCGAGCTCGGTCACACTCGAGACGACCGACGTGGTGCTCGAGGCGGCGTTCTGGCTGCCGGAGGCGATCCAGGGGCGCGCGCGCCGCCTGAACTTCACGACCGAAGCCGCACACCGCTTCGAGCGCGGCGTCGACTTCCAGCGCACCGTCGCCGCGTTGGAGCGGCTGACCCAACTCGCCGTCGAGATCTGCGGCACCGCCGAGACCCGGGTCGGGCCGGTGGCCGACCACATCACCGAATTGCCCGAGCGCAACCCGATATCCATGCGCCTGGAGCGCCTGCGGCGCATCCTCGGGGTGGCGCTGAGCTCGATTCAGGTCGAACGCTGCTTCGAGCGCCTCGGATTTCCGTGGCGGCGCGACGGCAACGTTTTTCGGGTCACTCCCCCCAGCTATCGCTTCGATCTGCAGATCGAGGTCGACCTGATCGAAGAAGTGGCGCGGATTTTTGGGTACGACAACATCCCGGCGGAGCCGCCGCGCTCGCGCGCCCAGATGCGCGTGCGCCCGGAGGGGCGCCGCGCCGCGCACGCGCTGCGCCGCGACCTGGCGCAGGCGGGATACCAGGAACTGGTGAACTTCAGTTTCGTACCGGAGGACTGGGAGGCGGATTTCGGCGCCGATCCGACGGGCACCGTGCGGCTGCTCAACCCCATCGCCCAGCAGCATGCGGTGATGCGCAGCCATCTTCTGGGCGGACTGGTCGGCAACCTGCGCTACAACCTCAACCGGCAGGCGACGCGTGTGCGGACGTTCGAACTGGGTGCGGTATTCACCCGCGCATCGAAGCCCGACGACGGCATGGGCGTGCCGCAGGCCGTCCCGGGCGTGTTCCAGGAGCAGCGTCTCGCGGCGCTGGCGTACGGTCCGGCGGAGCACGAGCAGTGGGGCGTCGCGCCCAGGCCGGTCGATCTCTTCGATGTCAAGGGCGACCTGGAACGGCTGCTGACGCCGCTGACGGCGAAATTCACGGCAGACCGGCATCCCGCTCTGCACCCCGGCCGTTGCGCCCGCATCACGCTGGGCGACCGGGCGCTCGGCTGGATCGGCGAGCTGCACCCGCGCCTGTGCGAAACCTTCGAGTTGCCCGCGGCACCGATCCTTTTCGAAGTCGCCGTGGCGCCGCTGCTGGAGATCGGCGTTCCGGTGGCGCAGGAAGTGCCGCGGTTTCCCGCGCTGGTGCGCGACATTGCGGTGCTGGTCGATGCCGCGGCGCCGGCGGGGCAGATCCTCGACGACCTGCGTGCCTGTGCGCAGCAGGATGGCTCGGCACTGTCTGCCGTCCGTTCCGTGGACCTCTTCGACGTGTTCGTGCCGAAGTCCTCGGTTGCGAGTGATAAGGCCTTGTTAATCAAGGAAAAAAGTCTTGCGTTTCGGGTGATTCTGCAAGATACTCGCCGTTCCTTGACGGATTCCGATGCCGACGAGGCGCGTGCCGCGCTACTTTCCTTCCTGCAGCACCGTTGGGGGGCGCGGGTGCGCCAGTGATGGCTGCCGTAGCGATACGCCCGTGATGAACGCATTCAAGTTTCCCGTTCTGCCCAACTCCGGCGCGCGCCCGGACTTCGGCCGCGAGTGCCGCACGACCACCAAGGCCGAGATCGCCGATTCCCTGTTCGAACACCTGGGTTTGAACAAGCGCGAAGCCAAGGACATGGTCGAAGCCTTTTTCGACGAGATCGCGCAGGCGCTGGTGCGCGGCGAAACGGTCAAGCTTTCGGGGTTCGGAAACTTCCAGCTCCGGAACAAACCGACCCGTCCGGGCCGCAACCCCAAGACGGGCGAGGAGATCGCGATTTCCGCCCGGCGGGTCGTGACCTTCCATGCCAGCCAGAAGCTCAAGGCCAACGTCGAAAACGGGCCGGCCGAATAATTTCGGATCTCCCGAATGCCCACGGACAAACGAAACGCCGAAACGACGGCGCTGCCGCCCATTCCCGCCAAGCGGTATTTCACGATCGGCGAGGTCAGCGAACTGTGCGCGGTCAAGCCGCACGTGCTGCGGTATTGGGAGCAGGAGTTCTCACAGCTCCGGCCGGTCAAGCGCAGCGGCAATCGGCGCTACTACCAGCATCACGAGGTGCTGTTGGTGCGGCGCATCCGAGAATTGCTCTATGACCAGGGGTTCACCATTCACGGCGCGCGCAACCGTTTGAGCGGCACGGCTGCGGCCGCAGCCGCGGCGCTTGCGCCGCGCGGGGCGAGCCGCGCATCGGCCCCGGTACCCGATGCGCCGCCGGCGACGGATGTCGCATCGCTGCGGACGGAGCTCGAGGCGATCCGGGCACTGCTGCAGCGTTCCACCTGATACAATCGCCGTCTTCGGGGTGTAGCGCAGCCTGGTAGCGCACTTGCATGGGGTGCAAGGGGTCGCGAGTTCGAATCCCGCCACCCCGACCATGTAAATGAAGGGCGTTAGTGATGGCAGTCACTAACGCCCTTTTCATTGGTGGCAATTCGTGTCGATTGGTCGCCTCGGGCGGCAAGACGCACTCCCGATCGGGGTGCGAGATCAGCGGCATCAGGTCCGGCGCAAGCGCACGCAACAGCTGCACCGACATGGCGCTGGTAAAGCGATAGTGCGCGGCAAAGGGCTCATGGACGTACGCCGTGATCGTCCCGAAGAAGCGATTTCCCAGAAAGAACACGAAGGTCGCGGTGCGGTTGACGCGCCGCGACGCGAGCAGGGCACCGCTGCGTGAATACACGACGTAGCGCTGATCGCCTGTGCCGGTCTTTCCGCCGACGGCGATGCGGTCGCCGTTCGCGAGGCGGTATGCGCCGCGCAGGCGCACTCCGGTACCACCGTCCACCACGGACGCCAGTAGCGGGTGCAGAACGTCCGCGATCGCGG
>JAKCCX010000057.1 GCA_021838715.1 Pseudomonadota bacterium | reverse complement strand
CGCGCGCCATTTCTCGGACACCGAAGCGGGATTGTCGAGGTAGCGCTCGTACAGATCTTCGACGTAGGAGGAATTGCCGCCGAAGAGGTAGGAGGTGGACTGGAACTGGCGCATCGACTCGGTCATCGGCATGCCTCGATCTCGATCTTCGGAAAACGGGTGACATCCCGCTTTGCGGGCATCATTCCCCCCCTCCCCTCGGGAGATGGGGAAGGGGTGAGCGCTGCGGCTCCGGGCACGCGCGGGACCGCTCATCCGCCGGGTCCGGACGCATATTACCGCTCGGAAATCGGCTGAACATCGCGGCGGGCGGATCCGACATACAACTGGCGCGGCCTTCCGATCTTGTACTCGGGATCGGCAAGCATCTCGTTGAGCTGCGCAACCCAGCCCACGGTGCGCGCCAGCGCGAAGACCGCCGTGAAGAGCGGCACCGGCACCCCGATCGCCTGCTGCACGATGCCGGAGTAGAAGTCGACGTTCGGGTACAGCTTGCGGCTGACGAAATAATCGTCTTCGAGCGCGATCTTCTCGAGCGTCAGCGCCAGCTTGAACAACGGGGTCTCATGCAACCCGAGCTCGTCGAGCACCTCGTAGCAGGTTTCGCGCATCAGCCGCGCCCGCGGATCGTAGTTCTTGTAGACCCGATGGCCGAACCCCATCAGCCGGACATTGGAATTCTTGTCCTTCACCTTCTCGATGAACTCGCCGATCTTCGCTACGCCGCCCTCGCGCTGGATCTCGAACAGCATGTTGAGCGCGGCTTCGTTCGCGCCGCCGTGCGCCGGCCCCCAGAGGCAGGCCACGCCCGCCGCGATCGCCGCATACGGGTTCGTACCGGACGACGCGCACAGACGCACCGTCGAGGTGGAGGCATTCTGCTCATGATCGGCATGCAGGATGAGGATGCGATCGAGGGCGCGCGCCAGCACGTCGTTGCAGCGGTACTCCTCGCAGGGCGTCGCGAACATCATCCGCATGAAATTGGCGGCGTACGGCAGATCGTTGCGCGGATACATGTACGGCTGGCCCACGGTGTACTTGTAGGCCATCGCGACCAGCGTCGGCATCTTGGCGATCAGCCGGATCGCCGACACTTCCCGCTGCCGCGGATCGTGCACGTTCATCGAATCCGGATAGAACGCCGACATCGCCCCCACCAACCCCGTCAGCACCGCCATCGGATGGGCGTCGCGCCGGAAGCCGCGGAGGAAGAACTGCATCTGTTCGTGGACCATCGTGTGCTGCGTGACGGTATCCACGAAGGATTCGCGCTGCGCCGGCGTCGGCAGCTCGCCATAGAGAATCAGGTGGCAGACCTCGAGGAAATCGCACTGCGTGGCCAGCTGCTCGATCGGATAGCCGCGATAGAGCAGTTCGCCTTTGTCGCCGTCGATATAGGTGATGCTGGAATTGCACGACGCCGTGGCAAGGAAGGCCGGGTCATAGGTGAATTTCCCGGTGCGCGCATACAGCGCGCGGATGTCGATGACATCCGGCCCCATGGTGCCGGGATAGATCGGCAGATCGACCGGCGGCGTCCCGTCGGAAAACGTCAAGGTGGCCTTGTGCTCGGATGGGGTCAATGCCATAAAAATATCCTCAAGTCACACCGAACGAAGCAGGGCAAGCAGTTCGTTCCCGGCCGCAGTGTCGAGCGCGCCGCACGGCGCCGCCCGACCCAGCGCGAGATCGAGCAATTCGCCGTCCGGCAATTGCAAAAGCTGCTCCATCGCGCCCTGGAGGCGCGCATCGAGCTTCGCCGCATGGCGATCGAAGAACCGCGCCAGCAGCACGTCATTCTCCAACATGCCGCGGCGGGCGCGCCAGCGCAAGCGGCGCAGCGCGGCGGCCATTTCGTTCGCCTCCGCCCTCAAACCTCTCTCCGCAGCATCATTTCCTTGATCTTTCCGATCGCCAGGGTCGGGTTGAGGCCCTTCGGACAGACGTCGACGCAATTCATGATGGTATGGCAGCGGAACAGCCGGTACGGGTCCATCAGGTTGTCGAGCCGCTCGTTGGTCGCCTCGTCGCGGCTGTCGGCCAGGAAACGGTAGGCCTGCAGCAGCCCGGCCGGGCCGACGAACTTGTCCGGATTCCACCAGAAGCTGGGGCAGGATGTCGAGCAGCACGCGCACAGGATGCACTCGTAGAGGCCGTCGAGTTCGTCGCGCTGTTCCGGAGTCTGCAGCCGTTCCTTCTCGGGCGGCGGCGAATGGTTGACCAGTACCGGGTCGACCGAGTGATACTGATTGAAAAAGTCCGTCATGTCGACGATCAGGTCGCGCACCACCGGCAGGCCCGGCAACGGACGCAGTTCGATCGGCTGCGCCAGATCGCGCAGGTTGGTGATGCATGCCAGGCCGTTGCGGCCGTTGATGTTCATCGCATCGGATCCGCAGACCCCCTCGCGGCAGGAGCGCCGGAACGACAGGCTGTCGTCGACCTCCGCCTTGATCCGCATCAGGGCGTCGAGCAGCATCTTGTCGGCTTCCTGCAGCGTCACGGCGAGATCCTGCATGCGCGGCTGCGTATCGCGCTCCGGATCGAACCGATAGATGCGAAAGCGCGCGACACGCGGCTGCGCCACGCCCGTCGTTCCGCCGCCTGCGGCGGAACCCGATTCCGGTTTCGATGCATCCATATGCTGCGCTTCCCTTAAAACGTCCGCACCTTGGGCTCGAACGGCGCCACCGAAATCGGCGTCCGGTGCACCGGCTTGTACTGCAGCGACCCCGTCTGTGCGGTCCAGAGACTGTGCTTCATCCAGTTCGCATCATCACGCAGCGGGAAATCCGCGCGTGCGTGCGCGCCGCGGCTCTCGGTCCGCGCCGCCGCCGACTCGATCGTCGCCTGCGCCACGGCGACGAGATTCGCCAGTTCGATCGCCTCGACACGCGCGGTATTGAACACCCGCGACTTGTCCCCGATCGCGACATGTTCGGCCCGCAACGCGATTTCCCGGACCCTGCGCACGCCCTCGTCGAGCAACGCCGCCGTACGGAACACGCCGCAATGCGCCTGGAGCGTGCGGCGCAGATCGGTCGCGACCTCCTGTGTGCGCTCCCCGGACGTCCGCGCATCGAGATCCGCCAGGCGTGCGCGCGTTGCCTCCCCCGCGTCGGCCGGCAACGGGCGGTGCCGCTCGTCGCCCGCGAGGGCGGCGGCAATGTGATTGCCCGCCGCGCGACCGAACACCACGATGTCGAGCAGCGAGTTCGTGCCCAGTCGATTGGCTCCGTGCACCGACACGCAGGAACACTCGCCGATCGCATACAGACCCGGCACGACCGCTTCGGGCATGCCGTCGCGGGGCGCGACGACCTGGCCGTGAACATTCGCCGGAATGCCGCCCATCATGTAATGGATCGTCGGCACCACCGGAATCGGTTCGCGGATCGGATCGACGTTGGCGAACTTGATCGCAATGTCGCGGATCGACGGCAGGCGCTTCAGGATGGTCTCCGCGCCAAGGTGGTCCAGCTTGAGCTGGACGTAGTCGCCGTTGGGGCCGCAGCCGCGCCCTTCCTTGATCTCCTGATCCATCGACCGCGAGACGAAATCGCGCGGCGCGAGATCCTTGAGCGTCGGGGCATACCGCTCCATGAAGCGCTCGCCCCGTGCATTCAACAGGATGCCGCCCTCGCCGCGCACCCCCTCGGTGATCAGGATGCCCGCCCCCGCGACTCCGGTCGGATGGAACTGCCAGAACTCCATGTCCTGCAGCGGCAGACCGGCGCGGGCAACCATGCCGAGGCCGTCGCCGGTGTTGATGTAGGCATTGGTCGACGCCGCGAAGATCCGGCCGGCGCCGCCGGTGGCCAGCACCGTGAATCGGGCCTCGAAGATCGAAACCTCGCCGGTCTCCATCTCCAACGCGACCACGCCCACCACCGCGCCCTCCGCGTCACGGACCAGATCGAGGGCCATGTACTCGACGAAAAACTGCGTGCGCGCGGCGACATTGCATTGATAAAGCGTATGCAGCAGGGCGTGGCCGGTGCGGTCCGCCGCCGCGCAGGCGCGGGGGACGGGCTTCTCGCCGAAGTTGGCCGAATGCCCGCCGAACGGCCGCTGATAGATGGTGCCGTCGGCATTGCGATCGAACGGCATGCCCAGATGCTCGAGTTCGTATACCGCGCCCGGCGCTTCGCGGCACAGGAACTCGATCGCGTCCTGGTCGCCGAGATAATCCGATCCCTTCACGGTGTCGAACATATGCCAGAGCCAGTTGTCCTCGCCCATGTTGCCGAGCGAGGCGCCGATGCCCCCTTGGGCCGCCACGGTGTGCGAGCGCGTGGGGAACACCTTCGTGAGCACCGCCACGCGCCGGCCGGCGCGCGCCAGCTGCAGCGCGCAGCGCATCCCGGCACCGCCCGCGCCGACGATCACCGCATCGAACCTCCTGCGGGGAAAGCTTCCCAATGGCATTCACACGCTCCACATAATCTGCACCGACCAGACGAAGCAGGCCGCCAGCCACAGGATCGTCCCGACGTGCAGCGTCAGGCGCAGACCCACCGGCTTGACGTAGTCCATCCAGATGTCGCGCATCCCGACCCAGGCGTGAAAGCACAACGCCGCCGCCGCCAGCGTACCCAGCAACTTCATCGCCGCCGGATGAAACGCCCCGACCCAGCGCGCATGATCGATGCCGCCCGCCGCCGCGAGTTCTGCCGCGAGAACCAGCAGAAACGCCAGCAGCACCACCGCCGTGATGCGCTGGGCGAGCCAATCCCGCAGCCCGTAATGGGCTCCGACCGCCGTCCGCGCCGCCCGACGAGTCATCCCGCCCTCCCCGCCAGCCCGAACAACCACAGCCCGAAGAGTCCGGTGATCGTGAGGCTGACCGCGAACACCGCGACGGCGCTCTTGCGCGCCGAGGCGCGATCGACGCCGCGATGCAGGTCGAGCAGGAGGAACCGCACGCCGGCGCAGGCATGATGCATCAAGGCCCAGAACGCGCCCAACAGGATGAGCTTGCCCCACCACGAACCGGCGCATCGCGCGACCCGTGCGAATCCGGCCTCCGAAGCGAGGCTGTCGCCGAACCACCGCAACGCGAACGGCAGCAGGAGAAACATCGCCGCGCCGCTCACCCGATGCAGGATCGACAGCATCCCGGCGACGGGCAGTCGGTAGTGGACCAGATCCGTGATCCGGATGTTCCGGCTGGCCAGCGATCCGGGTCTTCGGCTTGTCTGCATGGTCGTCATCGAAGCGTTCGCGCCCGCATGGCGCATAGCGGTTTGGCAACCCTCGGCGGGCAACAACCGGCCCCCGTACGACATGCCGCGATCGTAGCCGAAAACGGTTTCGGCGTATCCTTGGACCATACCACGATGCGCTGCGCGCACGCTCCGCAGGAGGTTCTTCGCCATGCTCCGCACCCCCAGTCCCAGACCCGTCCAGATCGCCATCAGCGGTGCCGCCGGCCAGATCGGCTATGCGCTCACATTCCGGGTGGCGGCCGGCGACATGCTCGGCCCGGAGCAACCCATCGCGCTGCGGCTGCTCGAGATCCCGGACGAGCGCGCGCAGAAGGCGCTGCGCGGCGTGATGATGGAGCTCGAAGACTGCGCGTTTCCCCTGCTCGCTTCGCAGCAGGCGTTCGACAATCCGCGGGACGCGTTCCGCGACATCGACGTCGCGCTGCTGGTGGGCGCCCGGCCTCGCGGCCCGGGCATGGAACGCAAGGATCTGCTGGCCGCCAATGCGCAGATCTTTTCCGCGCAGGGCAAGGCCCTCAACGACGTCGCCAAGCGCACGGTGAAGACCCTGGTGGTGGGCAACCCCGCCAACACCAACGCCTACATCGCGATCCGGTCGGCGCCCGACCTCTCGCCGCGCAATTTCACCTCGATGATGCGGCTCGACCACAACCGTGCCGTGGCGCAGATCGCCGCGCGCATCGGCCAGCCTGTGGACAAGATCGAACGGCTCTTCGTGTGGGGAAACCATTCCCCCGCGATGTGCCCGGACTACCGCTTCGCCACCGCCGCCGGCCGTTCCGTACGCGAGTGGATCGGCGACGAGACCTGGAACCGCGAAACCTTCATTCCCATGATCGAACGGCGGGGCTCGGCGGTGATCGAGGCACGCGGACTGTCGTCGGCCGGCTCGGCCGCCAACGCGGCCATGGATCACATGCGCGACTGGATCTACGGCACGGAGGGGCGATGGACGACGATGGGCGTGCGCTCCGACGGCTGCTACGGCATCCCCGAAGGCCTGGTCTGCGGGCTGCCGGTCACCTGCCACGACGGCGCCTATGAGATCGTCCGCGACCTGCCCCTCGACGATTTCGTTCGCTCCTACGTCGAACGTTCCGCCGCGGAGCTGCAGGAGGAACGCCATGCCATCGAAGCCATATTAAAATCCGCTTAGGGTATGGCGTGACTGCTTCGACAACGACGTTGCTTGCGACAAAAGCCCAGGAGGATCGGCTTCGAGGGAGGGCTGCGCCCCCCCTCGAGCACCTCCCGCGGCCATAACAGACATCGCTTTTGTCGGCACCGCGTGGGCCCCGGATTTGCCCGACGCATCCTCTCAACCATCGAAACGACGACATGACCACCGCGAACGATCCGTTCCGCAGCCTTCGTGCCCTGCCGGGCGCCAAGGGCCTGCGCTATTTCGACCTCTCCGCCCTCGAACGCGCCGGCCTGGGCACAATTTCCCGCCTGCCGATATCGATCCGCATCGTGCTCGAATCGGTCCTGCGCAACTGCGACGGCAAGAAGGTCACCGAGGAGCACGTCCGCAACCTGGCCGCGTGGAAACCCAACGCCGAGCGAACGGAGGAGATCCCGTTCGTCGTGGCCCGCGTGGTGCTGCAGGATTTCACCGGCGTGCCCCTGCTCGCCGACCTCGCCGCCATGCGCAGCACGGCCGCCCGCGCCGGCCGGGACCCCAAGCGCATCGAACCGCTGGTGCCCGTCGATCTCGTCGTCGACCACTCCGTGATGGTCGACCACTACGGCGACGCCAAGGCCCTCGACCTCAACATGAAACTGGAATTCCAGCGCAACCGCGAGCGCTACCAGTTCATGAAATGGGGCATGCAGGCGTTCGACACCTTCGGCGTCGTGCCGCCCGGATTCGGCATCGTCCACCAGGTCAACCTGGAATACCTAGCGCGCGGCATCCACCGCAAGGACGGCATCGCCTACCCCGACACGCTCGTCGGCACCGACAGCCACACCACCATGATCAACGGCATCGGCGTGGTCGGCTGGGGCGTCGGCGGCATCGAAGCCGAAGCCGCGATGCTCGGCCAGCCGGTCTACCTCCTGACCCCGGACGTGGTCGGGGTGGAACTGACCGGCGCGCTGCGCGGCGGCGTCACGGCCACCGATCTCGTGCTCACCATCACGGAAATGCTCCGCAAGGAGAAGGTGGTCGGCAAGTTCGTGGAGTTCTACGGCCCGGGCACCGCGTCCCTGACCCTGCCCGACCGTGCGACGATCGCCAACATGGCCCCCGAATACGGCGCCACGATGGGTTTCTTCCCCATTGACGAAAAGACCATCGCCTATCTCGAGGGCACCGGCCGCACGCGCGCCGAAATCGACGCGTTCGTCGCCTACTTCCGCGCCCAGGGCCTGTTCGGGGTGCCGAAGGCGGGCGAGATCGATTACACCAAGGCGTTGCGCCTCGACCTCGGCACCGTCGCGCCGTCGCTCGCCGGCCCCAAGCGCCCGCAGGACCGCATCGAGATCGGCGACGTCAAATCGAAGTTCACCGAACTGTTCTCCCAGCCCATCGCGGCCAACGGCTTCAATCAGCCGGCCACGAATCTTTCCCGGCGCGTGCGCACGCCGGGAGGCGAGGAGATCGGCAACGGCGACGTGCTGATCGCCGCGATCACCTCGTGCACCAACACCAGCAACCCCGGCGTGCTGCTCGCCGCCGGCCTGCTTGCGAAGAAGGCGGTCGAAGCCGGTCTGCGCACGGCCCCGCACGTCAAGACCTCGCTTGCGCCCGGATCGCGCGTCGTCACGGAATATCTGCAGCGCACCGGCCTGCTGCCCTACCTCGAAAAGCTGGGCTTCGCCGTGGCGGCCTATGGCTGCACCACCTGCATCGGCAACGCCGGCGACCTTGACCCGGAATTCAACGAAGCGATCGTCGAGCACGACCTCGTCTGCGCGGCGGTGCTTTCCGGCAACCGGAACTTCGAGGCCCGCATCCACCCCAACCTCAAGGCGAACTTCCTCGCCTCGCCGCCGCTCGTCGTCGCCTACGCCATTGCCGGCACCATGCTGCGCGATCTCATGACCGAACCGGTGGGCCGGGGCAAGGGCGGCCGCGACATCTGGATCGGCGACATCTGGCCGAGCGCGGCGGAGGTCGCAGCCCTGATGCCCCAGGCGATGGATCCTGCCGCCTTCCGTGCCAACTATGCGCGCGTCAAGACCGAGCCCGGCAAACTCTGGCAGAAGATCGCCGGCGCGTCCGGTCAGACCTATGACTGGCCGGAATCGACCTATATCGCCGAACCGCCGTTCTTTGCCGACTTCACGATGGCGCCGCCGTCGGCGGCGAAGCCCGCCGAACCGGTGCGCGGCGCCCGCGCGCTGGCCGTGTTCGGCGACTCGATCACCACCGACCACATCTCGCCGGCCGGTTCGATCGCCGAGTCCTCGCCGGCCGGACGCTGGCTGCTCGCGCACGGCGTCTCCAAGGTGGACTTCAACAGCTATGGTGCGCGGCGCGGCAATCACGAAGTGATGATGCGCGGCACGTTCGCCAACGTGCGGATCAAGAACCTCATGATTCCGGCGCAGAGCGACGGCTCCCGAGTCGAAGGCGGCATCACGCTGCACCAGCCGTCGGGCGAACGCATGCCGATCTACGACGCGGCAATGCGCTACCGCGCCGAGGGCGTGCCGACGATCGTCTTCGCGGGCGAGGAGTACGGCACCGGATCGTCGCGCGACTGGGCGGCCAAGGGAACGCAACTGCTGGGCGTGCGGGCGGTCGTCGCACGCAGCTTCGAGCGCATCCACCGCAGCAACCTGGTGGGCATGGGCGTGCTTCCCCTGCAGTTCCAGGGCAACGACGGCGTCGACTCGCTGCATATCCGCGGCGACGAAACCTTCGACCTGCTGGGGGCGGACGACCCGCAGCCGCGCCAGACGGTCCGCCTCGCAATCCGACGCGCCGACGGCACGGTCACGGAAATTCCGCTGCTGCTGCGGATCGACACGCCGATCGAAGTCGACTACTACCGGCACGGCGGGATCCTGCCCTTCGTGTTGCGCCAGTTGCTGGACTGACCGGCCGCAGGCACGCTTGCGAGTCGTACTCGACACGAACGCCTGGCTCGACCTCTTCGTATTCGAAGACGCCGGTGCCATGGCGCTCGGCGACGCCCTGCGTTCGGGCGTCGTGCGTGCCGTCCGCAGCCACCGCACCGACGAGGAGTTGCGGGCGGTGCTGATCCGTCCGCAGTTCGCCCCCCGGCTCGAAACCCGCCCGCTCGAACCGATGCTGCAGGCATGGTGGACCATGGCCGAGTGCATCGAACCGGATCGTGCCGCGCCGTGGCTCTGCAGCGATCCGGACGATCAGAAATTTCTCGATCTCGCAGTCGGCGGCGGCGCGCGCATGCTGTTCACCAAGGATCGGGCGCTGCTGCGCCTGGCGCGCGCAGCCCGGAAAAGCGGGCTCGAGATCCTGACGCCGCAAACCTTCCGTCCCCCTTCATCCTTCCGGAATGGAGAAACCCGCTCTCCCGCGGAGGCGGGAGAGCGCGGGGATGCGGGTCGCGCCTACAGAATCAGCGCCGCAGCCTCGAACGCCAGCCGTGGTCCTCGCGGGTAATACTTCGCCGGGTCGGCGACGCCGAGATTGATGAGGAAGTTCGACCGGAACCGCCCGTCGGGAAAGAACTCGGCGTCGACGACTGCCGGGTCGAACCCCGACATCGGCCCGCAATCGAGCCCCAGCGAACGCGCCGCCATCACCAGATAGGCCCCCTGCAGGCTGCCGTTGCGGAATCCCGCCTCCCGCGACAGCGTCGGATTGCCCTCGAAGATTCCCTTGACGTCCATCGCCGGAAACTGCTCCGGCAGATGCTCATAGAACCGCGTGTCGTACGCGACCACGACGGTGACCGGCGCCTCCATGGTCTGCGGAATGTTGCCTGCCATCAACCCCTTCTTGAGGCGCTCCTTGGCCTCCGGGCTGCGCACGAACACGAACCGCGCCGGCTGCATGTTGTAGGCGGTCGGCGCCCATTTGAGGAGGTCGTAGAGCGCGTGCAGGGTGGCGTCGGGAATCGGCTCCGGGCGAAAGCCGTGGGCGGTGCGCGCCGCGCGGAACAATTGGTCGAGCGCGGAATCGGGAAGCGGGGTCGTCATGGCGGGAATCTCCGGTTCGGGGTCACGGCGACAAGCATGCCAAAATGACCGACACCGGAAATTGAAACCTAGAGAACGATACGTTCAATTTCATTGCACTATGCCGACCCCGGGCGCACGAGCGCAGGAACACGCGCCGCGGGGCGGAACGAACTCGTGTCGACTGCCTCAGCCGTGGATCGTGGCTCCGTCCCGGTCCAGCACCCGCACCGTAACCGGAATCCCGCCGCGAACGCTTTGCGTGACGACACAGAAATCCTCGAACTGCGCAAGGATCCGGTCGAGCGATTGCACCTGCGAACCGGCCAGCCCGATCCGCAGTTCGACGAGAATCTCGACGATGCGCAGCCGCCCGTGCTCATTGCGCCCCTTGCGCAGCGCCGCCTGCGCCCGGACCGGCGCCGGATCGTTGCGAAACTTGCGCATGGCGAAGAGCAGGCTCGACGCCAGGCAATTTGCCACCGCGGCGCCCAGCAGGTCATCGGGACCGGGACCGGTTCCGCCGCCCAGAGGCGGATGCTCGTCGGTATGCAGAACCGGGATCACGGCATCGCCGAATCGCACCGCGAACCGGTAATCGGCCTCCTGCTCCAGCCGAATCGAAAAATCGGGAACCGCCGGGTCGTTGACATCCTCCCCGGCATGAAGGCCGGAGATTCCTACCGCGTCTGAGACGAGTTTGCTCATCTCAGATCACCTCGGCGGGTTCCTGCTTCGTCGAGCGGCCTGACTGCGCCGTCTCTCCACAGGCT
>JAKCCX010000056.1 GCA_021838715.1 Pseudomonadota bacterium | reverse complement strand
CGGTAGGCCGCGGCGTCCGTACCAGCAGGCTGCTGGAAATGCCTATGGATTATTGGCAGTTCGTCGGCGCGTAGATTGCCGGAAGCGTGCCCGTGGTCAGACCGGTGAAACTCTGGTTTGTAGCCGTCGTGTCGCTGACGGAGGCACACGCCCAGTCGATCGAACCGGTAGAGCCGTTCGCGAGCGCAGTCCCAAGCGGTGAGTTCGGGATCAGATACAGCGTCTTGCCCTGAATCTGCGTTGGCGTCGCGTTGGTGGACGCGAACGTGACAATGATGTCGCCTTGGGTCGGATCGATGGAAACGCCGCTTACGTACTTCGAAACCGGCGGAGACGAATTGAAGCCGGCGGCAGCGGCGCTCAGCCCGGTCATCCCTCCCGACGCGAACGCTTCCGAAACCGTGGTCTTGGCGGCATCAGCCAGACTCAGGCCTTCCGTCACCTTCGCGCGGATGGTGTAGTTCTGGTACTGCGGAATCGCGATGGCCGCTAGGATGCCGATGATCGCGACGACGATCATCAGTTCGATCAGCGTGAAACCGCGCTGGATTTGGGTTTTCATGGGTGGACTCCTTGCTGTGTATCCGGCTCTCTACCGGGGTTCCGAGACTTGATTGAGCAAGGAGCGTACCAAGGACTATGTATGCAATTTGCCGTGAAAAGGCCCAGTTTTCCGGAGGTTTGGCATCTCGGGGTGACGGAAATTGTCAGTTGGTGGCAGAATTTGTCTGGCGAAATGCGGCAGATTGCTCACTGGCAATTGGTCGGCGCGTACCGGTTCGGCAGTGGGGCGGCCGGCGTTTCCGTTGGGAGGTTTTGTTGGGTTGCCGTCACTGCCGAGGAACTTGCGCACGCCCAGTCCACGGTACCGGTTTCTCCCGCCGCAAGAATGGCGCCGTTGATCGACGGGGTCAGTGTCAATTGCTTGCCGTTCAGTTGGGGTACCAGTGCGGAATAGGTGATCGTGACGGTGCCGGGATGGCCGGGGTCGGAGGTAAAGTCCCCAATCCGTACGCTGGAAACGTATTTGCTTTGCATGCCGGTCCCTCCATTTTGGGCGTTCCAACTCGCCGCAGCGGCGCTCAGACCCGTCAGGCCCTCCGACACGAACGATTCGGCAACCGCCTGCTGCGCCGGCGCAGCGACGCTCAGGCCCTCCATCGCTTCCGATCGGGTCGTATAGGTCTGGTATTGCGGAATCGCAATGGCGGCTAGGATGCCGATGATCGCCACGACGATCATCAGTTCGATCAGGGTAAATCCGAATTGAGAGGGAAGTCTGGGTTTCATGGCAGCGCTGGGAACCATGTCAAAATGAATCGAGAAGGGGTGCGTGCATTTCTTTTTGGAGGCCACGCGCATTCTCGTTTGCAATTTCCGTACCAAGAATTTGGGATGTATTGCGGGGGATCGTACCCATGAATCGGGGATGGTTCAAGCGCTTGCTGTCTGGTGGTGGACATGACCGGGGGCGCGTTTTTGGGGAGCACGAAGTTCGCACGGAACCCCTTCCTTCGGACCGGCTTGCGGAGGAAATGCGCCAAGTCCAAATGGATCTCATGGCGGGGCGTAACGAGGCTGCCCTGGCGCGTGTCGAGGTCTTGGCGCGTAGCAACCCCGAGGACCCGGAGGTGCTGGCCCATTGGGGCATCAGCCGCTATTTGACCGGCGACACTGCGGGGGCAATCGAACCCTTGATGGCGGCGGTTCGGCTCGATCCGGAAAACGCGCGCGCCCATTACTTTCTGTCTGCGGCGCTTGCGGCGGAGAATCGCCTGGAGGATGCGCTGACCGCGGTACGAAATGCCCTGGCTTATGCGCCGCGCACCCAGAGCTATCTGGTATTGGCCGGGAACCTCAGCGGGCGGCTGGGGGCGGCGGAGGACGCCGCGCGCTATTTGAACGAGGCTTGGGATCTCGATCATGACGCCTTGGCGCCGCTACAGCAACTGGAGATTCTCGCTCAGCAGACCCTGAAAACAAGCACGGTCTACGAGCACAATCCGAAGATTGCCGATGCTCGCCGGAGGGTGATCAACCGCTTGCTGGCAGCGTATCGGAAGAAAGGATTGGGCGGCGAGCAACTCACCGGACTGATCGCACTGCTGTCGGGCTCGCGGGAGCGGTTTTCGGTGGCGGTGGAACTCGCCGTGACAGCGATGTCGTTTGAGCCGATGCGGCGTGATCTGGCGCAGCAGGTTTTTCTCACATTATGGGCGGCAGGGGAGCGCGAGCGGGCACTGCGGTTCGCCGAAACCTGCTACGAGCGGGAGCCGGATGCGGGCGCATATCGCGAGCCGATGTGGAGTGCATGGCTGGCCACCGGGCACGAGCAATGGATTGCAGCCTGGCGCATGTGGACCGAGGACCTCTATGAATCCAAGCCCCACGTCTACCCGCAGACGGCGCCGCTATGGGATGGCGAGCCGGTGGGGAAGCGCAAGATCCTCGTGCTGCAGGACCAGGGAATCGGTGACACGATCCTCGGTTTCCGTTTCCTGCCCCTGCTGGCGGCGCGGGGCATCCGGTTCGATTGGTGGGTCAATGTTCCGTTGGTGGACTTGGCCGCGCAGGTGCCTGGCTACGAGAACTTGATCCGGGTTCCCCACCTGCCGGATCCCCTGGATTACGACTGTGCGTTTGTCGTTCCGCCGTTCGGCCTTATTGCGGCGCTGCATTTGAGCCGCGAGGAGATGAAAAATCCCCCGGTGGTCCGTCCGCCCGCCGACCGTGCTCCCGAATTGCGCGCCCGCGTGCGCGCGCTCCCCGGAGTGCGCATCGGTCTTGTATATGGCGGCAACCCGCAGCGCCGCGACGACTGGCTGCGCAGCCTTCCCTGGGAATTCGTCGAAATGCTGGGGCGCATCGAGGGGGTGAGCTGGGTCAACCTGATGGTCGACGACCGGCCGGACAAGGCGCGCGCGATCGAGCGATTGAAGATGCTCGACGTCATGCCCGAGGTGCGCGACTTCGCTGATACCGCCTGCGTGGTCGAAGAACTGGATGCCGTCGTGGCGGTCGATTGTTCGGTGGCGCACCTTGCGGGGAACCTTGCCAAGCCGCTTTGGGTCCTGGCGCCAACGATCTGCGATTGGCGCTGGCAGATCGGCGACGACATCCAGCCCTGGTGGCCGACGGCACGCCTCTTGCGTTCGGAGGCGCCGGGGCAATGGAAACGGCCGCAGGCGGAGATCGAGCCGCAATTGCGGGCGTTCGTGCGGGATCGGTCGTTGGATTGAAGGTTCCGGCGAGGGGGCGCTGGTCGCCCCCAGCGGAGCGGTCCGCGAGTTCGGGATTACGCGGTCGCCGCGAGCTTCATCGCCAGTTCGGATCCGATCCGCTTCGCGAACTCCTGCGGGTAGCCGCTCTCGATCAGCGCCCACTGCAGGTTGTTGACGAGCGAGGACTTGCCGTAGAACCCCAGGTTCGCGCGGCGCTGGTAGCCGAGCGCGTTGCCGGCCAGGATCTCGAATTCCGCAACGACGCGCTTTTCATCCTCGATGCGTTCCCGCGGCAGACGGTTGGCAAACTGCCGCGCGAAGTCCTTGCCTTGCGCGGCAATCGCGGCACGGGAGGTGAGGTCGGACAGGAATCCCATGAAAGACGCTCCGGACGGTCGGGATGCCGGATGCTAGCAGCCCTGTCGGACTTTTCGGGGAATCCCGCGAAATCGGTTCGCCTGGTCGTGCTCGGTTATCGCGAGGCCCGCACATCGGTCTACCCCGCCGCCGCGAACTCGCACACCGGCCCACCCTGTCATCGCGAGGCCCGCACCCCAGGAATTTCCGTCATCGCGACGCCCGCAACTGGCCAACCCCGTCATCGCGAGGCCCGCAGGGCCGTGGCGATCCAGGCGGCGCACTGGATTGCTTCGGGCTGCGCCCTCGCAATGACGCGGTCGTGGCGTCGTGGCGCTGCGGAGCCCAGGAGGGCTCCTACCGGGGGCGGCGCTGCGGCGGCGTCTGCCGGCGGGTACCTTTCATGGTGGATCCCGCTTCGCGTCGACATTTCATGCCGGTCGTCTTACGATGCAACGGTGCGCGTGTCTTGTCTTACTCGAACGAGGGGAACCCGCGCGAGCCGGTTCATATCCACGCGGTACGGGACGGGATCGATGCCAAGTTCTGGTTGAATCCGGTTCGCGTGGCGTACAACGACGGACTCGATCCCCGGACATTGCGGGAATTGCAGTACGTCATCGAAGCCAATGCGGCGAAAATTGAGTGGGCTTGGCGTGGATACTTTCGTTGAGGCGGTTCGCGTGTCGTTCGACGAGGAGCGCATGTCGGTGGTCTTGTCCGACGGGCGCACGCTCGGCATTCCGCTCGCATGGTTTCCGAAGTTGCTGCATGCGCGGCCGGAACAGCGTCGGCAGGTGACGATCAGCACGCGCGGATTGCACTGGGAAGATCTCAATGAGGATATTTCCATCGCCGGTCTACTTGCCGGCCGGCGCGATATGACGCGAACGCCGCCGCAGGCGGCATGACCGGGGTGCGCGTCCGGTCAGGACAAGAACCCTCTTCGCAGCATTTCCTGTCTCATCGCATCGGCTGCGGCCAGCAGTGCGGGAACGAAACGATGCCTGCGCTCCAGCGCATTGACGAGGACTGCCGGGTCCTCGATGTATTCATGGACCATCTGGTTGCGCAACTGACGCATCGCAGTCCAGGCATCGGTCGATTCGATCCAGCCGAGCCGTTCGGCGCGGTCCAGATTGTCGAGCGCAGTGCCGGGTCTCTCCTGCAGTGCACGCAGGAGTTGCGGCAGCAGTTTGTCGCCGAGTGTGTCCTGGAGGCGTCCGAAGCGCGCGACGAACGCTTCAACCCGCTCGGCGAGATCGAGGTCTGCATCGAGGCGCCGCGCCTGCTCGATGCCAAACGCGGGTACAAACAGCCGCTGGTCGGTGATCTGCAGATCGCGGCGCTCGCGATCGATCACGCGTGCCAGAAATTGCAGGCGAGCGCGCTCCGGGAAATCCGCTCCGGCGGGACGATTCACAGCAAAATCCCTTCCCGCTCCGCAACCTCATGGATGGGCAGGTGCCGGAGATTGGGCGCACTCAGGACCACGTCCACCCGACGGCCGTGGAACGCACGCATGAGGCGGGAAGAAATCCGTGCCGCCGTCATTGCGGGTTCTGCGATCGGGTGGGGGGAGCGGACCAGGATGTCGACATCTCCGCCGCGCGCGTTGTCGTCGAGGCGGGAGCCGAACAGGCGCACGTCCGCATCCGCGCCGATTTCCTCCTGCACGGTGCGACGGATGGTGGCAGCGTCCTCTGTGCGTAATCGCATGGGGCGATTGTACGGAATGCGGTGTTGCCGCGGAATCCCTCGGGGCGCTGCGGGGACCGCCGTGGGTGGGAGGCCGCGGGATCGCACGCGCTCACGCCGATCCGCGCGCCAGCGTCTCCGGCAATCGGTCGATGGCGTCCCAGGCCAGCGCGTAGGAGTGGCTGCGGGGGCCGCTGTCAGCCCCCCCCCAGATCACGACGGGTCGTTCGCTGTTGCGTTCCCCAACCGTTTCCCGCCACGCGGCGAGTCCGCGCTCCCAGTCGCCGGCGAAGGTCGCCCCCGATTTGATTTCGATACCGAGCAGGCGCGGGCCATCGTCGAGAACCAGGTCGACCTCGCGTCCATTGGAGTCGCGCCAGAAGTAGGGGGGGCGCAGATTGCCGTGGTTCCATCGGTGCTTGACGATGTCCACGATGACGCCGTTTTCGAACAGCGGCCCGCGCAGCGGGTGCAGGGCCAGCTGGGACGGGTTGGCGATCCCAAGCAGCCATGCGGCAAGTCCGGTGTCGCAGAAGTAGAGCTTCGGCGTGCGCACCAGGCGCTTACCGAAGTTGCGGTGGTAGGGCGCAACGCGCAGCACGAGATAACTCGCTTCCAGCACGTCGAGCCAGCTCCGCGCGGTCGGCTGGGATACGCCCGCGTCGGCAGCCAGGCTCGCCAGGTTCACCAACTGCCCGATGCGCGAAGCGCACAGCGAGACGAAGCGCCGGAAGCGTCCCAGATCGTGCAGGTTGATGATCATGCGCACGTCGCGTTCGACGTACGTTTCGACATAGGACGCGAAAAAATCCCGCGGATCGGCGCGGCGCACGAGGCAGCCGGGATAGCTGCCGCGCCAGAGCGCCTCGTCGAGGTCGGCGGGGCCGGGGCGCGCGCTCTGCATCTCCCGGATCGTCAAGGGGAGCAGGCGCGCGATGCCGACACGCCCTGCAAGCGACTGGGTGATCGCCTGCAGCAGGGAAAAATTGTTCGAGCCGGTGAGAACGAATCGGCGGGCGGGGGCCAGATCGATTCGTTCCTGCAGGTAGGAGAGCAGCGCGGGAACGCGCTGGATCTCGTCCAGGATGGCGCCGTCGGGGTGCCGGCCGAGGAATGTCCGCGGGTCGGTGGCCGCGAATTCTCGCGTGTCGGGGTTCTCCAGGGAGACGTACGGCAGATGGGGGAACGCCGCCCGCGCCAGCGTCGTCTTGCCGGACTGGCGGGGGCCGGTGAGCAGGACCGCCGGGAAGCTCGCGGCCAAGCGGAGCAGCTGCGGCTGCAGGTCGCGTGGGATCATGCCATTTCAAAGTTGTACTTTGAAACATCCTAGTCCGCTTCGTCGGCGAACGCAACGCGCAAGCGCTCCCTCATCCGAAAGGCCCTACCGGGATGCGGGAACGTGGGGCGCGCACGCGGGTGCGGACTGGACTATCTTTCTCCATTGGGAGGCAATGCGTCGCCATGCTCGGCATCATCGGCAGCGGCGCCAACGGTGGCAGGTGCTGGCGATGGATTGGGATGCATCGGGTTTTCCGGCGGGGTCTTCGATGTTCGATGCCGGGTTGGCGGGATGGCGTGCGCGCCAGGCGGGGCAGAGTCCGGATCCGGAAGGTGGCGGGGCCGGCGACGCAGAGGATGGGCGGGCCGTGACTCCGGGGGCGATCCGTGCCCGCTGCGGGTTGCGCTTTCCGGGCATGCTGTATGCCGCCGTGGCGTCGGTCGCCGGGGTGGCGCCGTCCGAACCGGATCTCGCCGCGGCACGGCAACATGTGGGCATCGTCCAGGTGCTGGCGATCGCCGCCATGCCCTCGGAGGCCCCGGCTACCCTCGATGCGCCGCCGGCGATCGCCGTCGTGGCGCGCGGCGCGGTCCTGGCCCGCAAGGGGCTGGCGGGCCTGTTCGGAGTTGCCACGGCCGGTGCCGGCGTGCCGGCCGAGGAACCCGCCGAGCGTTGCGCCGCGCAATGGCGGAACGGTCACTTGCGCCTGTGGTTGCCGACCTGGGATGTGGCGTTCTATCGCGCTGCGGCAGCACAGATTGCCGGCCTGCCGGAGCGCAGGGTCGAGGTGTGCACGGCGGGGACCGGCTCGGAAGCCGGAATTGCCTCGGGCATCGTCGCGGCGCTGGCCCTTGCGCGGTCGCTGTCCCCGGCCCCGGTACAGGTCGCCCGCTACCGGCTCTCGGTCGCGTGACCAGGCCGCGGGGAGCGGTGCGGCAGCCTTATTGCGCGGTTCCCGTGATGATTATTCCGCCCCCCAGGCAGACCTCGCCGTCGTAGAGCACCGCCGATTGCCCCGGCGTGACGGCCCACTGGGGCGTATCGAACGTCAGGCGGAAGGTTCCGTCTCCCGCCGGTCGCAGGGTGCAGGGCGCGTCCGCCTGCCGGTATCGCGTCTTGGCCGTCAACCGCAATGCTTCCCCGCCCGGTGGAATCCGTGGCGGTTCGCCGGCGATCCAGGATGCCTCGGTCGCGGTGAGCGTATCCGCGAGCAGCCACGGATGGTCGTGGCCCTGGACGACGTACAGGGTGTTGGCGGCGAGATCCTTGCGCGCGACGAACCAGGCGTCGCCGCTGCCGTCGCGCCGGCCGCCGATGCCCAGGCCCTTGCGTTGCCCCAGGGTATAGAACGAAAGGCCCATGTGCTCGCCCACGGTTCGGCCGTCGGGGGTGCGGATCGGGCCGGGCTTCGTCGGCAGGTAGCGATTGAGAAACTCGCGGAACGGCCGCTCGCCGATGAAGCAGATCCCGGTCGAGTCGCGCTTGGCGGCATTGGGCAGGCCGATGCGCCGGGCGATCGCGCGCACCTCGCTCTTGGGCAGTCCGCCCACCGGGAACACCGCGCTGGCGAGTTGTTCCTGCGTCAGCCGGTGCAGGAAATAGCTCTGATCTTTGCCCGGGTCGACCCCGCGCAGCAGCGCCACGCGCCCGTCCGTTTCCCGCACCCGCGCGTAGTGCCCGGTGGCGATGCGCCGTGCGCCCAGCCGCCGGGCGTGGTCGAGAAACGCCTTGAACTTGATCTCGGAGTTGCACAGCACGTCCGGATTGGGCGTCCGGCCGGCGGCGTATTCGCGCAGGAACTCGGCGAACACCCGTTCCTTGTACTCCGTCGCGAAGTTGACCGCTTCAAGTTCGATGCCGAGCACGTCCGCGACGGAAGCGGCGTCGATCCAGTCCTGGCGGGAGGAACAGTATTCGCTGTCGTCGTCGTCCTCCCAGTTCTTCATGAACAGGCCCGTGACGGCATGGCCCTGCTCCTTGAGCAGGTATGCGGAAACGGCGGAGTCGACCCCCCCGGAGAGGCCGACGACGATGGGTTCCTGGCTCGGGCTCCGGCTCGGTCTCTTGCTCATAAAATGCTAAATTCTACGGTTCTTCATCGCCTTCCCGGCATTTGGCGTTTCCCCTCTCCCCGGGGGAGCGAGAGGAAACGTTGCGGGGCGGGCGCTACGCTCATGGCGAAAAACGGATAGGAATAACCCATGCTCATAGGTGTGCCGACCGAAACGAGACCCGGCGAAACGCGAGTCGCCGCCACCGCCGAAACGGTCAAGCGCCTGGTCGCGCAGAAACACGCCGTGGTCGTCCAGGCGGGTGCGGGCCTCGCTGCCGGCCAGACCGACGAAGCATACGCCGCCGCCGGCGCGACCATCGGGTCCGCGGCCGACGCGTTCGGGGCCGAGGTCGTGCTCACGGTGCGCCGGCCGGGTGCGACCGAACTCGCCGCAATGAAGCCGGGCGCGGTGCTGGCCGGCATGCTCGAACCGTTCGATGCCGATGGAATCGCGGCGATGAATGCGGCGGGCCTCACGGCCTTCGCGCTCGAAGCCGCGCCGCGCACGACGCGCGCGCAGAGCATGGACGTGCTGTCGTCGCAGGCCAACATCGCCGGCTACAAGGCGGTGCTGCTGGCGGCCAACACCTACGGTCGGCTGATGCCGATGCTGATGACCGCGGCCGGGACGATCAAGGCGGCACGTGTCGTGATCCTGGGCGCCGGCGTGGCCGGCCTGCAGGCGATCGCCACCGCCAAGCGGCTGGGCGCGGTGATCGAGGCATCCGACGTACGGCCGGCGGTCAAAGAACAGATCGAATCGTTGGGTGCGAAGTTCATCGACGTGCCCTTCGAGACCGACGAGGAGCGCGATGCCGCCAAGGGAACGGGCGGCTACGCGCGGCCCATGCCGCAGAGCTGGCTGGATCGGCAGAAGGCCGAGGTGGCCAAGCGCATCGCGCAGGCCGACATCGTCATTACTACCGCGCTCATCCCGGGCCGCAAGGCGCCGGTCCTGGTGACCGAGGACATGGTGCGCTCGATGAAACCCGGCTCGGTGGTGCTCGATATGGCGGCCGAGCAGGGCGGCAACTGCGCGGTGACCGAACCGGGAACGACGGTCGTCCGCCACCACGTCCACATCATCGGGCTGGGCAACCTGCCGGCGCTGGTGCCGGCGGACAGCTCCGCGCTCTATGCCCGCAACCTGCTCGACTTCCTCAAGCTCGTGATCGACAAGGACGGGAAGTTTTTCATCAACCAGGAAGACGACATCGTGCGCGCGTGTCTGCTGTGCCATGGTGGGGAGATCTTCCGCAAATAGTCTTGCGCGGTTGCGGCCGCCGCCGCAGTTGCCAACGGGGTTGCCAAACCGGCCGGCGGGGCCGGACATCCGCCCGCGGCACCAGAGAACGAACGGAAAAATCATGGAAGTCGTCAATCACACGGTCATCAACCTCATCATCTTCGTGCTCTCCGTCTATGTGGGGTACCACGTCGTCTGGAACGTCACGCCGGCGTTGCACACGCCGCTCATGTCGGTGACCAACGCCATCTCGGCGATCATCATCGTCGGCGCGATGCTTGCCGCCTCGCTCACCGCCACGCCGCTGGGCCGGGGCATGGGCATCGCCGCGGTGACGCTGGCGTCGGTCAACGTCTTCGGTGGCTTTCTGGTGACCCGACGCATGCTCGAGATGTTCCGCAAGAAGGATCCCAAGCCGGGTTCCGCGGAATCCGCGAAAAAGCACTGAGCCGGGGTCCGCGATGCATCTGAGCATGAACGTCGTCGTTCTCCTGTACCTCGTCGCCTCGGTGTTCTTCATCCAGGCGCTCAAGGGCTTGTCTCACCCATCGACCGCGCGTCGCGGCAACGCGTTCGGCATGACCGGCATGGCGATCGCGGCGGCGACCACCATTGCCGTCGTGCTCCAGTTCCACCCGGGCGCCGCGGGCGCCGGCATTGCGCGGATCCTCGTCGGGCTGGTGCTGGGCGGTGGCATCGGCGCCTACATCGCGCGCACGGTGCAGATGACCAAGATGCCGGAGATGGTCGCTTTCATGCACTCGATGATCGGCCTGGCGGCGGTATGCATCGCCGTGGCCGTGAAGGCGGAGCCCTGGGCGTTCGGCGACACCCCCTATGGCGGTGCGATCCCGCTCGGCAACAGCATCGAGCTGTTCATCGGCGCGTTCATCGGCGCCATCACGTTTTCGGGCAGCGTGATCGCCTTCGGCAAGCTCTCGGGGCGCTACAAGCTCCGGGTCTTCCGCGGCGCACCGGTGGTGTTCCAGGGCCAGCACGTGCTCAACCTCGTCCTGGCGGGCGTGATGATCGGCATGGGCATCGGCTTCGTCGTGACCCAGCTGTGGTGGCCCTTCCTGGTGATGCTGGCGATCGCCTTCGCCCTCGGCGTGCTCATCATCATTCCGATCGGCGGTGCCGACATGCCGGTGGTGGTGTCGATGCTCAACAGCTATTCCGGCTGGGCGGCGGCGGGGATCGGATTCTCGCTCAACAACCCGATGCTCATCATCGCCGGCAGCCTGGTGGGGTCGAGCGGTGCGATCCTCTCGTACATCATGTGCCGGGCGATGAACCGGTCGTTCTTCAACGTCATTCTGGGCGGGTTCGGGGCCGAACCCGCAGCGGCGGCCGCGGCCGGGGAGCAGGTCC
>JAKCCX010000055.1 GCA_021838715.1 Pseudomonadota bacterium | reverse complement strand
ATCTGTCTGGCACGACACGCGGCGGGTGCTCGACGCGCCGGCCGGTTCGCTGCGCGACCGTGCCGCCGTGCTGATGCCCGAAGGGTTTGCGGCGGGAGCCCGGGCGGTCGATGCGGCCGTCGCACCGGCCGGGCCCGCGGACGGGCCCGGCGCGATCGCCGTGCGCGGCTGGGTCGGCGCGCCCACCGCGGCCCGCGCGCGCGGCGACGCGCAGTTCTTCTACGTCAACGACCGCTACGTCCGCGACAAGCTCCTCACCCACGCCCTGCGCGCAGCCTACGCCGACGTGCTGCACGGTTCTGCGCAACCGGCCTACTGTTTGTACCTGCAGATCGATCCGACCGCCGTGGACGTGAACGTCCATCCCGCGAAAAGCGAGGTGCGATTCCGTGACGGCTCGGCGGTGCATGAATTCGTGCGCAAGGCGGTCGAACGCGCGCTCGCGCCACCCGGCGCCGCGGCGATCCCGAATCCGGCGACGGCCCACCCCGCGACGGCCGCGCCTGCGCGCACCCGGGATCTGCCAACACCGCGGCAGGCCGACCTCGCCCTGGCCTTGCAAGCCCCCACGCCGTCGCCGGCCGGTTCCGCATGGCTCGCCCCCCGCGCTGGCGTGGGGGCGCCCTCAGCATCGGCACGGGCGCGGATCGACGCCATGCTGGCGGGCAACGGCCGCTCACCGGCGGACGCCGCGCGCGAGCCGGCGCCGGCGGGGTATGCGGTCGCAGCGGAACATGGGATTGCCGCGGAATACGGCGCCGCGGAATCCGCCGCGCTCGCGCCGCCCCTGGGATACGCGATCGCCCAACTGGGCGGCGTCTACGTGCTTGCCCGCAATGACCGCGGGCTGGTCATCGTCGATATGCACGCCGCCCACGAGCGCGTGGTCTACGAAGAGCTCAAGCAGTCCTGGAATGCCGATGCTCCGGCGCGGCAGGAACTCCTGATCCCCCACGTCTTCCGCGCCGATGCCCTGGACGTCGCCACCGCGCAAGACCACGCCGACACGCTCGTGCGCATGGGCCTGGACCTGCGTCCCGCCGGCCCCGGCCAGCTCGCGCTGCGCGCCGTCCCCGCGCCGCTGGCCGACTCCGACGCACCGGCCCTGGTGCGGGGTGTGCTCGCGCAACTGCGTGAGACCGGCGCGGAGCGCATCCTCACCGAATATCGCGACGAATTCCTCGCCACGATGGCCTGCCACGCTGCGGTTCGGGCGAATCGCAGCCTCACGCTCGACGAGATGAATGCCCTGCTGCGGCGGATGGAGCGGACCGAGCGCGCGGACCAGTGCAACCACGGGCGTCCGACCTGGGTGCAGCTCGGCATGGAGGATCTGGACCGCATGTTCCTCCGCGGACGATGATCGCAGCGCCTGCCGTTCTGCTGCTGGGCCCCACCGCAAGCGGGAAAAGCCGGTTCGCGCTGGAACTGGCGCGTGCGCACGATGCCGAAATCGTGTCGATCGACTCGGCGCAGGTCTACCGCGGGCTGGACATCGGTTCGGCCAAACCCGATGCCGCCGAGCGCGCCCGGGTTCCCCACCACCTGATCGACATCCGTGACCCGTCGGAACCCTACTCGGCCGCCGACTTTCTGCGCGACGCCGAACGCGTCGTCGGCGAGATCCGTGCGCGCGGACGCCTGCCGCTGATCGTGGGCGGCACGATGATGTACGCGCGGGCGCTGCGCGAAGGGTTGGCGGACCTGCCACCGAGCGACCCGGCGGTCCGGCATGCGCTGGAGGCCGACGGCGCCCGCCTGGGCTGGCCGGCGCTGCATGCCCGCCTGCAAGCCGTGGATCCGGAAACCGCCGCCCGGCTCGCACCCAACGACCGCCAGCGCATCGGCCGGGCACTGGAAGTGTTCGCGATCGCCGGCCGCCCGCTTTCCGCGCTGTTGCGCGAATCGCAACGCCACCCGATCCCGGTGCGCACCGTGGCCCTCATGCCCGAGGACCGCGAGCGGCTGCACCGGAACATCGAAGCGCGGTTCGATGCGATGCTGGCGCAGGGGTTTCTGGAGGAAGTCCGGGCGCTGCGCGCGCGCGGCGATCTGCACGCCGATCTCCCGGCACTGCGCAGCGTGGGCTACCGGCAGGCCTGGGAACACCTGGAACAGGGAACGCCACCCGCGCAATTCCGTGCGGCGGCCATCGCGGCCACCCGCCAGCTCGCCAAACGCCAGATGACCTGGCTGCGATCGATGGACGATGCGCGAAGAATCGATCCGTTCACGGAGCAAGCGCTGCCGGAACTGGAACGGGAAATCGCGGATCCGAAGCCCGCCGACATTTCCGCAGGCGCTGACGTTTCCGTCAGGCGGGCCTGCTAGACATCACGGTCGCCCGCGCGTTTACACCACCACGCACGCGGGCGCATCGGCGGCACAGGCGCGGATCGACCCGATTTCCCAGCAGGTTTCGCCCAACGCCGTGAACTCGGCGACCGCGCGCTGCGCATCCTGTCGGGCGACGATGATCGCCATGCCGATGCCGCAGTTGAACACGCGGTGCATTTCCTGCTCCTCCACCCGCCCGTGCTCCTGCAACCAATCGAAGATCGCGGGTCGGGTCCAGGCCTCGCGGCGGACCACCGCCTGGGTGCCGTCCGGCAGCACCCGCGGAATGTTTTCGAGCAGGCCGCCGCCGGTGATGTGCGCCATGCCCTTGATCGGCACCCGATCCAGCACCGCCAGCACCGGCTTGCAATAGATCCGGGTTGGCGCCAGCAGCGCCCGGGCCAGGGTGCCCCCCTGGAAGTCGCCCTGATAGTCGGCCCCGGCGGACTCGACGATGCGGCGGATCAGCGAATACCCGTTCGAATGCGGACCGCTCGACGCCAGACCAAGCACGGCATCGCCGTCGCCGATGGTCGAACCGTCGATGATGGCCGATTTCTCCACCGCGCCGACGGCGAACCCCGCCAGGTCGTACTCCCCGTCCGGATACATCCCCGGCATCTCGGCCGTCTCGCCACCGATCAGCGCGCAGCCCGCCAGTTCGCAACCGCGGGCGATCCCCGCCACGACGCGTTCCGCCACCGCGACGTCGAGCCGGCCGCAGGCGAAGTAATCGAGGAAGAACAGCGGGCGCGCACCCTGGACCAGGATGTCGTTGACGCTCATCGCGACGAGGTCCTGACCCACCCCGTCATGGCCGTCGAGCGTGAACGCCAGCTTGAGCTTCGTACCCACGCCGTCGGTTCCGCTCACCAGAACCGGCTCGCGCATTCCGGCCGGCATCTGGAACAGCGCGCCGAATCCGCCGATCCCGGCCAGTACGCCGGGAATCATCGTGCGCGCGGCGTGCGGCTTGATCCGCCGGACGAGTTCGTCGCCGGCATCGATCGAAACGCCGGCACCGGCATAGGTCATGGGAGCGTTGAAACGGGAATCTTGCGCGGAAGACATGTCGCGTTTCCGTAAACTACCGGCTCTTTTGGGAAGGCACGGATTGTACCCGCGCCGCATTGCAGCCCGACCGCCGCCCGCACCACCCCGACGACCGCCATGGAATCCGCCCCGCCGCGAAGGCCGCACCAATACGCACTGGACCTGCTCCGTCCGCCCGCCCCCACGCTCGACAACTTCGTGCCGGGGGAAAACGGCGCTGCGCTCGCCGCGCTGCGCGACGCCCAGGCAGGATGCGGCCCGCAGTTCATCCACCTATGGGGCCCGCAAGGCAGCGGCCGCAGCCATCTCCTTGCCGCCCTGGGCGGCACTCCGGGCATCCTCGTCGACGACGACGTGCACGCCTACGACGCCGCCGCGCAGGCCGCCCTCTTCGTCCGCCAGAACGAAGTGCGGGAACACCCGGGCCGCATCCTGGTGACCGCGGCCGACGCGCCGCCCGCCCAGCTGCGCCACCTGCGCGAGGACGTCCGCACACGGCTCGCCTGGGGGCTGGTGTTCGGGTTGCGCCCGCTCACCGACTCGGACCGGGAGACGGCGCTGCGCGCCCATGCCGGGTCCCTGGGCGTGCGCCTCGACGACGAACTGGTGCCTTACATGCTCACCCGCCTGCCCCGGGACATGCGCACGCTCATTTCCGTGCTCGATGCCCTCGACGCCTACGCCCTGGCACGCAAACGCGCGCTCACGATTCCCCTGCTGCGCGACTGGCTTGCCGCGGAACCGGACCTTGCGTCGTAGAATCCACCCTATATGACGTACGGTACCCCATGATCAAGCGCCTGGTTCAAAGCGTCCAGACGCTGCTCGCGCGCAAGCCGCGCATCCGCCGCACCCCGCGGTGCATTCCCGCATCCGAGCACGGCATCGACCGCGCGCTGGTGTCCCGCTCGGCGATCCGCACCTGCGAGACGCTGCAGGCGGCGGGATTCCGCGCCTACATCGTCGGCGGCGCAGTGCGCGACCTGCTGCTCGGCGTGGCGCCCAAGGATTTCGACGTCGCCACCGACGCCACGCCGGAACAGGTCAAGTCGCACTTCCGGCGGGCGATCATCATCGGGCGACGCTTCCGGCTCGTGCACGTGCTCTTCGGCAGCGAGACCATCGAGACGTCGACGTTCCGCGCGCTCGCCAACGGCAACCGCGACACCGACGAGCACGGCCGGGTGCTGGCCGACAACGTCTTCGGCGAGCAACACGAAGACGCGGCCCGACGCGATTTCACCGTCAACGCGCTCTACTACGACCCGACGCGCCAGGAGGTGCTTGACTACCACGACGGCGTTCGCGACGTCCGGCGGCGGCGCCTGCGCATCATCGGAAACCCGGAAATGCGCTACCGGGAGGACCCGGTGCGGATGCTGCGCGCGGTTCGCTTCGCGGCCAAGCTGGGCTTCGAGATCGACGCCGAGACGCGCGAGCCCATCGGACGCCTGGCCGACCTGATCGGCAACGTCCCGGCCGCCCGCCTGTTCGACGAGATGCTCAAACTCCTCACGAGCGGTCACGCCGTCGCCTGCATCGAACGGCTGCGCGCGGAGGGACTGCACCACGGCCTGCTCCCCCTGCTCGACGTGATCCTGGAGCAACCGCAGGGAGAGCGGTTCGTCATGCTCGCGCTTTCGCGCACCGACGAGCGCGTACGCGCCGGAAAGCACATCGCCCCGGGATTCCTGTTCGCGACCCTGTTGTGGCACGAAGTGCTGGCGCAATGGAATGCGCGCACCGCAACAGGCGCGCACCGCATCCCGGCGCTGCACGAGGCGATCGACCACGTTCTCGACGTACAGACGGAGAAGTTGGCGATCCATCGCCGCTTCACCTCCGACATGCGCGAAATCTGGGTGATGCAGCCCCGCTTCGAGCGCCGGACCGGACAGATGCCGTTCCGCATGCTCGAACACGTGCGGCTGCGCGCCGGATACGACTTCCTGCAACTGCGGTGCGACAGCGGCGAGGCGCAGGCGGAACTCGGCCAGTGGTGGTCTGCATTCCTGCATAGCGGCCCCGATGACCGGGCGCAGATGACGCAGCCGCCGGCGCGCGGCGAAGGGGCCGCATCCGCTTCCGGCAAACCGCGGCGGCGGGGCGGCCGTCGACGTCGGGCCGCGGGCGATTCAGTCGCGGAAGAACGCCCCGACGCCGCAACCGACGGGGCGTAGGGAGGCCACCATCGCGAGCCCCGCCTCCCTCGCTGCCCCGGCAAGCGCGGACATCGGGTCCGCCGATCCCGGCGCGACGGCGCCGGAACCCGGTGCCGCCCGGCGCCGCGCCTACATCGGTCTGGGCGCCAACCAGGGCGACGCCGCCGAGAACCTTCGCGCCGCCATCGAGGCGATCGGGGGCATCGAAGGCACGGCGGTCGCCGATGTCTCGCCCTTCTACCGCAGCGCTCCCATCGATGCCGAAGGACCCGACTTCGTCAACGCGGTGGCGGCGATCGACACCGATCTCGATCCGTATGGACTGCTGCTCCATCTCAGCGACATCGAGATCATGCTCGGAAGACGGCGCAGCGCGGTACCGGCCGCCCCGAATGCCCGCAAGGAGGCACGACGGATCGACCTCGATCTGCTGCTGATGGAAAGCCTGATCGTCCGCTCGGACCCGCTGGTGCTTCCGCACCCGCGCATGCACCTACGCGCATTCGTACTGACACCGCTGCTGGACCTCGCACCGGGAATACAGATTCCGGGGCATGGACCGGCGGCGGGGCTGCTTGCGCACCTGGAGCCCCAGGAGATCGAGCGCCTGTCCGGATCCGGAGCCAAGGCGATCGCCGTCGGCGCCCCCGCCGGCAAGGCCGCGACGTGAATGTCATCCACAGCGTCGCGGAACTGCGCGCTGCGCTGCGGGGGCAGGACCGCATCGCATTCGTTCCCACCATGGGCAACCTCCACGCCGGGCATCTCGCGCTCATGCAGACGGCACGCGCCCACGGCGATCCGGTCGTCGCATCGATCTTCGTCAACCCGCTGCAGTTCGGTGCCAACGAGGACTTCGACCGCTATCCCCGGACCTTGCACGACGACATTGCGACGCTTCGCGCCCACAATGTCGTCGACACCCTCTTCGCGCCGACGGTGGCCGAGATGTACCCCGAGCCGCAGGGTTTCCGGGTGCAACCGCCGGGCGACCTCGGCGACATCCTCGAAGGCGAATTCCGGCCCGGCTTCTTCAGCGGCGTGGCCACCGTGGTGCTCAAGCTGTTCTCCTGCGTGCAGCCGCGAGTCGCCGTGTTCGGCAAGAAGGACTACCAGCAGTGGCGGGTCGTGCACGCGATGTGCCGGCAATTCTCGCTGCCCACCGAGATCGTCGCCGGTGAGACGACGCGCGAGCCCGACGGGCTGGCAATGTCCTCGCGCAACCGGTATCTCGACGCCGCCGAACGTGCCGAGGCGCCGCGCCTGTACCGCGAACTCTGCGCGCTGCGCGATCGTATCCGTGCCGGTGGGGGCGACTTCCCCGCGCTCGAAGCCCGGGCCGCGAACGCGCTCGCCGCAGCAGGATGGCAGCCCGAGTACGTCGCGATCCGCCGCCAGACCGACCTCGACCGTCCCGGCGACGAGCAAGCGCCGCTGGTCGCGCTCGCCGCGGCACGCCTGGGGACGACGCGGCTGATCGACAACGTCGAGATCTGACATAATCACGGACTTTCCGCACCCGGTCCCGGGTGCGCCGCATCCCGGCCCGGATGGCGGAACTGGTAGACGCGCCGGACTCAAAATCCGGTTCTGGCAACAGAGTGTGGGTTCGATTCCCTCTCCGGGCACCACGAATTTTTCCCGAGATTTCCGCGGCAAGCGGAAAATCCGGGCGATCGACCAGTCTCGGCCCGACGCGGAGGCGCCGCGGGATGCGAACGGGAACGCCCGCCTCGTCCGTCCGCCGTCCCCACCGCCGTCAATGCCGGCCCGCGGTGTCCCGGATTTTCCTGGCCATCCACTCCAGCAGGCTCCGCTTCACCTGGCTCCGCACCGATTCGTCGAGTTCGTCATGAATCTGCCGATGCCAGTCCAGGGCCACGGCGTCGTCGACTCCCTGTTCCAGGAAGAACTCCGTGATCGGACACGAGGCCAGGTCCCCCGGATGGCGCAGGTGCAACGGGTCATGCATCACCATCCACTCGAACGCCAAGGCACCGGGCCAGCTCTGCAGGCGACGATCGGGCGGCCCGCGATACGACCGGCTTTCGATCCATTCCGTCAATGCCGCCGCAGGCATCGGCCGGCCCAACCCGTAGCCCTGCCCGAGGCGGCAACCCAACCGGATCGCCGCTTCGATGACGCCGTCGTCCTCGAGGCCCTCGACGACGACCTCCTGTTCCAGATCCTGCCCGACCTGCACGAGCGTGCGGATGAGACTCAAGGACTTGATCGGATCCGATAGCAGGTCCCTGACGATGTTCTGATCGATCTTGATCAACTGGAAGGGCAATCGCGCCAAGCGATTCAGATTGCTGAACCCCGCTCCCAGGTCATCCAGCGCGAACCGCACGCCGCGCATGGCGATGCGGCTGATCGACTCCCCGACCGCCTCATCTTCCAACGTCTGGCTTTCCAGGAGTTCCAGCGTAAGGTGATTCGGCGCCACGCCGGCCTCGCGCAGCGCCTCGTCGATCCATCGCGCGCAATCGGGATGAACCAGCGAACTCGGCGCAATATTGATGGACAGACCGAGATCCAGGCCTTGATCGCGCCAGCGACGAAGGTGGCCGAGGCCCTGTGCCAGGCCTTGCCGAAAAAGGGAGTCGAGATCGGTGTCGCCCAGCGCCGGCAGGAACCGGTCCGGCGTCAGAATTCCGCCCTCCGGCGTCCGCAACCGCGCCAAGCCCTCGACCTTCACCAGTGCGCCGTCGGCGAGGTGTACGACCGGCTGCACGAACATCTCGAGTCCGCCTCCGTAGAGCAGCGCGCGAATGTGCGCGGCCTCCGCCTTGTCGATCGCCTGCCCGCGGTGCCAGGCCGCGGCCACCGCATCCCAGCGGTGCTGCAGCGACATGCGCCAGGTCCGCATCCATCCCGGGGAAAACTGGTTGGGATGGGCGCCGAACAGCATCAGCACGGCATGGATCGTGTCCCGCTGATGGATCGGAATCGTCGCCGCGCTGCGGATGCCGAACTGTTTCATCAGCGCCTGCCACGGCCTGGCGCACGCCTCCGCGGAAAAATTCCCGGTTTCCTGCTGGGTGTCGGAGCGCCACGTCGTGGCAACCAGGCCCCGGCCGCGCGCATCGCGCGGATCCAGCGTGGGATAAAGGTCCTGCACCCGAAAGGCTTCGACCAGCGCATCGGCCCGCTCGCCCGATGCCCGTTCGACCACCAGCCAGTTCTTCGGATCGGGTCGCCATACCAACGCAACGCACATGCCGGGCAATGCCGCGAGCGCATCGAGTTCGACGGCGATCCAGTCGGTTGCGAGCGTCCGGCCGCCGATCGGCCGCGCCAGCAGCGCCTGATACTGCTCCAGCACGTTCTGCATCGCGTGCAGCTGACTCTCGAGATCCCGTTGCAGGCGGATATCGGCGGCGCGCAGGATCCGGTAGCGGGTACGCGCCGTGAACAGCATGCCATCCAGATGCGTTCGCAACAGGTCGCGATACATGCCCACGGCCCAGGTCATCCATGCGCCCGTGACGCCGATCAAGCCATGGACGGTGCCGAGCCGCCGGGCCGCCGCGGTCACCTCATCCTCGGTGGCGAGGGGGTCCAGCAGAAATCGCAGGTGCGAGGCTTGCTTGCGCTTGAGCAACTGCAGTTCGTCCGCCGAGAGCGAGGCGAGGATGCCTTCGCAACCCGACTGGGCTTCCAGTTGCCGATAGAACGACACGGTGAACTTCTCCGCCAGGACGTCCAGGTGCGGCGCCAAGGTCCGCATCAGTTCCTGCGCCTCCTCGCCGAACGCATCGAACGCGGTTTCCTCGCGCTGCTCCAACGCCGGCGCTGCGCCGAGCGCCCACCATCGCGCCCGACCCCGCTTGCGCTGCTTGGCCTGATACATCGCCGCATCGGCATGGCGCAGCAGCAATTCCGCCTGGATTCCATCATTGGGATACAGCGCGACACCCATGCTCATGTCGATCGACACGACATGTTCCGAGTCCGCACCCAACGCGAACGGCGTCTCCACCGCCCGATGCAGGCGGGTGAGCGCCGTCGTCAGTTGCGCAAGCTCCTGACCCGAATCCAGATCTTCCAACACCACGACGAACTCGTCGCCCCCCAGACGGGCGATGAAATCGGAGTCGCGCAGCAGATCGAGCAGGCTTTGCGAAACCCGCCGCAACAGGCCGTCGCCAGCTTCGTGCCCCAGTTGATCGTTGATCGGCTTGAAGTCATCGAGGTCCATCATCCCCACGGCCAGGGACTTTCCCCGCCGCAGCGCGCGGGCGATGGCCTGCGGCAGGTGCTCCTCGAGCGCGAACCGGTTCGGCAAGCCCGTGAGCGCGTCCGTGCGGGCCATGCGCGCATCGCGCTCCTGCAAGAGGCGGATGCGGCGCTTCAGGTCGAACTCGTCGAGGCCGTACCCGAGCAGCGCACCGATGCGGGAACACACCTCCACCGTCTGGGCGTCGAAGCAGCCCGGTCGCGACGACGCGAACACCAGAATCGCCCACATCTGACCGGCGCGCGCGACCGGAATCGCAAGCACGCTGTGCCAGCCATGCACGGCGAACTCCGCATGCCAGGGCCGCAGCGTGTCGTCCGACAACGTATCGTTGCAAACGACCACGCCACGACGATTCCATGCCTTGGTCGCGACCGATGCCGTTTCGCCGTCGGCAAGTCTCGGCGGCGATTTCCGGACCTGATCCGCCCCTTCGCCGGCCAGCGCCAGGACATCGAAAATGCCCGACTCTCCGGGTCTGCCGATCCAGACCGAGCGGAACAACGCTTCCTGGGTCAATCTGCGACAGAGGCTGTCGAGAATATCCTGCTCGTTCCAGTTGTGAATCAGCACGTCGGCCGATTGCAAAAGCGCCCGGTGAAGCGCCTGCAAGTCGAGCAATTTCTTCTGCTGCGTCAAGAGATCCAACGTCTTTTCCCCGAGCCCGTCGGAGAGTTCGCCGAGAAGCCGGGAAATCTGCAATCGCGCGTTGCCCCGCTGCACTCCGGCGCCGTCGATGACTTCCGCGCCGCCCTGGCCGGATTGGATTTCCCGCGCCATGGCCTGGTCGACCTCCATGATGTGGTACAGCAGCCATTGCGCCAGATAGGCCAGCAATTCGGCACGTACCCCGCCGAGGAAGTGCCCGATCAACGATCGCGTGCGCCGCAGGAAGTCGGCGAACTGCGCATGCGCCTGGAGGTGCATGGCGCGGTGCTCGGGGCTGACGCGCCCGTCCTGCATCAGGCGCTCTTCCTCCCGGAAGTGAGAACGGGAGTAATCACCCAACTCATTGAGAAACCCCGCGACCGCTTCCGGCGACATTTCGCCGGCACCCGCGATGCGCCGAAAAATATCCAGCAACTGCCGATGCTCCGCGTCCACCGCGGAAATGCCCGTGGCCATCGCGTCATCCCACTCGAGCAGACGCGCCTGACCCAGCAAGACCGCCTGCCGCGGGACGGTGCCATGGCCCGGCGAATGCTCGGATCGCTCCTTGGGCATAGTCATTCTCGAATGCGCCACCGTGCGGCAATCGTGGAGGCGGGTTGGTTCATGGAGGACCGGTGGAGTCGAGCCGTGCCGGGTCTTGGGCCCGATTGGCAAAGCGCCGACTCAGGACACTAGTTTGCCTCAGCTTTCCTCGCAACGGATGTCGCCCGGCAGATTTCCTCCGCCGACCATCCGGATTCGGGCCGCAGGGGGAACAGGGTGTGCCCGAGTCCGCCCACCCGCATCAGGTCTCCCCGTACGCGGCAATTGACAAACCAGGCAAATCAGGAAGACGGCGACAGCGGGCGCTTCGCCGGAGGCCATGCGCTGCTTGATCCCGATCAAACACTTCCGCTGCGTATTTCAGCGATCGTGGAC
>JAKCCX010000146.1 GCA_021838715.1 Pseudomonadota bacterium | reverse complement strand
TTCCGATCTCAATACGACCGGACAACTCGTCGTGCAGCCATACCCGGAAGCGGTTTCGGTGACGAGCGAGCAGACGTTGTCGAGTCAGTATCCGTACCCGACATACTGGGCGTTCGACGACCTGGCGGCCAATTCGAGTACGCCCCAGGACGTCTGGGGGGCGCCCTTCTTTTTCGGGAAGACCATGTACGTCGTCTACCAGGGTTCCTTCCCGCAGGGACGGGCCCCCTTCTACGCCTACTGATCGCCGTTGCGCAACGCGGCGCAGCGTTGCGGATCCTGTGCCGGCAGGATGCCCCAGTCGGCGATCACGCGCGGGCCCTTCGCCCGCGTTCCCCATGGGATGTCGATGCGTCCGCGCACGGTGGCGCGGGCGAGCTGCGCCGCCAGCGACGCCGTGTCGGTGCTGATCATGTTCGCCTTGGGGGAACGGTCGACCAGGACCAGCGCACCGCAGGCCTGCAGCGCCTGCGGGGAGATCCAGGTGGTCTTGGCGAAGCTGCCGTCGATGATCAGCCTCGGGCCGTGCGGCCGCAAGGCTTCGACGACGTTGCCGCCCATCCAGGTGTCGCCGATGAGCAGGGCGAACGGCCCCGGCTGGTGCGCACGCCAGACCGCCGCCGCCGCCCGGGCGAGCGCCGGTCCCGGGTAGTTGTTGCGCGAAGCACGCCCGAGGCGGTCGAGCAGCACCGCCGACGTGAACGCCAGCGCCACCGCCGTCACCACCTGCAGCACGACCGTCGCGCGGATCGCGCGAGCGAGCGTGCGCTCGTCGTCGCCGGAGCGGATCCAGTGCAGCGCCAGCAGGCCGAAGAGGCCGAAGTACATCGTCACCCAGGAGCTTTCGAGGTAGATGCCGCCGAGCACGCCCAGCGCCAGCGTGACGGCGAGCGGCCCCAGCCCGGCATAGAGCAGGAACTCCCAGTCGTCGGGATGATTCCAGCGCGGCGCCGAGGCGGCGTCGGCGTCGGTGCGGCGCGATACCCGGGCCAGCCATGCGGCCACGGCGAGAAACACCGCCAGGCGCGCGAGTTCGGAGCCGAGGAAACCCGAGAGCGCGTGGAAGTGCGCGGCGGAGAGCGCCTGGGAGAACGACTGTCCGCCTTCGAGGTGGGTGGATTCGGCGGCATAGCGGATCGGCTCGAAATGGTGGGCGGCGATCCACGCGAAGTGCGGCGAGAAAACGAGCAGGCCGGTGGCGGTCGCGGCGGCGAGGCCGCGCGCGGTGCGCCGCTCGGCGATGCGGCCGCGGCGCAGCAGGTAGGCACCGAATGCGACGAAGAGCAGCGCGGCGCTGTATTTCGCCAGCATGCACAGGCCCGCCGCGATGCCGAAGCCGACCCAGTCGCGGATGCGGCCGTCGCGGACCGCGCGGTAGAACGTGAACGTCGCCGCCGCCACCAGGGGGATCTGCACGGTGTTGTGGTTGAAGTACATCCCGCGCACGTTGTAGTAGGCGACGAGCGACACCAGCACGGTGGCGAGCAGGGCACGCGCGGGCGTGGTCACGGCGCAGCCCAGCCGCCAGACGTAGGCCAGGCCGACGGCGACGCAGGCTTCGGCGGCGAGGTAGGTGACCCAGATGCCGTGGCCGAAGACGGTGGTGAAGGCGTAGAGGATCCACGCCGGCATCGGCGGATGTTTGTAATAGCCCCACTGCGGATGCGCCGACCAGACCAGTTCCTCGATGTTGTCCCAGGGCGGAGCCGTCTGGCTGACCGCGCTCAGCACGGTCCAGAGCGCGACCTGGCCGGCGATCAGGATCGCCAGCTGGGCGGCGTACGGCAGGCGGGAAAATCGGCCGGCAACGGCGGATGCGGAAGACCTCATGGCGCGGGCGCGATCAATGGTTCGGGTCGTCATGGGGTGCGCCGTTGCGATGCGACCAGCGTGCCTTGAATCCCTCGATCGCGCGCATCACCGCGGCGCGGACCGAGGGTTCCCACACCGAATGGCCGGCATCCGGGACCACCGTGTACTGGGCGGCCGGCCAGGCGCGGGCGAGTTCGTCGGCGCTCACGATGGGGCAGACCAGGTCGTATCGCGAGTGGATGATGGCCGCCGGCAGATGGTGGATACGATAGAGGTTGTCGAGCAGCTGATTGGGTGCGAGAAAACAGCGGTGCGCGAAATAGTGGGCTTCCAGGCGCGCCAGCGCGGTGGCCTCGTCCGAGAATTCGCGGACCAGGTCGGGCTTCGGCTGCAGCGTCGAGCAGCTCCCTTCGTAGGTGCTCCAGGCGCGGGCAAAGGGGACGTGCACCGCCGGATCGGGGTCGAACAGGCGGCGCAGGTAGGCCCGCAGCAGGTCGCCGCGCTCGTCCGCCGGCAGGATTTCCGCGAACCGCCGCCAGGCTTCCGGTTGAATCTGCCGCAGGCCGTAGAGGAACCAGTCGATTTCGCCGTCGCGGCCGAGAAAGATGCCGCGCAGGATGAATCCGAGGCAGTGGTCGGGGTGCGCTTCACCGTAGGCCAGCGCCAGCGTGCTGCCCCAGGATCCGCCGAAGAGCAGCAGAT
>JAKCCX010000145.1 GCA_021838715.1 Pseudomonadota bacterium | reverse complement strand
CTGCCGGCGTTTCCCGACCTACTCGTGCATGTGGAACGTTACTTTCGCGAGCACCGCGCGGAACTGACGGCGCAGGGTCCGCGGCTGCGCGAGATCCTCGCCGCGGGTGACCCGGCGGCGGCCGCGTCCGAGGCAATGACCGATGAATCCCCCGCGGATCGCGCCGTGACCGAGCTCAAAGGGCAATTCGACACGATCGACGGCGGATTCGGCGGCGCCCCGAAGTTTCCGCATCCCGGCGGCGTGCGCCGGCTGCTTTTGGCATTCGCCCGCCATGCGGATCAAGAGGCGCGGTCCATGGCGCGCGCAAGCCTCCACGCGATGGCCGACCGTGGACTTTTTGACCACCTGGAGGGGGGGTTCTTCCGCTATAGCGTCGATGCCCGCTGGCACATCCCGCACTTCGAGAAGATGCTCTACGACAACGCGCAATTGATCCCGCTCTATGCCGAGGCCTTCGTGGCCACCGGCGACGCCCGTTTTCGCGATGCGGCGATCGCGGCCGGCGACTTTGTGCGGCGCGACATGGAGGCCCCGCAAGGCGGTTACTACGCCACCCTCGACGCCGACAGCGGCGGCGAGGAGGGGGCCTTTTATCTGTGGCAGCGGTCGGAGTTCGAGGAATCGCTCGATCCCGATGAGGCGGCGGTGGCCATCCCGTATTATGGCCTGGACAGGGCGCCGAATTTCGAGGGACACGCCTACCATCTCATGATCGCAACCCCCCTTGCGGATATCGCGACGCGTTTGGCGCTGTCGCTTGAGGAGGCGACGCTGCGCCTCGCCCGGGCGCGCGACCGGCTCATCGCCGTGCGCGCGCATCGCGTGCGCCCCGGCCGCGACGACAAGATCCTGACGGCCTGGAACGGACTTATGATCAAGGGTCTGGCGCGCGCCGGGCGGCTGCTTCGCATCCCACGGTTTATCGATTCGGCGTGCCGCGCCTGTGATCGGATGCGTACTGATCTCTGGGACGGCACGCGGCTTGCGGCGGTCACCAAGGATGGCCGCACGAGCCCTTACGGTTATCTGGATGACTACGCGTTTTTGCTCGACGGGATACTGGAACTCATGGCGACGCGCTGGCGCGAGGGCGACCTCATGTTCGCCCAAGCCCTGGCCGACGTCCTGCTCGCGGATTTCGCGGATCACGAGAACGGCGGCTTTTACTTTACCGCCAGCGACCAGGCGATACCCCTCTACCGGCCGAAATCCTTCTCCGATGATGCGCTGCCATCCGGCAATGCCGTGGCCGCCTCGGCGCTTTTGCGTCTCGCCCATCTGCTGGCCGACCCGGTGCTCGAGACCTTCGCGCGCAAGGCCGTCGATGCGGGCCTGGCGGCGCTTGCGCGCCACGCCTCCCTGCACGCCGCGCTGATAGAAGCCTTTGAGGACGCGAGCGACCCGCCGGCCATCATCGTCCTGCGTGGGACTTCGGGCGCGCTGGCCCACTGGCACGAACGCGCCCAGGCCGGTTTTGCGCCGCGCCGCGCGGTCTACGCCATCCCCGCCGACGCCCAGGATTTGCCGCCGGGGCTCGCCGCCCGCGCGCCCTCGGGTGCGGTGGTGGCCTACGCCTGCCAGGGCCTGCAGTGCGAAGCGCCGGTGACCGACGATGAGACATTTGACGCTGTGCTCAGACGGACCATGCTTTAATGAATGACGATAACCCCATCGAGGATAAGCCCGTCATGCCCATGACCATCGGCGACTTCGTCGCCCACGCCCGGCGCCGCATCCGTGAGATCCCCGCGGAAGAGCTCGACAACCTTCTCGAGGACAACGAGGCGGTGCTTGTAGTCGACGTGCGCGAACCCGCGGAGTTTGCGCGCGGCCATATCCCCGGGGCGATCCTGATCCCGCGCGGAACGCTCGAGGGAGCCGCCTGTCCCACGAGCCCGCATCGCGCCGAACCGCTGTGCTCGGCCCACGGGCGGCTCGTGGTGGTGTATTGCGAATCGGGGGCGCGTAGCGCGCTTGCCGCCGATACCTTGCAGCAGATGGGCTTTGCCGACGTTCGCAACCTCGCCGGCGGCTGCGTGCTGTGGGAAGCCGAGGGCCTGCCGCTCGTGCCCGACAGCTAACCGCTCGCCGTCTCGGAGGACGCAGGGATCGCGCGTGGCGGCGCCGGGCATCGGCTTTATCATCGCCGACATGGCGAGCCGCCCCTCCGTGCGGATCATGGGCACGCATAAGCCCATCACAAGCCCGTGGGCCGCGGCCTACCTTTTGTTCTCATGTTTCGGCAGTCGGCGCCCCATGGGTGCGCGCACGCTTTAGGCACGCGGCAACCTGAGGAGGTAGCCGCGAAAATAGGCTTCAACGGCGACGCCGCGCCTCAGCCCTCTTGTCCGGCCGGCCGTTCGGCGACGGCCTGGATACCCGGCTCTTTCTGCCGGCCGAACCAGTGCACAAAGGCGCCGCGCGCGGGCGCCGGGCGGGCCGTGACCAAGCTGCGGCGGTCTTCTATCGCCTGTTCCTGGAAATTGCCCACATTGCGCGCCAGCGTTTCCTGCGAGCGCTCCATG
>JAKCCX010000011.1 GCA_021838715.1 Pseudomonadota bacterium | reverse complement strand
ATGTATTACTCACCCGTTCGCCACTCGCCACCAGGGTTGCCCCCGTGCTGCCGTTCGACTTGCATGTGTAAAGCATGCCGCCAGCGTTCAATCTGAGCCAGGATCAAACTCTTCAGTTCAAATCCTTAGCAAACATACTTACGTACGTCCGCTTTCTATACTCGCGGAATTGATCGTTACTTCAATCCGTGAGCTACTCTTTGAGTTGAGACAATCCGCCAACGAACCCGAAACCGGGACCGTCGTGCGGTTGCGCCTACCCATCAAGCGCCCACGCTTATCGGTTGTTTCTCTTGTTAAAGAACACCGCCACCCGCCAGGCAAGTACCAGGGGCACTTGCGTTTTGCAGCGCGAGCAGCAGAGAAACGAGATTATGGGGATGAGAAAGAGTCCTGTCAAATTTGAAAATGGCCCTCTCTGAGGGCCTTTGCAAGCATTTGATATAAAAAGGAAAAAATCGGCCATTTCGGAGGGCCGACAGGCCGCCCGACGGGGGCGAGGGCGGGGGCGAGGGCGGCGCCCTAGGCGATCAGGCCCTCGATTTCGGCCGCGGACATCGGCCGCGCGAACAGGTTTCCCTGGGCATAGGCGCAGCCCTGGGCATGGAGATACCCGGCCTGCTCCTCGCGCTCCACGCCCTCGGCAACCACGGCAAGGCGGAAATGCCGGGCGACGGCAAGCAGGGCATGGACGATGGCGCAGCCATCCGGGTCGTGCGGCAGACCCTCGACGAACATCCGATCGATCTTGATCGCCCGGATCGGCAGGCGGCGGAGATAGCCGAGAGTCGAATAGCCGGTTCCGAAGTCGTCCAGCACCAGGCCGACGCCGAGCGCGCGCAATTCGCCGATGACGTCGTTGTCGGCTTCGCCGTCGCGGATGACCGTGCGTTCGGTCACCTCCAGGTTGATCATTCGGGGGTCGACATTGAAGCGCGCCAGGGCCGAGCGCACCAGCGCCGGCAAGGTATTGGAGCCGAACTCCCGCCCGGCGACGTTGACCGAGATCGGGATGTCGAACTCGGGGTGGGCCTGACGCCACCGCACGATCTGGGCACAGGCCTCATGCACGACCCAGGAGGTGATCCGCTCCGACAACCTGCCCGTTTCGGCCGCCTCGATGAACCGATCGGGCATCAGGACACCGCGAACCGGGTGGCGCCAGCGCACGAGCGCCTCCAGACCCACGACCCGGCGCGTGGTCATGTCGACCTGCGGCTGGTACTCGAGGAAGAGCTGGGGCGACTCGGCCTGCACCGCCCGCGCCAATTCCACGCCCAGGCGCAATTCCTGGGCCTCCCGCTCGTACCGGATGGGATTGAAGAAACGCACCTGGTTCCCGCCGTCGCGCTTGGCCTGATACATGGCGGCGTCCGCGTACTTGAGCAGGGTTCCGATTTCCCGACCGTGCTCCGGGTACAAGGCCACGCCGATCGACGCCGAAACCTGCGCCATGACGTTGGGAACGAAATCGCTGCGATGGAGCGCCCCCGCGACCTGGGCGGCGAGCTGGGCCACCTCCTGGCGATGCGAGAACCCGTCATAGACGACGACAAACTCGTCGCCGCCCAGCCGGGCCACCGCCTCTCCGCCGGCGACCTGGCGAAGGGTGTCCGCAACCGACTTGATCAGGGAATCGCCGACCAGATGGCCGAGCGTGTCGTTGACGTCCTTGAAGCGGTCCAGGTCGATGAGCAGCACGCCGACCCGCGTCTTGTTTTCGGCGGCCGACGACAGGGCGTCCCGCAACGATTCCCGGAGAAGGTTGCGGTTCGGCAACCCGGTGAGCGCGTCATACCAGGCCAGCTGCTCGACCCGGCCCTCGACTTCGGCGCGCTGGGCCGCTTCCAGGGTCAGCGACACCATGAGCCCCGCGCTCGCGACGAAGCCCACCTCCTCGTCCGTCCAGCGCCGCGGTACCGTATCGGCCGCGGCGATCACCCCGGCCGGCTCGCCCTCGATCAGGACCGGCGCGGACAAGAATGCACGGATCCCGCGCCACCGCGCCCCCCTTCGACCCGCGTCATCCCGCCCAAGGTCGTCGAGCGCGAGCGGGGCGCGATCGTGCAGGCGCGCCATCGGCTCGACGACGCCGACCTCCGGGAACGGCATGCCGACCCAGTCGCGCAGCAACCGTTGTTCCGGCCGCGAGTACACCGCCTCGCAAACCAGCTTTCCGGACGTCCGATCCGTCCGCCAGAACCCCACGATCGATGCCCGCAGGGCATCGGCACTCGACTGCAGCACCCCCGCGAGGGACTGCAGGAAGTCCGCATGGGACTGCACCGTCATCTGCAGCAGGCGGTCCCCGAGGCGGCTGGCGGGCGCCTGTACGCCGCCCTCTTCCGCCGCATCGCGCACCTGCACCAGGAGGCCGTCGATCCCCATGACCCCGACGAAATTCGTCACCGTCAGGGCGATGCGCCGCGCCGTCGCACCCTCGGCGATATTCCGCATCATTCCGGAAAGCGTGACCTCCGCACGGATCGGGCGGGACGGCAGTCCATCGACCGCAAGCAGAAACTCCCGCGCCGTCGCCTCGTCCAGCAGGTATTCGAACGGCACCCCTTGGGCCTCGACGGCGCGCACCCCCAGAAAGCCGCCAATCCGCCCCGCCGCCGTCAAGACCCGCCGATCCGGCGCCAACAACACCGTCGCCGCCACCGCCGGGTCGGCATACGCCGCCGACTGCGCCGCCCCCAAACGCACCGCGACATCCATGCCGGATTCGCGAATCAGCAAAACGGCGATCAACTCGCCGTCGCTGCGCGGCATCGATGCCGAGATATGGAGCGTGAGGCGCTTGCCGCGCAGCGCGCCGCCACGCACGCGCAGGGCCATGGTTCTGCGCTCGAGGAGGCGGATCCAGAACCGGGACCAGCGCCGCGGGAACGCCCGCGGGCGCGCAACGAGCGGCAATTCGGCGAGATTGCTCCCGACGAGTCCGCCCTCGGCGGCTCCGACCATCCGCGCGAACGCGCGATTGGCGGCGAGAATTTGCGCCGAAGCGTTCAGACAGACGCAGGCCAGAGGAAGATGTTCGAACGCTTCCTGCTGAAGCGTAGATTCCAGCGCGGACTGACGAAGTGGGATAACGGCAAAACCCAACGCGCCTCCGATCTGGCCCGATCCCCGGAGCACTTCTGGGAACCGCATTCCGGCTCGGACCGGAGAAGGATTCTGCCATGTCCTGGGCAAAAAAATCCAGTATTTTTCAATAGTTCCGTAATATTGTTGCCATGACTACGCATTACGCAATCCGCCCCGTCGATCTCGGCAGAAACACGTTCCACGTCACCGTCCGGATCGACGATCCCGACCTGCACGAGCAGCGATTCCTCCTCCCCGCCTGGATCCCCGGCAGCTACATGATCCGTGACTTCGCGCGCAGCGTCCTGCGCGTGCACGCCCGGGACGGGCGGGGGCGACCGGTGCCGATCGAGAAAATCGACAAGCACACCTGGCGCTGCGCGCCGATCGGGGCGGCGGCCCGCCGCCGGGTCCCCGCAAAGCCCGCATCCCTCACGCTCGCATACGAGGTCTATGCCCACGATCTTTCGGTACGCGCCGCGCATCTCGACACCACGCACGGCTTTTTCAACGGCTCGAGCGTGTTCCTGCTTCCCGTGGGCCGGGAACGGGACCCCTGCGAGATCGAAATCCTCGCCCCCGAGGATCCGGCGGCCCGCGACTGGCACCTGGCCACCGCGCTCGAACCCTGCGCAGGAACCGCACGGGGCGGATTCGGCCGCTATCGCGCCAAGGACTATGACGAACTGATCGATGCGCCCGTGGAAATGGGCCGCTTCGTTTCGCTGCGCTTCGACGTCCAGGGCGTGCCGCATGACGTCGCCGTAACGGGCGCCGGCCCGCACCTCGATCCCAAACGACTGGCCTCGGATCTGGCGCAGGTCTGCGCCGCACATGCGCGCATGTTCGAGCCGCGCTCGCGCATGCCGCCGTTCGCCCGCTACACGTTCCTGACCCTTGCCGTCGACGACGGCTACGGCGGCCTCGAGCACCGCGCCAGCACGGCACTGCTATGCCGCCGCGACGACCTGCCCCATGTCGGGATGCAGGCGAGCACCGAGGGGTACCGCCGCTTCCTCGGCCTTGCAAGCCATGAGTACTTCCACTCCTGGCACGTCAAACGGATCCGCCCCGCCGCGTTCATCCCCTACGACCTCACCCGCGAGAACCACACCACGCTCCTCTGGGTGTTCGAAGGATTCACCTCTTACTACGACGACCTGGCGCTGGTGCGCTGCGGCCTGCTCCGCCGCGAGCAGTACCTCGACACGCTCACGCGGACGATGGCTTCGGTCCTGCAGCACGGCGGGCGGCGCAAGCAAAGCCTGGCCGAGAGTTCCTTCGACGCCTGGATCAAGTACTACAAGCCCGACGAGAACACGCCGAACGCCGTCGTGAGCTACTACCAGAAGGGCGCCCTGGTGGCGCTTGCACTGGACCTGTCGATCCGCCGCGAGACGGCAGGGCGGCGATCCCTCGACGACGTCATGCGCCATCTCTGGCGCCGCTACAAGCAGGCCGGGGCGGACTACGCCGGCGTCGCCGAGGACGAGATCGCGGACGTCGTCCTGGAGGCGACGGGGGTCGATGCCGGGCCCTGGATCGCCGCCTGGACCCGGGAAACCGACGACCCCGATCTCTCCGCGCTGTTGCCGAAATTCGGGGTGCGGGTCGACGCCGGACCAACGCCCGATCCGCTGCACTTCGCCCGCCTCGGGTGCCGGGTCGACCTGGCGGACGGCCGGATCCGTGTCGCCTTCGATGGCGGGCCGGCCCAGCGCGCGGGCCTGTCCGCCGGCGACCAGATCGTCGCCGTCGACGGATTGCGCGCCGGCCACAACCGGCTCGATGCGCTGCTCGCGCGAATCCCGCCCGGCACAAATGCCGAAATCCTGGCATTCCGCCGCGATGAACTGCTGCGTTTCACGGTACGGACCGGGGCGCAACCTCCGGTTTCCTGGAAACTGTCCCTCGACCCGCGCCCGACGCTTCCGGTCCGGCGACTGCGCAGGGGATGGATCGGGGGCTGATTGCGGCTGCGGCGCCCGTCAGACCTCGACGCCGTCGTCGGCCGATCCGCCGTCCCCGCTGACCGCATCGGCTGCACGGACATCCAGGATTCGTCCATCGTCATCGAAGTCGAAGATCACGACCTTGCCACGCTGCGCCACCAGCACAGCCTCGTCCGGGATCCCAAACGCACGCCCGATCTCCCCGGGCAGCACCGATGCCGGCGCGCCGCGGCGGCCGCGCCGGCGAAACCGGATCCAGTTGTAAAGGCTCCAGAAAATGAACATGCCACCGGCGGCGCCCACCACCACGGCATAGATCCGCAAGGTCTGCACGGTACGCACGGCATCGGCGAGAACATAGTCCTCGAACCGGCGGTATCCGAACCACCATGCCAGCGCGGCCGCCAGCGGCGAAAGCATGTGCAGCCAGATGAACCACCCCAGGGCTCCCATGGCCGCAAACAGCCCCTTGCTCGTCACGCCGATGAGATCCGGGCGGCGCACGATCGCCGGAATGCGCGGACGCGACCGCTCGGTCATCCCCGCTCCTCCGAACCCGGCGTACCCGACCGTCCGATCCCCCGATCCGGGCTGACCCAACGCGCGCGGGTGGGGCGCTGTCGCAGCAAGGTTTGCGGCACGGCCACCACGGTCGTCATCGTCGTCAGCAGCCAAAACGCCATCGGATACCAGATGATCCAGAAGTAATTCCGCAGGAAGTGCCGCCTTTCCTCATAGCGGCGGTCGATCAACAGGCTGACGCCGAACTGGGCCATTGCGGTGAGGCCCAGCATGACGCCGTTCCACTGCGGCAACAGCGTGGCAACGCGCCAGGACGGCGGCAGCGGCACGACGAGCCCGACGAAGTACAACAGGATGACCAGCGTGATGACATAGGACCAGACCACCGACGCGGCGTACTCGAGCGCCACCAGCCAGAACCGTCGGCGGCGCCAGGAAAAAAGTTTCGATCCGTGTTTGCGGAGCACCTCGACCCCGCCGCGAGCCCAACGCATGCGCTGCCGCCACAACCCCCGGAACGTTTCCGGCATGTAGATGTAGCAAAGCGACTCGGGCTCGTACCGGATATCCCAGTGGTCCATCTGCAACCGCCAGGAGATGTCGATATCCTCGGTGCTCATGTCCTCCGACCAGTAACCGACCCGATGGAGCGCGGTCCGGCGGTATCCCACGATGACGCCCGACACCGTGAAGATCCGGCCGTATACGCGCTGCGCCCGCTTGAGCAAGCCGATGATCGACGAGAACTCCCCGACCTGCAGTTTCCCCAGCAGGCTGGATCGATTGAGAATGCGCGGGTTCCCGGTCACCGCGCCCACGCGCCCTCCTGCCGCGAAATGCGTCATCATCCACGCCACGGCGCGGGGATGCAGCAGGGCATCGCCGTCGATGCAGATCAGGAACTCGTGCCGGGCGGAGATCGCGCCGGCACGCAAGGCCAGCGCCTTTCCCTGATTCGCGCCGAGATGGACGACGCGCAGGCGTGGATCCTGCGCAGCGAGTTCATCGAGAATCTGCGCGGTCCGGTCCTTCGATCCATCGTTGATCGCGATGACCTCGAACTGCGGGTACTCGGTTGCCAGGGCATAGGCAACGGTATCCCGGACGTTCTGCTCTTCGTTGAAGCAGGGAATCAGGATGCTGGCCGGCGGCGCATGGCGCAACTCCGGCGGATGCTCCGGGCCGCCCCGCTGCGGAAGCTCCCATCGGATGAAATACCACAATCCGCCGATCATCCACATCCAGGACATCATCAACGGATAGAAAAAGGCGTAGCCGAACAGGATGTCCCGCGGCGACAGCGCGAGAATCCCTGCAATCCAACCGGTTGGGAAAGGCGGCGGCGAAACCATCTACGGATGCATCGGGTAGTACGGGAACTCGTTGAGGCTGAACCCCTCGAAGGTCGTCCGGAAATCCGGCCGGTTGCGCAGGAAGTCATCGGGGTAATAGGCGAGGTTCATCACGCCCAGGCGCAGCAATTCGTGCATCCAGGAACGCAGGATCCTGCCGTCGATCCATTGGTTCGTCGTCCAATTCTTCGCCTGGAGTTCGAACACCACCTTGCGCAGGGCGTCGGGAACTTCGCCGACGGCCCTTGCCAAGGTCTTCAGCCACTCCTCCGGTGCTTCCCGGGTGCCGTCGAGATAGGGCATCGCCATGAGCGCCACCTGGTCGTAATGCGCGACAAACGGTTCCAGCGCCTGGGCAAAGCGCGCTTCGGCCGCCGGATCCAGAACGACGCGGGCATAGCAGTTCCGGGCCACCGCAAACTCATTGCTGAGATTGATGTGGTACCGCAAGCGCGCCGTCACCAAGTCGCCGAAATCGATCAATGCCTGCGTCTTTTGCCGCGGGGTGAGACGAGACCCGACCGGCCGATCGGTTCCTGGCCATCGCGCATCGGCGGTGCCGGCGGTCGCATCTTCGTCCTCGGCGAGGTATGCGTCGTCGTGGATCAGCAGGCCGGTGACGCCCGGACACTGCTTTCCGAGGTCCGCGTAGATGCCGCCGATGATCCGGGCCGTTTCCGGCAGGAAAGGACTCAAGCGCAGGTAATCACGCTGCGCAGGCCGAAGGTGTCCGGTCCGGGAGTCCCGGACCTTCACCGACAGGCGCGCCTGGAGATCGGGGTCGGGAAGCCGATATGCAAGCATCGGCAACCACGCGTAGACCCGAACGCCGGCACGGGTGCGCAGCTGCCATGTGACGCGATTGAAGAGATCGGCGCGCATCGGCAGGACGCGGTTCGGGAAATACAGTGCGGAAGGCGTCCCGGTTCCTTCCGGATCCGCAAAGGCCTGCAGGTAGACCGTGCGAACCTGCATTGCCTTGACGCGGTCCAGCAGCTTGCCAAGATTGCGGTTGGTCACCTCCGGATCCGGGTCGTAGAGATAGTCCATGTCGACCTGGATCGCGCGCTCGATCGGCGGCGCCGGCCAGATGCCATCAGCCACGTCGGACTCGACCTCGACCGGTGCAGGATTGTTTTCCAGTATCAGACGATCGAAGGACATGGGTGAGCGCCCGGGAACGTTCAGCCTGCCGTCCCCCAATCCGAAGGACAGCGGCAGGCCAACCTTGCGCGCAAGGTCCTCGATCTCTCGCGTCACCGCACCATATGGCCAGACGATCGCGCGCGGCCGCACCCCGACCTCGCGCTCGATCACCGCACTGGAAACCTCCAGATCCTGTGAAATACGGGAATGGAACTCCGCGTCCGTCTCGTAGCGGCGCTCCCTCGCCAGATACTGCCGGACCATCGCCGCCGGCTCGACATTGCCTTGAGGGTTCGACAGGATCCCGCGATGCAGGTCATTGGTATGGCATGCGAACTCGATCAACCCGGACGCATGCATTTCGCGAATCTGTTCCCGCGAGACGAAGTCCCGGGCACCCAGGGTGCGACGCCCGTACATGATCTTGTCGCCCCGCGGGCCCCCGTTGGCCGATTGCTGCGGCGCCCCAGCCTGCCCATCCGCAGCCTGCTGAGCCGCCCGCGCCGTGCCCTCGTCCTCGTACGCGGCATCCTCCCCCCGCCACACCGTCGTCAGCCATCCGGTCTCGAGGGCGAACATCCCCGGATACCGATACGCTTGCAGGAGCGGGAACACTTTCGAGTACATGCTCTCAAGACCGTCATCCCAGGACAGCAACACGGCGTTTTCCGGCAGCGCTCGACTGCCGGATCGCGCCTCCAGCACCTGTTGCACCGAAATGGCGGACCAGTGGTTCTCCCGCATCCAGTCGAAGAGCGCGGCGAGCTGCCGCGTGTTCATGGCATATGGATCCTTGTCCCGCCCGCCCAACACGTCATCGCGCACATCGTGCATGCACAACGCGATGAACCCGCCCCGGGGAATTCGTAGCGGGACGGCCGATTTGGCCGGCATATCGACGCGTCGCAGCGAACCGGGCCCGGCCATCGCCCATGACGACACCGACGCCGAACCGGACGCCAGAAGCGACTGCAGAAAGACCCGTCGATCCATGATCAGAACACCCCCCCGAAACCGAGCAAGCCGTACACGAGGCGCTGTCGCCCCCCCTCGTAGACCGTGCTGTTCAACCCCGCGCCGTACTGCAGACTCCATGTGCGGCTGAGTTGCCACTGATGCTCGTAGCGCAGGTCGTAGGTCGGGGCAGCGCCAAAGCCGGCCTCCCAAGTGCTTCCCGCCAGGAGCCGGAAGTCCTGGGTGAATGAGCGCTCATATCGCCGCCAGGTGATCCACTGATGTTCGAGGCGGATCTCCGCGCTATCGAAAAACGTCGGATCGAAATACACGCTGTCCTGCCGGCTGTTGTTCTGGGTGGCAAGATCGAAACCGGCGGTGGTGATCGCGTGCGCGCTGCCGTAGATGCGCTGCGTCATGCCGACCGCAGTATCCACCTGCCGGTTTCCGTCGCTGATCGCCACCACCGTCGCGCTGGCGTAGGCGGAGCGGGATTCGCTCTGCCGCCAGTCCACGCGCGCGGAAACAGATTTCCCGGAGTCGCCTGCCGTCTTGGCGAGAACCGGCATATCCATCGAGTAGGTGCTGCCGCTGACCGAATATTCCCACTGGTCGCTCAACCATTGCGACCAATCGGCATCGATGCCGGGATGATGGCCCGTGAGCTGATCCTGGCTGGCCATCAAGGATGCCTGGCGACGCTCGCCGGCCCATTGCACACCGACCCCCGCGCGATTGAAGGACGCGATGGCGCCCGGATATTGCGCCCAGATGTAATTCTGGTCGGCAAACGCACGCCAACCGGAACTCGACCACGGGGAGTTCAAGCGGGTATGCAGTTCTTCCTCACGGGACGCGACCAGGGCGGACCCGCCGCTGGCATTGCCGATCAGATAATCCGAAGTGATCGACGGTTCGCTCCGGTCGGTCCACTGCGCCATGCTCTTCCGTATCGAAGTGTCGTCCGGGAAATCCTGGTAGAGCGACGTGATCGCCGCACCCCAGAGGGCATACCGGCCGAGGTCCCGGTTGTCGTCCGCCAGGTTGAGCAGGGTGTCCTTGTTGCCCGGGTCGTAGCTCTCGGCAACCTGGGTCGTGCGTTGCGCCTGTTCCGGCCATCCGCGTCTGCGCTCCAAGGTTGCCTGCTGGTTCAAAAGATTCGCACTGGCGGGCGCGCGGTCGGTCAATGCACGCATTCGCTGGTAGGCGATCGGCTCCCGATTGCGATATGCCGGATCCATGGCCCAGATGCGTTCGATGTCGGGACGCTCCGGATTCACGTCCTGGTTATGCAGACCGATCCACGTCGGGGTGATCTTGCGGACATGGGCCAGGAGACGTTCCGCGGAGGCGTATTGCTCGCAATCCAGATACGCGTAATACAGAGACAGAAACACCGCAAGATCCGCCTTGGGGTTCTCCTGGATCAATCCTTCGTACAGCGCCACGGCGTGGTGCGGACGGCGAACGGCGGCGTACGCATCGGCCGCCGCCTGCCGGACGTAGGGAGGAATCGCCCGCAGCGTCGCGGCACTCGCCGTCGCCGGACGCTGCGGCAACGATTCAAATTCCGCGACCGCCTCCGGCATGCGGCCAAGATCCCGCAAGACGGCAATCCGTTCGTAGCGGGTCCGCAATTCCTGCGCCGGATCGTGCGCGAACGCAACCCGGTCGGCGTCGATCCTTCGCAACACCGCGATCAGCGGGTGGTTGCGGACCCCATAGCGATGCAGATCGTCAAGCCTGCGACGCTCCCGTCGCGCGTCACGAATGCGCGAGGCGGTGGCATCGGCACGCAGGCGATCCCGAAATTCGGGGGAAAACAAGGCTTCGTGTTGCCGCGCCTTGTCCCAGGCAAGGCCCGCGGCACCGAGATCGGAAAGCGCGAACACTTCCTCCCGCAAAGCCTGCGGCACGGCGCCGCCCCGCATCAGAGCCTGTTCGGTCAACGATAAGGAACCGGCCGGATCTCCCGCACGCCGGAGCACGTAGGCCATGTCGGCAAGATCCTCGGCGCCCAAACCTCGGGCGCGCGGATCCGGAAGGAGCCGCACCGCCGCCTTCGGCGCCCCGTCCTCCAGCGTGATCATGGCGTAGAGCACCCGCACGGACGGTCCGAGACGGGTTGCGCGCCCGGCCAACACCGCGCGCGCCCGCGCAAACAGCCGTTCGTCCCGCAGCGCACCGGCCCAGGCCGGAAGCGCGTAGTCGGGTAGGGCGCCGGGGTCGAGGCGCTGCGTCAAAACCGCGATCCGTTCATTCCGCCCCGCCACCCGCAGCAACACGATCAGATCGGCGGTCACATAGGGCGCACCGGGATTGTCCCGATGGAGCCGCTCGAGTTGTGCAATGCCCGTCGCAAGAGCTCCAGCCTTCGCCACCGCGACCGCCGCCACCCGCTCCCGATGCAGCGCCGGCGACTCGGCCGACGGTACGGCGGCCTGGCCACCCGACACCGCTACCGCGAGCATCGCGGCCAATACGAACGAGGCGCATCTCCCACAGGAATGGGCGGTATGACGGCGTCTTATCATCATTCAAGAATAGCGTCGGCCCCCACGCCCCAATCCGGCGATATGCGCTCCGTTCGCGGATACCGCCGGGAAACGCCACCGACAGCAGGCTAAAGACACCACACCACCGGCGCCCGTCCCTGCCCGACCAGGAACGCGTTCGCCTTGGAAAAGTGCCCGCAGCCCAGGAAGGGCACCGGAGGGCGCCGGGCGGAAAGCGGCGACGGGTGGTTGGCGGCGAGGATGCAGTGCCGGCCGCCGGCGGCGGCATCGATCCGGCCGCGGCGCGCCTGGGCATGCGCCCCCCAGAGCAAAAAGACCTTGGGAGACGGATCGCGCGCCACGGCATCGAGTACCGCGTCGGTGATCGCCTCCCATCCCTTTCCGGCATGACGGTTGGCCTGCCCTTCCTCCACCGTCAGCACCGCATTCCACAGCAGCACGCCCTGCCGCGCCCAGCGCGAAAGATCGCCTGCGGACGGGATCTGCGCGCAGAACCCTTCGCGCTGGAGTTCGCGGAAAATGTTGCGCAGGCTGGGCGGCGGCCGCACGCCGTCGGGGACGGAAAACGCCAGTCCGTGGGCCTGGCCGGGGCCGTGGTAGGGATCCTGCCCGAGGATCACGACCCGGACGTCGCCGGGATCGCAGCCCTCCAGCGCGGTGAAGGGGCGCGGCGGATAGACTCGCGCTCCGGCGGCGATCCGCGCGTCGAGAAACGCGGCGAGGCGGCGCGTCGCCTCGCCGTCGAGCACTTCCCGAAGCGGCGTACGCCAGCCTGCCGGGATGGCGTCGAAATGGGTGTGCGCCGGAGCGCGGAGGATGGAATCGGAATTCATCGGCGTACGGGAAAGCATGGCGGGATCCCCCCTACCCGACTAGGGGATGGCTTCTCCAGAATAGGGGGATCCAGAATCGTCGCGAGGGTCCTTCCGGCGCACCCCGCCGTCCACAACATCACGAAACACAAGGGAGACGATACCCGATGAGTTCCTCCAAGCTCAGCATTCTGGTCGTCAGCGGCAGCATCGAGCGCTTGCAGATGGCCGCGATGGTCGCGTCGGTCGGCGCGGTGAGCGGAACGGCCGTCACCGTCCTGCTGTCGATGAATTCGCTGCAGTTTTTCCTGCGCGACACCCCGTCCCTCCCGGTTCCGGAAGGAAGCTTCGGCGAGATCATGGCCGGGAAGAAGATTCCGCCGTTCAAGGAACTGTTCGAAAATGCCATCGATCTCGGCGACGCCAAGGTGCATCCCTGCTCGATGGCGATGGACGTGCTCGGCGCCAAGGCGGCGGATCTGGACGGATTTCTGGCGGCGCCCCTGGGCCTGACGAAGTTCTTGACCGACAGCGCAGGCGGGCAGATGCTAACGTTTTGAGTTCGAGAAAAAGAAGAAGGAGCGGTGCAATGGCGAAGCGACATACGATCGACGCGCGGGGAACGTTCTGCCCCGGGCCGCTGATGGAACTGATCGCCGGGATGAAGCTGGCAGATGTCGGCGATGAACTCGAGGTGCTCTCGTCGGACGAGGGGTCCTCGGCGGACATCCCGGAATGGATCCGCAAAGTCGGCCACGAAATGGTTGCCACATCGCAGGAGTCGGGGGTGTGGCACGTCGTGGTCCGCAAGATGAAGTAATCGGGACGACAAGGGAGGAGACGAAAAATGAAAATTCTGATCGTAGGCGGCGGAATGGGCGGCACGATCCTGGCCAACAATCTGGCCCGGCGACTGTCGCACGAGATGAAGACCAAGAAGGTTCGCCTGACGATGCTCTCCGCATCGGACCGGCACATGTACCAACCCGGACTGCTCTACGTCGCGCTGGGGCGCGCCTCCACGGATGAACTCTATCGGGATCAGGCCAGCCTGCTCGAACCGGGAATCGAGTTCCACGTCGACCCCGTGGAAGAGTTCGATCTCGACAAGAACCGGGTGAAGACGAAAAGCGGCCGCAGCTTCGATTACGACCTCATCGCCATCGCCACGGGTTCGCGCGCGGTGCCGGAAGAGATCCCGGGCCTGGCCGAGCATTCGATCAACGTCTACACCGAGGAAGCCGCGCTGAAGTTCTGGAAGACGATCAACGCATTCCGCGGCGGGCGCATCGTGATCTCGGCCGGCGTGCCGCACAAGTGCCCGATGATCCCGCCGGAACTCACCTTCACCCTCTACGACTTCTTCCGCGATCGCGGCCTCGCAGACAAGGTGTCGATCCACTACACCTACCCGATCGGCCGCCTGCACAGCCTGGAGCCGGTCGGCAAATGGATGCAGGGCGAGTTCGACCAGCGCGGCATCACCAGCGAAACGCTGTTCAACATGAAGGAAGTCGACGGCGAGAAAAAGGTGATCCGCAGCATCGAAGGAGCGGAGACGCCGTTCGACCTGCTGGTGGCCGTTCCCGGCCACAAGGGGATGGAGGTGATCGAGAAGAACAACCTCGGCAAGGGCGGCTGGATCCCGGTGAACCGCAACCGGCTCAACATCGAAGGACGCGAAAATGCGTTCGCGCTCGGCGACACCACCAACCTGCCGATCAGCAAGGCCGGGTCGACGGCCCACTTCGAGGCCGAAGCGCTGGCGGAGAACCTCGCGGCGATCGTGAAGATCGGTTCGCCGGTGCGCGACTACGACGGCAAGGTGTTCTGCTTCATCGAGGCCGGCAAGGACAAGGCCACCTACGCGATGTTCAACTACACGACGCCCCCGGATCCGAAGCCGCCGACCAAGTCCATCCATTGGTTCAAGATGGCGTACAACCAGTTGTACTGGGCCAGCGCCCGCGGACTTTTGTAGGGAGCCGCCATGAGCCAGGGACAAACGGACCCGGCCGCCGCAAACGCGGTGGTGACGGGGGAATTGGAGCGCCTGTTTGCGGGGGCTCGCGATGCGCTGACGGACGACACCGTCGCACGCCTGTCGGCGACGGTCGGCAACGGACTCGACGCCCTGGACCGGGCCAACCGCAGCGGGGTATGGGATGCACTTCCGACCGTGTCGGCGCTGGTCCAAAGCGGCGACCTGCAGCGCGTTGCCGATCTCGCCCGCCTGATCGGCGCGGCGGAGGACAGTTTGTCGGACGACATCGTCGGACGCCTGTCGGGCGCCGCGGCGGGCGGTCTGGACCTGCTCGACCGCATCAACCGCAGCGGGATCATGCAGGCCCTGCCGACGATCACCCGGATGGTCGAAAGCGGCGACCTCGATCGCCTCGCCGGCCTGGCCCGGCTGGTGGGTTCGATGGAAGACTCGCTGTCGGACGACATCGTCAACCGGCTCGCTCTCGTCGCCACCCAACTCGCAGCGCTCGTCGACAAACTGGCGCGCAATGAAGGGTTCCTGCGCCTGATCGACGTTCTGGGACGCGAGGAGGTGCAGGACGGACTGATCGATCTTGCCGAAGCGGCCTGCGCGGCAAAGGCGACGGTAGCCCGGGAACCGGCGCCGTCAGGCGGGCTGTTCGGGCTGCTGCACGTCGCCGGCAACCCGGATACGCTGCGTGCCCTGCGATTCGTGGCGCTGACGTCGGCAAACCTGCACAAGGGAAACCAGGGCTGACCCCCTCACCCCCGCCTCTCCCGCCCTCCGCGGGGGAGGCGGAACCCCGCCCCTCGGCCCTTCCGTCATCCGCCCCGTCGCCCGGCGCGCGCAACGAGCGGCAGGCATCCGGTCCGCGCGGAACTCTTACGCCACCCGCAACGAAAAATCGATCGCGCGCACGTCCTTGGTGAGGCTGCCGATCGAAATCCGGTCCACGCCCGTCGCCGCGATCCCACGCACGGTCTCCAGCCGTACGCCGCCCGAAGCCTCCAGCGCCGCCGGCTCCGTCCGGGTTTCCCGGGCATATGCGCGCGCCAGCGCCACCGCTTCGCGCATCGCCTCGGGCACGAAGTTGTCGAGCAGCACCGACCGCGCACCGGCGGCGAGCGCCTCCTGCAACTGCGCAAGGGTTTCGACTTCGATCTGCACCGGCACGCCCCGCCCCGCCGCCGCCCGCAGCGCGGAGCCCACGCCCCCCGCCGCCGCGATGTGGTTCTCCTTGACCAGGATGGCGTCATAGAGTCCCATGCGATGGTTGACGCCCCCGCCGACCCGCACGGCGTACTTCTGCGCCACGCGCAGGCCGGGGATCGTCTTGCGCGTATCGAGAATGCGCGCCCGGCTCCCCGGCACCCCGGCAATCGCGTCGACGTAGCGCCGCGTCGCGGTGGCGACCGCCGACAGGGTTTGCAGAAAATCGATCGCCGCACGTTCGCCGGTCAGGATTGCGCGCGCCGGACCGTGCAGGCGGCACACCAGCGAATCCGCGGCCATCTGCGCGCCTTCGGCATACGCCCATTCGATCGTCACCCGGGGGTCGAGGCGATCGAACACCGCCTCGGCCCAGGGTATGCCGCACAAGACCGCCGGCTCGCGAACCAGCAGGCGGGCGTCGACCATGGCCCCTGCCGGCAACAATTCCGCCGTGCGATCGCCGGAACCGACGTCCTCGGCCAAGGCTGCAGCAACATTGGCTGCCACGGCCGCTTCGAGTACCGGGATCTGCCCCGGATCGGCAAAGCGCCAGCGCGCAGACGTCACGCAGGCCCCACGCCTTGCGAGCCTGCCTGGAGGAATGGCGCCGGCGCCGGGGCTCCCGCGGCCTTGCGCGCCGCGGCGAACGCCAGCATGCGCTCGATCGGAATCAGTGCGCGGGCGGCCAGGTCACGATCGACATCGATCTCCTGCGAGCGGTCGCCCTGCACGGCGGCATCCAGCGTTTCCGCCAGACGATCGAGTTCGTTCATGGCCATCCAGGGGCAGTGCGCGCAGCTCTTGCAGGTTGCGCCGCGGCCTGCGGTCGGCGCCTCGAAAAACACCTTGTCCGGCTGGGCCAGCCGCATCTTGTGCAGGATGCCGTTGTCGGTGGCGACGATGTATTCCGGCGCCCCCAGGGTCTCGGCGGCGCGCAGCAACTGGGTGGTCGAGCCGACGACGTCGGCCTGCGCGACGACCGCGGCCGGCGATTCGGGATGGACGAGCACCTTGGCCCGCGGATGATCCTTGCGCATCGCCTCCAGCTCCGCCGCCTTGAACTCGTCATGGACGATGCAGCTGGCGTTCCACAACAGCATGTCCGCGCCGGTCTGTTCCTGCAGGTATTGGCCGAGATGGATGTCCGGCGCCCAGAGGATCTTCCTTCCCTGCTCGTGGAGATGGCGCACGATGTCGAGCCCCGTGCTCGATGTCGCCACCCAGTCGGCGCGCGCCTTGACCGCCGCGCTGGTGTTGGCATACACGACCACGACCCGGTCCGGATGCTGGTTGCAAAAGGCGTCGAACCGATCGATCGGGCAGCCCAGGTCGAGGGAACATGTCGCCTCGACGGCCGGCATCAGCACCCGCTTGTCGGGGCTCAGGATCTTTGCCGTCTCGCCCATGAAGCGCACTCCCGCGACGACCAGCGTCCGGGCGGGATGGTCGCGCCCGAACCGGGCCATTTCGAGGGAATCCCCGACACAACCGCCGGTTGCGTCGGCAAGGTCCTGCACCGCGCCGTCGACGTAGTAATGCGCCACGAGCACGGCATCGAGCGCACGCAACGCCTCGCGGATGCGCGCGATCAGCGCCGCCGAGGGCGGCGATGGGGAATCGGGTCGAAGATCGTCCATGGCAGGGTGGCCAATTATAATGGCCCGTGCTCCTTCCACCTTGCCGGCGCGCAAGGCACCGCCCCCGGCGAGAACCGCAGACGAACCAGCCGCGAACATGTCCGTGCCAGCCCATTCCGCACCGTTGTCGCCGCCCCGCCGGGAACGGCGGAGCAATGCCGCCCGTCCGGAGACGGTGGCCGTGGTCGGGACCGGCGTCGTGGGACTGGCCGCCGCCCTGGGCTGCGCGCAGCGCGGGCTGCGCGTCCGCCTGATCGGCCCGACACCACGCCTTTTCGATGCCGGGGAGGATGTTCCGACCCGGATCGGCGGCGGCCGGCCGGCCCGATTCGACCCCCGCATCTATGCGATCTCGGAAGGGTCGCGGCGGTTGCTCACGGATTGCAAGGTCTGGGCCCAGATCGACCCGGCGCGCATCTGTCCGGTATCGCGCATGCAGGTGGCCGGGGATGCGGGCGGGCGCCTGCGGTTTGACGCCTACGCGTCCTGCGCCGAACGCCTCGCGACGATCGGGGAGGAAAGCGCCCTGTTGCGCGCGCTATGGCTCGGCTGCGCGATGACGCCGGGGATCGAGCACGTTCCACTCCGGTTCCATACCGCGACATTCGAGGGTGGGGGGCCGACGCGCATCCATCTGGCGGAGGGGACGGACGGCGCCGTCACGCAGATGGAATGCGACCTGCTGATCGGGGCGGACGGGAAGAATTCCTCGGTCCGCGCCGCGGCCGGCATCAGCGCCCACGCGAAGCCGTATGGCCACATCGCCTTCGTGGCCAACTTCGCCTGCGAGCACCCGCATGACGGCGTCGCCTATCAGTGGTTCACGCCCGACGAAGGCATCGTTGCGCTGTTGCCGCTGCCCGGAAACCATGTCTCCCTGGTCTGGTCGGCGCCGGACGCGCTCGCGCCGCAACTGGAGTCCCTGCCGCTGCCGGAATTCCAGCAGCGGGTCACGGAACGCAGCGGCGGCGTCCTCGGCGCCCTGGAAATCATCGGCGACCGGCATGCATTCCCGCTGCGTCGGCTGGTCGTCGACCGACTGGTGCAGCCCGGGCTGGCACTGATGGGCGACGCCGCCCATGTCGTGCACCCGCTCGCCGGCCAAGGCCTGAACCTCGGACTCCAGGACGTCGCCGACCTGCTGCGCCGCCTCGACACGCGGGAATCCTGGCGCGACATCGGCGACCTCGTGCTGCTGCGCCGCTATGAACGCGCGCGCGCCGAGCCGATCGCGCTCATGCGCGGCACGGTCGGCGCGCTTGCCGCGCTCTTCGCGGCACCGGACGCGGCAACCCGCGGCCTGCGCAACGCCGGCATGTCCCTGCTCGACGCGCTGCCGCCGATCAAGAATGCGCTGGTGCGCCACGCCATGGGGTGACCGTCTTTTGGCGCCCGTCCCCGTCCAACCGAAATCGTTTTCTTCCTGCTGGAGCTGATCGTGGTTCGTCGTCAATGGATTTCCACTGTCGTCAGCGCGCTCGCGCTGTTCCTGGCCGGCTGCAGCACCGCCACGCTGGCGGCGGCATCGCCTCCGGCGCTCTCCTCCTGTCCGCAAACGGTGGCCGGCCGGGCGGTCGCGCCGGTTCCCGCCGCGCTCGCCGGATCGATCCGCGCCCGCGTCGAACAGCGGATCGGCGGCACCGTCCACTCGGTGTGCCGGATGCCCTTCGGACTCTACGAGGTCGTCGATGACATGGACGTCGTCTATGTCGACGCCCGCGTCGACTACCTGCTCGTCGGACGGGCGTTCGACCTCCGGGGGCAGGAGGCGCAGGACCTCACGACTCCGCGCGAGGAGGCGGTACAGCGCGTGGACATCCGGGCGCTGCCGCTGGCAGACGCCATCAAGACCGTCCGCGGCAACGGGTCGCGGCTGCTGGTGGAGTTCGAAGACCCCAATTGTCCCTACTGCAAGCATTTCGAGCGGGAGATCGCCGGCCTGAAGAACGTCACGATCTACACCTTTCTGTATCCGATCCTGTCGCGCGATCGCAACGACCCGGGCGACTCCTACGCCAAGGCGCGGGCGGTATGGTGTTCGGCCGACCGCGCGCGGGCATGGGATGCCGTCATGGTGCAGGGCGAACGCCTGCCGCCGGCCCCGGCGTCCTGCAACACCCCCCTCGAACGGAACCTGGCGCTCGGACACAAACTGAAGATCACGGGCACCCCCACGATCCTGTTCGCCGACGGCCGGCGCGCGCCGGGGATGGTTCCCCTCGCGACGGTCGAACGTCTGATGCAGGAGGCCGGGCAGGCCCGCTGATTCCGCCGCGCGAAAAAGGGGATGGCCACGGCGAATCCCCTACAATCGCAGGTTTCCAGTCATTCGCACTTCCGAGAGGTTGTCCCCCATGAGCGCTCCGTTCCGTATCGCCCCGTCCATCCTGTCCGCCGATTTCTCCCGCCTGGGAGAAGAGGTGCGTGCCGTCGTCGATGCGGGCGCGGAATGGATTCACTTCGACGTCATGGACAACCACTACGTCCCCAACCTGACCATCGGCCCCCTGGTCTGCGAAGCGATCCGCCCGCACATCCAGGCCCCCATCGACGTGCATCTGATGGTCGAGCCGGTCGATTCCCTGGTGCCGATGTTCGCGAAAGCGGGCGCCAACATCATCACGTTCCACCCGGAAGCCTCCCGGCACGTCGACCGCACGCTGGCGATGATCCGCGACCACGGCTGCCAGGCCGGACTGGTCTTCAATCCGGCGACGCCCCTCGACTACATGGCGCACGTGATGGACAAACTCGACGTCGTGCTGCTGATGTCGGTCAACCCCGGGTTCGGCGGCCAGAGCTTCATCCCCGAGACGCTCAACAAGCTCAAGGCCGCGCGTGCCCGGATCGACGCGTGGAAGGAACAGACCGGCAAGACCATCCTGCTGGAAATCGACGGCGGCGTGAAGGTCGACAACATCGGCGCGATCGCGGCAGCCGGCGCGGACACATTCGTCGCGGGCTCGGCGATCTTCGGGTCGAAGGACTACAAGGCCACGATCGCCGCGATGAAGCGGGAAGTGGAAGCGCACGCCAAGCGCGGATAAGCAGAAGACTCCCGGACATGAACACGGCCTTTCCCCACGGCGCGCTCCGCGCCGCGCTGATCGATCTCGACGGTACGCTGATGGACACCGCGCCGGACATTGCCGCCGCGACGAACCGCCTGCGCGAAGATTTCGGCATGACGAGCCTGCCGGAAGCGCGCATCGCGCAGTTCGTCGGCAAAGGGGTCGACCTGCTGATCCATCGCGCGCTCACCGACGACATCAACGGCCGGGTTGATGCGGAGCGCTTCGCGCAGGCGCGGGAATCGTTCCGCCGCCATTATTCCGCGATCAACGGTAGCCTCGCCGTGGTTTTCGACCCCGTCCCGACCGGGCTGGCGAAGCTGCGGCAAGCCGGGCTGCGCGTGGGCTGCGTCACCAACAAGCACAGCGAGTTCACCACGCCGCTGCTGGCGCGCGCCGGGTTGCGGGATCTGCTCGACGTCGTCGTGACCGCAGATGAAGTGGCGCACGGCAAGCCGCAACCCGACGTGATTTTCGAGGCGTGCCGCCGTCTCGGCGTCAGCACGCAGGAGACGGTCCTCATCGGCGACTCGGCCAACGACGTCCAGGCCGCCCATGCCGCCGGCAGTCGCTGCGTGCTGGTGGAAACCGGCTACAACGAGGGCGAACCGGTGCACACGCTGCTGGAAGGGGAAGGCGGCGCCGACGCGCTGTTCCCGGACTTCGCGGGTGCAACGCAATGGGCGCTGCAGGCCGCACGGGCCGACATGGCATGACATTCGGGGGCCGGGCGGCGCCCGGCCCCCGCACGCTCCTGCGCCGTTTCCGGGACGGAGCATGGGCAAGGAAACGGGAACGGTGTCCAAATGACGGAAAGTGAATTCCAGGCTCTGGCAGCGCAGGGATACAACCGGGTCGCGCTGGTCGCCGAAACCCTCTCCGACCTCGACACACCGCTGTCGCTGTATCTGAAACTGGTGCGGAGCCAGCCCAACCCCGCGAACTCGTACCTGCTCGAATCGGTGGTCGGCGGGGAACGTTTCGGCCGCTACTCGTTCATCGGCCTGCCCGCGCGCACGGCAATCCGCAGTTTCATCGGCACCGACGATCGGCATCGTACGGAAGTCCTCACCGACGGCGCCGTCACGGCGACGGACGAGGGCGACCCCCTGCGCTTCGTGGAAAACTTCCTGGCGCGCTTCCGCGTGGCCCTGCGGCCGGGCATGCCGCGATTCTGCGGCGGACTGGCCGGCTATTTCGGCTATGACACCGTCCGGCTCATCGAGCGCAAGCTCCGCCGCACCCCGCCCGACGACCTCGGATTGCCGGACATCCACTTGCTGCTGACCGAGGAACTCGCCGTCGTCGACAACCTGAGCGGCCGGGTCTATCTGATCGTCTATGCCGATCCCCGGGACCCCGACGGCTACGCCCGCGGGCGGGCGCGCCTGCGGGAGCTGAAATCCCGGCTGCATCGATCGGTCGAGGCACCGCATGCCCACGCGACGTCCCGCCACCCCGAGCACCGCGAGTTCCCGAAGGACGCCTACCTCGCCGCGGTGGCGCGCGCCAAGGAGTACATCACCGCCGGCGACATCTTCCAGGTGCAGATCGGGCAGCGGATCCGCAAGCCCTACACCGCCTCGCCGCTGTCGCTCTACCGCGCGCTGCGCACGCTCAATCCCTCCCCCTACATGTACTACTACGATTTCGGCGAGACCCAGGTGGTGGGTGCTTCGCCGGAAATCCTGGTGCGATCCGAAGCGCGCGACGGAGAACGCTCGGTGGCGATCCGCCCGCTCGCGGGCACCCGTCCGCGGGGCGCGACACCGGAACAGGATGCGGCCCTCGCGGCGGAACTGCTCGCCGACCCCAAGGAGCGGGCCGAACACCTGATGCTGATCGACCTCGCGCGCAACGATATCGGCCGGATCGCGAAGATCGGCAGCGTGCATGTGACGGAGCAGATGGTCGTCGAGCGCTACTCGCACGTGATGCACCTGGTGAGCCACGTCGAGGGCACCCTGAAGCCGGACCTCACCAATTTCGATGTGCTGCGGGCAACCTTTCCGGCGGGAACGCTGTCGGGCACGCCCAAGGTCCGCGCCATGGAAATCATCGATGAGCTGGAACCCGTCAAACGCGGGATCTATGGCGGCGCAGTGGGGTACCTCAGCTTCGCGGGCGATATGGACCTCGCGATCGCGATCCGCACCGGCATCATCAAGGACCATACGCTGTACGCGCAGGCGGCAGCCGGAATCGTCGCCGACTCGGTTCCCGAGTCCGAGTGGAAGGAAACGGAAGCCAAGGCGCGCGCCGTGCTGCGCGCGGCGGAACAAGTCGAAGACGGCTTCGATCTCGAGACGGATTGACCGCGACGGGAAGCCCGCAGACACCCGCGGCCTGCGGGCCCCGCCCCGCGAGCGCCGCGCCTGCGCCGGAAGCGCCGGACAGGCGGCAAAGACCTTGACCCGGACGTGGCCAACCGGGCGGTCCTGCCGGAAAAGGCCGGGCTGCCTGCCTTCCCCGGGGGGCCGGGACCCAACTTGCTCCTTGCGGGGCAAACGCGCAAAATCCACGAATCATGACCCACTGCATCGACGTGGACATTGGCTCGGTTCTGTCGCCGGAGGCACGGGATCCGGACTCGGATCGTGTGCGGATGATCGACGACGAGGTCCATGCGCGCGTCGAACAGGAGCGGCAGATGCTCGGCAACGAGGTCCACGACTCCGTTGCGCAGAGCATCACCTCGGTGCGCATGCGCATGACGATGCTGCGCGACGCCATCGCCCGCGGCGACACCGCGCGCGCCGGCGCGCTCGCCACCGACATCGACACCGCAATCGCAGGCGTGCAGTCCGGGCTGCGCGAAATCATCACGCACTTCCGCGGCGCGATGGCGGCGCCGGATCTGGTCTCCGCGCTGGAAATCGCCATCGACGAACTGCGTGTCGTGAGCGAGGTCGAAATCGACTTCACCAACCTGCTCGGCAACGCCAAGCTGTCGGCATACGAAGAGCACCAGATGTTCTATATCGCCCGCGAGGCGATCACCAACGCACTGAAATATGCCCATGCGAATTGCGTCGGCGTGTTGCTGATCGAGGAGCAGGGCCACATCGAACTGATGGTCACCGACAACGGCATCGGCCTCGAGCAGGCGAACGTCCGGCAGCAAGGACATTTCGGGTTGCGCATCATGCAGGAGCGGGCGCGACGACTCGGCGGCACGCTCGCGGTCGAACCCTGCCCCTGCGGCGGGACGCGCGTCCGGCTCGTGATCCCGTGCTGCCCGCCCATTTCCGGAGAAGACGCATGACCCCGAACACGATCGACGTCGCGCTGGTCGACGACCACCGGTTGTGCCAAAGCGGCCTGGCGGAACTGCTCGAACACAGCGGCGGGTTCCGCGTGGTGGGCAAGGCGGGCACGCCCGCGCAGGCGCGCGTCATCATCCAGGACGCGAACCCGGCGCTGGTGATCATGGATCTGCGCATGCCGCAGATGGACGGCGTCAGCCTGCTGCGCGAACTGCGCCTGGAAGGAATCGACGTCCCGACCGTGATCCTGACCATGAGCGACTCGAAGGACGATCTCGCCAACGCGTTGAGCGCCGGGGCCCGCGGCTATCTGCTCAAGGACATGGAGCCGACCGACATCGTCGAGTCGGTGCGGCGCGCGGCGCGCGGCGAACTCGTGGTGGCGCCGGCGATGGCGAGCAAGCTTGCCCATCTGCTGCAGACCGGAACGGCCGGCCAGCGTACTGAAAAGGCGGTGAAGCTCACCGAACGGGAGCGGGAAATCCTCAACCACGTTGCCGCGGGAAAGAGCAACAAGGCCATCGCCAAGGCGCTCAACATCAGCCACGATACGGTCAAGCTGCATGTGCGGCACATCCTCGCCAAGCTCAAGCTGACGTCGCGGGTCGAAGCGGCGGTCTTCGCCGTCGAACACCGGCACAGCGGTTCCTCCCATTCGGTGCTATAGCGATCCGGCACGGAACGGCGCACAATCGCCGCACGATGCTTCAACGCCCGAACGCCCGCGAACCCGGAATCGCAACGGTCGCGCAACTTGCGGCCGCGGTCCAGGACAACTGCGACGTCGCCGACGCGCGCCACGCCCGCGAGCTTGGCATGTGCGTCTACCTGCTCGGGATGCGCGAATACTTCCGCTGGATGAGCGACTACCCGCTCGGCATGGCCCCACCGAGCGAACGGGTGCGGGAATGGATCACCTGCCAGGAATCGCGATGGGATACCGTATTCGACGACATGGACGCCTTCGCCGGCATTCCGTTTCCGGACGGCGACCTCGTCGATGCCTTCGATGAAGCCGAGGTCAACCGCCGGATCGGCGCGATGGGTCTGCCGGAGCGGCTCTTGTATGGCGCCGGGCTGGGCCGATTCAGTGTCCCGATATTTTTTCTCGCCGAAACCGTGCGCGAGGAAATCCGCGACGGCATCCGCGTCACGATCGTGGATCGCGAGTGGGCGCGGGGTTTCTCCGCGCCCCCGGCAACCAGTCGCAACGGCGCCATCCAGATCCGCCGCGACGCCTTCCGGCGCTGGCTGTGGACCCGCGCCGAGCAGCATGGTCTGCGTCTCGACGGCGCCACCGTTGCGCCCGCGGTTCCGGGGCACGGCGGGAGGGTCGACAACGCGGCGCGCCCGGACCACATCGAACGCATCGTGGAACGGGAAACGGAAACGCTGATCCTCCATGAACTCGGCGAGATTCGCGCGGGCGGGGTCCTCGGACCGGATTGGGAGCGGATGCTGGCGCAGGTCCACGACCGGCGAACCGAGGTGATCCTGCGCGCCGTGCGCGATCTGCTCGCCGACTGTCTGGTCACGCTGCCCGAACTCGTCGCGCGACAGGCAGGCGAGTCGCTGGCATTCTGGCGCTCGAATTTCGACGGGATGCGGAAGACGCTTGCGCCGGAACTCGGGACCACCGGCGGGCCGGATGGCATCCGCCTCGACGCGATCCGTGGCGCGGCCGACGCGGGCACCGATCGATGGGAAGCATGTGCACGGGCCTTGCTGGCGTCCTGGCGTGACGCCGGCCCCGATGGGGTGATCGGCGCCGCACGCGCGCTCGTGCCGAACTGACCTTCCGGGTCTATCGATCTTTCGCGAAGTGGTTGACGACCATTTCGCGGACGACATTGCCCCTTTCCATCGACGCCGGCTCGGACTCGGCCCGCTCATCCCCGCGTTCATCGCGGCCCCGGATCACACAGCCCGCGACTTCGCCCACGAGCACGACCGTGGGCGCCTTGATGTCTTCCTCCGCCGCGCGCTGCGCGAGCGTCCGAAGCGTCGCAACGAGCACGCGCTGCCCCGGTTGCGTCGCCTGCTGGACGATGGCCGCGGGCGTATCGGGCGCGCGGCCGTGGGCGATCAGCTGCGCGCAGAGCGTGGCAAGGCCATGCAGTCCCATGTAGATGACCAGCGTCTGCCGGGGTCGGGCCAGCGCCGGCCAGTCGAGGTCGAGGCTGCCGTCCTGCAGGTGCCCGGTGACGAACGTGACGGCCTGCGCGTGCCCGCGGTGGGTCAGCGGAATCGCGGCCGCAGCCGATGCGCCGATCGCGGCAGTGATGCCCGGCACGACCTCGCAGGCGATTCCCGCTGCCGACAAGGCCTCCAGTTCTTCCCCACCCCGCCCGAAGATGAACGGATCACCGGACTTGAGCCGCAGCACCCGACGGCCGGCGCGCGCCAGCGCCACCATCAGCGCATTGATCTCCTCCTGGCGCATGGCATGGTGGTTGCGGCGCTTGCCGACATAGATCCGCTCGGCACATTCCGGCAACAGATCCAGGATCGCCGGCGAGACCAGGTTGTCGTAGAGCACGACATCTGCGCTTTCGATCCGCCGCAAGGCGCGCACCGTCAGCAACTCGGGGTCGCCGGGGCCTGCGCCCACCAGTGCCACGCTGCCCCCGTTCGGGGTCGGCTCCGGCGCCAGGGTGCGGGACGAATGCATCTCCATGATTTCACGCGGCATCAACGGGCTCCGCGGCGTGATCCGCGCGCGCGGCGCTCGCGTGGGCCACGAAGTCGACGAACTGCCTCGCCCAATCCGCCCCCGCGATGCTGCGCAGGTGGCTGTACGAGGCAACGAGGTTGCGGACCACGATGCCGTCGTTCTCGCCGTCCACGCCATAGCCGCGCCGCACCCGATAGGCATAGCGCGTGCCCGGCGGCAGGCCGGCGATCGCGGAATAGTGGAACTCGTGGGCGCGGAATACCGCTCCGCCAACCCGGCCGGGGCCATGCGGCGCGTGCCCGGTACCCTCGAGTTCGACATAGCCGGAACCGACCGGACGCCGCTGCATGTGAACGTCGCCGGGAATCGCGCCGACCATTTCGTGGCGTCGGCCGTCGACGATCAGGCTGCGCGCCAGATACATCAGGCCGCCGCACTCCGCATAGGCCGGCATGCCGCGCGCCACGGCGGCCGCAATCTGCCCACGCAGGCTTGCGTTCGCGGCGAGTTCGGCCGCACAGCTCTCCGGGAAGCCGCCGCCGATGAACAGGGCGTCGATCTCGGGCAGATCGCGGTCGCGCAGCGTATCGAACGGCACGATCTCCGCGCCGGCCCGACGCAGCGCCTCCAGGTCGTCGGCGTAGTAGAAACCGAACGCCCGGTCCATCGCAACGCCGATCCGCGCACGAGGAGATCCCGTCCCGCCAATCGGAACCGCTTCCGGCATGTCGGCGCGCATCGGCCGGCCGCCGCCGCGCAGGTCCGCGGACCGGGCGACTGCGAGGACCCGGTCCAGATCCACCTGCTCGGCAACGTGCGCTCCGATCCGGTCGATCTGCTCCCGGGCCGATGCCGCCTCATTGGTCGGCACCAGACCGAGATGGCGCTCGGTCATTCCCACCGCGGGTTCGTCGCGCACCGCACCCAACACCGGAATGTCGGTGTAGTGCTCGATCACCGCGCGCAGCTTCGCCTCGTGCCGGGCGCTGCCGACGCGATTGAGCACCACCCCGCCGATCCGCACCGTACGATCGAACGCCTGATAGCCGAGCAGGATCGGCGCAACGCCGCGGTTCATGCCGCGCGCGTCGATCACCAGTACGACCGGCATGCCGAGCATCGCAGCCAGTGCCGCACTGCTATTGGAGCCGTCGAGCGCGACCCCGTCGAACAGGCCTTGATTGCCTTCCACCAGCGCAATGTCGGCGTCCTCCGCCTTGGCGGCGAACATCGCGCCGATCGCGTCCCCCGTCATGAGATACGGATCGAGGTTGTAGCAGCCGCGCCCCGCGGCATGACCAAGCCACATCGGATCGATGTAGTCGGGTCCTTTCTTGAACGGCTGTACCACCAGTCCGCGCGCCCGCAGCGCGGCCGCCAGCCCGAGGGCGATCGTCGTCTTGCCGGAGGAGCGATGCGCCCCCGAAATCAGGATGCGGGGCACGGCGCAGCCCCCCGCCGTCGCGGCGGCGATCACCGCGGGCTCCCGAAACATGCGGTCGGCGTCGGCCATGGCGTCACTCGTCGCCGGCCATGCCGTCGTGCGGCAGGAAGTCCAGGACCCGGACGCCGACGACGGTCAGCGTGTAGGCCAGGCCGATGCCGCCGATCGCCAGGCCGATCTCCGGCAGGCTCGGCGTGTAGCGGGCAACCTGTCCGTCCCAGAAGGTGCTCCGGGCGACGAAGCCGGGGAAGATGTCGAGCGGGAACGCCTGCCCCCCGACAATGAAGACATAGAGTTCGGCCACCGCCCCGCCCAGCACCAGCAGCGCCGCCGCGATGGCGATGCAGGGCGTCGCCGTCGCCGGACGGAACACCATCAGCAAGGGCAGAAAGCTGCCAAGGAATACGAACCCGACCCAGAACAGCATGGCGTAGGGCGATCCGTACACGAGGATGAAACGCTCGAATGCCGTCTGGCGCGCGAAGTACAGGTTCGTCAGGTGATAGACGAGCATGAAATACAGCACGCCGACGAGGAAGATGCCGAGCAGCCGCGTCATGCGCCGCTGCATGTCTTCCGGCATCCTTCTGCCGTTCCACGAAAACATCGTCTGCTGCACCACCAGGAACGCCGCCAAGCCCCACGCGAAGGACATGACGATGAACATCGGGGCAAGGATCGCCGACTGATAGGCCTGCCGCGCCACCAGGAAACCGAATATCGACCCGGTTCCGGTCGTCAGCACGAACCGCCACACGAACGTGACCATGCCGACCGCGTGCGAAAGCGGATTCATCCGCCGCTCCATCAGGGTCCAGAGATAGACCGCGACCACCGCGAACAAGCCCGAATACAGGAACACGTTCCACGCGAAGACCGAGCGGAAATTGAAATGGGTGATGGCGACCATCAGCCGATCCGGCCGGCCGAGGTCCAGCACCAGCACGCTCAATCCGCCGGCCAGCATCGCGATCGACAGCAGGCCGGCGAGGCGCGCACGCTCCTTGTATTCGTGGCGCCCGAACACGGAACCGATCGACGCAACGTTGAGCACCCCCGACGCCGACACGATGAGGAAGATCGCGAAGACGTGCGGCAAGCCCCATACCACCTGGTTGCTCATGCCGGTGATCACGTGGCCGTAGCGTTCGAGCTGCATCGCCGAGTAGAGACCGACCGCGACCGCCAGCAGACCGACTCCGAGCAGTGCCGCGAACACGCGGCCTTCGCGCTGGCGATCGCCGCCGAACGGCAGTCTTGCGAACGGGGCGAGGACGGAAACGGGTTCGGGAACGGCGGTCATGTCAAATTCCCTGATACCGCACGCCCGGATCCAGATCGAGGTCGGCACGTACCGCCTGCGTCGGGGTTTCCCGGATCCGGCGGGCGATCGCGCTCGTCGGGTCGTTGAGGTCGCCGAACAGCATCGCTCCCTGCCCCTCGTGGGCGCAGGCCTCGACGCAGGCCGGCTGCTGGCCGCGGTCGATGCGCTGGACGCACATCGTGCAACTCTCCACGCAGCCCTTGCCGCGCGGCACGTCGGGCTTCTGGTCGTGAACCGCTTCGTGGACGAAGGACCGCGCCTTGTACGGGCACGCCATCATGCAATAGCGGCAGCCGATGCAGCGATGCCGGTCGACGAGCACCAGCCCGTCGGCGCGCTGGAACGATGCCCCGGTCGGGCACACGTCGACGCAGGGCGGCTCGGCGCAATGCTGACACATCATCGGCAGGGACACCTTCCGCCCGGTTCCGATCTCCTGCAGATCGACCTTGCGGATCCATTGCGGGCGCTGCGCGAGGTCGATTCCGGACGTGAAGCCGTTCTCGCGTGCGCAGGCATCGACGCAGGCGTTGCAGTTCGAAGCGCAGCGCGTCGTGTCGATGAGCAGGCCCCAGCGGTTTTTCGACGACGCCGGATCCCCGGCGGCCCGGGCCTGCGCAAGGGAAATCAGGCGCAGGCCGGGGGCAAGGGTCATTGCACCCAATGCCGCCGCGCCCATTCCGAGCGCATCCCGACGCGCCGGGCTCTTTGGTGCCGCGGAATGTGCCGCGGAAGGTGGCACAGAAGGTGGCACAGAAGGTGCCGCGGAACGTGGCGCGGAATCGCCCCGGTCCGCGCCTTCGCGGCCCATCGGCTGGCGGGGTTCCATGCGACTCATGGCATCCTCACAGGCTCGGCGCTCGCCGTCGACAGGTGGATGTTCCGCGCGCCGGGGGGCGCGTCCCCCGTACTCGGATTGTGGCATTCGAAGCAGTCGATACGGACCGCGACGAACGCGTGGCAAGCTTGGCAGAAATTGCGATCGCTGCCCACCACCGAATGGCTTTCGCGGCCGGCATGGCAAGCGATGCACTCGCGCAGTTGCACGCGCGCGCCCCGGACGCCCTGCCGCACGGTGATCTCGCGCTGATGCAGCAGCAGCGCAAAATGGTTGCGGCGCATGTACTCCGTCGGCGCGATGCAGTGGCCGGGATGGGCGATCACGATGTCGGGCCGCGGCACGCGGTCATCCGCGCGGGCCGGTGACGCGAATCCCGCCAAGCCCAGGCCGGCGAGCGCGAACCACCCCGCTACGATCCAGACGACGGCGGACCGCGCCGCAGCCCGAAACACGATCATTCTCCCAAGCCCATCTGAATGTACCCCGTCGGACACACGTCGTGGCAGATATGGCAGCCGATGCATCGGGTGTAATCGGTCCCGACGTACCGGCCCAGCGTCGACTCCTTCTTCGGAACCCGATACACCGCATGCTGAGGACAGTAGACGACGCAGTTGTCGCACTCGAAGCACATGCCGCAACTCATGCAGCGCTTGGCTTCGGCAACCGCCTCGGCCTCGGACAGCCCCTCCAGGCGCTCCTGGAAATTGCCGAGCGCCGAGTCCCGGCTCAGCGTCGTGACCTTGCGCCGGTTGCGATCGACGTACTGGAAATGCCCCAGGAACATCTCGGTCGCCGGGATCACATAGCGATTGGCGCGGTTTTCGAAGTTGTGGATTCCTACGTGCGTTTCGCTGCCCCGCAGCGGCTCCTCCGCCGGGTTGATCTCCAGGCCGGCCTCGATCATCTTGCGCGAAAGGTCGAAGGCATGGACGTCGATCTTCGGCCGCTTTTCCAGTTCGATGCCGCGCAGGACCCCATCTATTCCGTCGGCGGCGATCGCGCCGTGGCCGATCGCCGTGGTCAGCAGATGCGGACGGATGACATCCCCGCCGGCAAACACGTTCTCCGTGCCCGCCACGCGGTAGTTCTTGTCGGCGTTGACCGCCCCGCGACCATTGTCGAACTCCTCGATGCCGGTGAAATCCACCGCCTGGCCGATGGCCGAGACGATCAGGTCGGCGGGGATGTCCTCCTCGCTGCCTTCCACCTTCTGGATGTCGAGTTTTCCGCCGGCCACCTTCGCGGTGCACTGCACCACGCGCAAGGCCGTCGCACGGCCGTCCGCGCCGCGGACGATTCCGATCGGCACATATCCGCCACGAATGGCGATGCCTTCGGCCCGGGCTTGTTCGACTTCATGCTTGCTGGCCTGCATCTTGTCGACGGGGAAGACGGAGGTCAGCGTCACCTCGCAGCCCTGGCGCGCCGATACCGTCGCCGCGTCGTGGGCGAGGCGCCCGGCAATCGCGGATTCGATGTCGGTCGGCCGGGCGTTCTGGATATGCCCGAGGCGGCGCGCAACCGTCGCGACGTCGATGGAGGTGTCGCCGCCGCCGACGACGACGACGCGCTTGCCGACGTGCTGCAGGCGCCCGTCGTTGAACGCCCGCAGGAACGCCGTCGCCGTCACGACATTGGGCGCCTCGCAATCGGCGATCGGAAGCGCCCGGCCGGATTGCGCCCCCATGGCGAGGAACACCGCGTCGTATTGGGCGCGGATCTCGTCCATGGTGACGTCGCGGCCGATCCGGCAGTTCACGCGCGCCTCGACGCCGAGATCGAGAATCCGCTGGATTTCGGCATCGAGCAGGTCACGCGGCGTCCGGAACCCCGGAATGCCATAGCGCATCATGCCGCCGAGGTGTTCATGCTCGTCGAAGATCGTGACGCCGTGCCCCTTGCGGGCGAGCTGGAATGCGCAGGAAAGCCCGGCGGGTCCGCCGCCGATGACCGCCACCTTCTTGCCGGTGCGCTCCGCCGGCGCCTCGAAGGACAGCCCTTCCCGGATGGCGAAGTCGCCCAGGAAGTGCTCGACGGAATTGATGCCGACGTGATCCTCGACCTCGTTGCGGTTGCACCCCGACTCGCACGGCGCCGGACAGACCCGGCCCATCACCGCCGGGAACGGGTTCGCGTTGGCGAGCTTGCGCCAGGCATATTCCTGCCAGCGCATCCCCTTCGGCGGCTTTTCCGTCCCGCGCACCACCGCGAGATAGCCGCGGATGTCTTCGCCTGCCGGGCAGCTGCCCTGGCACGGCGGCGTGGACTGCACGTAGGTCGGGCACTTGTGCGTATGGTCGCCGTCGAAGATCCACTCGCGCCAGGATTCCTGCTCCTGGTCGCCGTCGCGGTATCGCCGGAACGTGAGCGCCGTCTCCTTCCCAGCCGAAACTTGGTCCAGATCTGCCGACATCGAATGTCTCCCCTGCCTTGGTCCTATTTCAATCGGATCGCCGTGCTCACGAGCTGGTGCACACCGCCCACCATGCTCATCTTGAACTTGTAGTACGGCAGAACCTTCGTGAACTGCGCCTTGCAAATCGCGCAGATGGTCGCCATGAAATTGACGCCGTGCTCGTCGACCACCTGCTGCAGCGCCTCCATGCGCGGCAGCGCCCCCTTGACGCGCACGTCGAGCAGATCGTCGGTGAGGATGCCGCCCCCGCCGCCGCAGCAGAACGTGCGCTCATTGATCGTCTCGGGCGCCATGTCGAAGAAATGATTCGCCACCGAACGAATGATGTTGCGCGGAATCTCGAACTGCCCGTAGGGCGTGTCCCCCATCCCGGAGCCGCGGGCGACGTTGCACGAATCATGAAACGTGATGATGCGGTGGTCGTTGGCCTCCTTGTCGAACTGGAGGGCGCCGCGCTGGATCAGATCCCAGGTGTACTCGCAGATATGAGTCGGCTGCTTCACCTTGGGATCCAGCATCTTCTGGAACTCCACCGCGTACGGATCGGTCGCCCCCGCGCCGATGCCGACCAGGGTGTTCCAGAAGCTGTACGCAACCCGCCAGGCATGGCCGCACTCGCCGACGATGATCCGCTTGACCCCGAGTTCCAGCGCCGTCTCGCGAATCCGCAGCGCGATCTTGCGCAGTTGCTCGTAGCTGCCGATGAACATGCCGAAATTCGCCGCCTCGGACGCGAACGACGCCAGCGTCCACGACACGCCGGCGGCATGAAACACCTTGCCGTACCCGATCAGGCTTTCGACATGCGGCTCGGCGAAGAAGTCCGCCGACGGCGTGATCAGCAGGACCTCCGCCCCTCTTTCATTCAACGGGTAGCGGACCGGAACGCCGGTGTCGGCGAGCACGTCCTCTTCCAGCCCCTGCAGCGTGTCGGCGAGGGCCGCTTCCGGCAGGCCGAGGTTGTTCCCGATCCGATGGACCTTGCCGATGATCTCGTTGGTGTATTTCTGCCCGTAGCCCACGGCATCGAGGATTTCCCGCCCCGCCATCGTGATCTCGGCGGTATCGATTCCGTAAGGGCAGAACACCGAGCAGCGCCGGCATTCCGAGCACTGGTAGTAGTAGGAGTACCACTGGTCGAGCGTCTCCCGCGTCAGGTCGCGCGCCCCGACCAGCTTCGGAAACACGCGCCCGGCCACCGTGAAATAGCGCCGGTAGACGCTGCGCATCAGATCCTGGCGCGCGACCGGCATGTTGAGCGGATCGTGGGTGCCGAGGAAATAGTGGCACTTGTCGGCGCATGCGCCGCAGTGCACGCACGAATCGAGGAACACCTGCAACGAACGTTGCTTTGCCAGCAGCTCGCGCATCTTGTCGAGGGCGACATCCTTCCAGTTCTCGACCAGGGTGCCGGGGAACCCCAGGTCGTTCTGGATTTTCTCGTTGGCCAGAAACGACTTGGTTCCCGCCATCGCGCCGGGCTCGAGTGCCGGGATGATCGGAATGGTGCGATACGGCGGCGCCGTGACTTCGACATGGGCCATGGCTCAGCGCTCCCGTTCCATGCGCGCCGCCCACGGCGCCAGATGGCGGTGCTCCCGCGGATTGTTCCGCTGGTTGCGCGTCGGCGAGAAGAACACGCCGGGCGCATGGAGCAGCTTGCTGAACGGGAAGACGATCATCAGCATCGCGACCAGGAACAGATGGACATAGAGCAGCGGGTCGGACGGCAGCGGCTGGGGATCGAAGCGCTCGAGCCCGAGGATGAAGATCTTCACCGAAACGATGTCGGTGTGAATGCCGAACTTCATTCCCAGTCCTGTTCCCGCGATCGCGATCAGCAAGGCCAGCATCAGATGATCGGACGCCGTCGAGATGTAGCGCACCCGCTCGACCAGGACGCGGCGCGCCCACAGCGCGGCCAGCGCGGCGGGCATGGCGAGGCCGGCCAGGATCCCGAACGGCTGGATCGGCACCACCCAGCTCCAGACGGGCTGGGTGAAATAGCGCAGATGGCGCAGCAGCACGAGCGCCAGCGCGAGGTGAAACGGCCAGCCGAAGAGCCAGGTCCAGAGATTGGACCGGAACAGGCTCTCGAAAAGCGTGACCTCTCGCGCCATTCGCAATGCGACCCCGGGGAGCGTCGTGGGCGCCGGCGTGGTCGGAATTTTCAACGGCGCCGGCGTCCGCGCGTAGAGCGCGATCCGGCGCGCCACCCCGACCACGAACACCAGGGCGGCGAAATAGAGTAGACCGGCGAAGAAGAGGCTGGCGGCATCCATGAGCGGGGACAGCGAATTGACCTGTTTCAGACCCTCACCCTACGACCTGTGCGACGACGCGACGCGGCAACGCGGATCCGGGCGGCACCTGCCGGAAAGCCCCGGGGGCCGGCTGCCGGAAGGGGGAATCCCCCTTCCGCAGCCCGCCGGCGATCCTGGCCCGTGCCGACCCGCGACCGTCGCGCGGGTCAGACGCAGCCCGTCGGCTTCGGCAGCCCGGCGATCTTGCACGCCTGCTTCGCCGGGCCATACGGAAACAGTTCGTAGAGATACTGGCTGTTCCCCTTCTCCGGCCCCAGAGCCTTGCCGATCGCCTTGGTGAGGACCCGCACCGCCGGGGCGATCTGGTATTCCTCGTAGTACTTGCGGAGGAAGTTGATCACCTCCCAATGGTTGTCGCTCAGATCGATGCCCTCGGTCTGCGAAATGAGCTTGGCGACATCCTCGTTCCAATCGGCGAGGTTGACCAGATAGCCCTCCTCGTCGGTCTCGAAGGATTTGTCGCCGATCGTGATCGTCCCCATTTCGTTGCTCCTTATCTGGTAGTTATGTCATCCGGTTCCCGATGGGACCAGGATTCTCAGAATCGAATGTGCGTGGACGCGTTCAGGTTCGCCCGCGCGCCGCGCCAATCGTCGATCAGGTACTTCGTGAACGGCAGGCCGGTGCGCTCGAAGAATCGCGGCCAGCCGATGCGATCGATCCAGTCGGCGAGGCGCTCCCAGGGGCGCGCGTCGGCCTTGTAGGTGTACAGGATCTTCTTCACGATCTCGGACACCTCCGGCCAGCGCGGCGGATTGTTCGGAATTCCCGACGCCACCATCTTCATGAACGTCGGCTTGCCGCGTGCGTTGGAGTTCTTGCCACCGACCCAGATCGCGAACTTCGAGTACTCCGGATCGTTGATCTGCATCGGCGGGCACGGCGGATAGCAGGCGCCGCAGCAGACGCACTTCTTTTCATCGACCTCGAGGGAAGGCTTGCCGTTGACCAGTGCCGGACGGATCGCGGCGACCGGGCACCGCGCGACCACCGCCGGCCGCTCGCAGACGTTGGCCACCAGGTCGTGGTTGATCTTGGGCGGCTTGGTGTGCTGGATGATGATGGCGATGTCCGCCTGACCGCCGCAATTGATCTCGCAGCAGCTCGTCGACAGGTGGACGCGGTTGGGCATCTCCTCCCGCCGGAACTCTTCATAGAGTTCGTCCATCAGCGCCTTGACGGCCCCGGACGCATCGGTTCCCGGAATGTCGCAATGCAGCCAGCCCTGGGTATGCGCGATCATCGACACGGAATTGCCCGTGCCGCCGACGGGGAACCCCTCGGCCTCGAGCTTCGCGACCAGCGGCGCGACCTTCTCCGCCTCCGACACCATGAACTCGATGTTCGAGCGGATGGTGAACCGAACGTGCCCCTCGGCGTACTGATCGGCGATGTCGCACAGCTTGCGGATGGTGTAGACATCCATCTGCCGCTGCGTGCCGGCGCGCACCGACCATACCTCGTCGCCGCTGCGCGCAACGTGATGGAGGACCCCGGGGCGCGGGCGGTCGTGATACTTCCAGGCGCCGTAATTCTTTTTCAGCAGCGGGTGCAGGTATTGCTGGTTGTCCGGAACGCCACTCTCGATCGCGCGGCGGGGCTTGGCCGGCGGCGCCGCGACTGTCTGTACTTGCGTCATCGTCTTCTATCTCCTGTCGTGGCCTCGGCGACCCGCCGCGTCATACGACCTTCTTCGTTCGGTGGCCTTCTTCGCGGCCTTCTTCGCGGCCTTCCTCCTTACGCGGCCTTCTTCTTCGCTTCGAGGCGTGCGACCTCCTCGTCCCAGCCGTCGGTGCGGACGTACGGGTTCGTGCGGGGCGCCGAAACCATGTTCGGGTCGGCGTCGATGCCCATCGCGTCGAGAAAGTTCATCAGCCCGATGCGCTCGATCATTTCGCCGGTCCGCTCGTGCTCGAGTGCGTTCTCCGCGAAGAAATCGATGATCTTCTGCGCCATCTCGACCAGCTTCTCGCGGTCCTCGTCGGTGTCGAGCTTCATGAACGGGACGATCACCGTCCCCATCAGGTCGCCGATCTTGAGCGCCCGCTTGCCGCCGACCAGGATCGCCGCGCCGCGATCGTTTCCCGGCGCAAGACCGCCGGTGATGACGTTGATGCAATGCATGCATCGGACGCAGTCGCTGTTCTCGATCTGGATCGCGTGCTTGTCGTCGACCTTGACGCTGCTGATCGTCGGCCCCTGCTTGATCGCGTCGGCATCGACGACCTGGATCGCCTTGCTCGGGCAGCGCGCAACCACGTCGTTCACGAGGGCACCCATGCCGTGCTGTGCGAAATAGCGGCGGGCGAGGGTCTCGTCGGTCTGGATGTTGTCGCGCCAGATCCCGATCACCGCCATGTCGGCGCGCTGGATCGAATTCATGCAGTCGTTCGGGCACCCCGAGAACTTGAACTTGAACTTGTATGGCAGCGATGGGCGGTGGATGTCATCGAGGAAATTGTTGATGATCGCCCGGTGCGCCCGAGCCTCGTCGAAGCACGACTGCTCGCACCGCGCAGCGCCGACGCACGACATGGAGGTGCGCACCGCGGGGCCGGCACCGCCGAGATCGAAGCCGAGTTCATTGATCTCGTCGAATGCCTTCTGCACGTTCTCGGTCGTTGCGCCCTGGAACATGATGTCGCCGGACTGGCCGTGGAAGGCGATGAGGCCCGTGCCGTGCTTTTCCCAGACGTCACAGAGCTTGCGCAGGATGTCGGTCGTGTAATGCATTCCCGGGGGCGGCATCACACGCAGCGTATGGAACTCGGCCGCGTCCTTGTATACCGGCTTGTCGTTCTCGTCCTTGAGTTCGGTGAATCGCGGAATCACTCCGCCGCCGTACCCGAACACGCCGACCGTACCGCCTTTCCAGTATCCCTTGCGGGTGCGATACGAGGTTTCGAGCTGACCGAGGACGTCGACGACGTAATCCTTGCCCTCTGCCAGGCGCTTCAATCCGGTCACGAAGCTTGGCCACGGTCCGCTCTCGAGTTCATCGAGCATCGGCGTGGGGTGCAACGGTTTCGCCATGATCGGGTCTCCTTTTCCCGGTTGCGTGCGGGTTGTGTGCGTTGTCGGCCGCACGGCCGATGCGCGGTGCCTCGCATCCTGACGGCCCGCAGCCATGTTGTGATGACGACCATCCTAGTGGTCGCGCCCGGCGCGCGCCATTGCTCCGGTTGATAAGTCGCAACCTTCCCTTCCGGGATGTCCCGAGCTACCCGTTGGGAGTAGGGTGGCGCCTCGCAACGGCTATAGACATCCACCGGCTCCCCGCGACGACAATACGGTCGGTCATTACGCCTTCTGGCGTAAGGGATAACAAGGATTCGACAACCGCGCTGCATCAGACGGTTGCGCGGAAGAGGATGCGATGGAGTCGGCCACGACGCTGTTCCGCTGCACGGTCCCTTGGGGCCGGCAGGAAATCGAACTCCAGGAGCTGCGCTTCGAGGCAGGCGGCGCGCCCTTGCTGCGCCTGCGGATCCGGGAAGCGAAGCGCTTCACGATTTTCGACATCGACGCGGCGACCGCCGCGCGTTGGGGCGATGCGATGGCCGAGTGGGGCCGCGGGCAACTGGCCGAAGACGGTGGCGCTGCCGGGGCGCAGGGCCATGACGAGGCGTCCGCGGAGGCGCCGCATCCGGAGGGGAGCGGCCATGCGGGTGCGTAGTCACTGGTTCCGGGACGATCATGCGCGGGGCACCGGGGAGGTCGCCCGGGCCGTCGCATTCAACGTATGGCGCATTGCGCAACAGATCCTCCGCGACATGCGTCGCGCCGATTTCGATATCGCTCCCGGGCCACGCTATTTCGACTTCCTTGCCGAATGGCTGGTGTTCCTGATTCACGTTGCCGATCGCAACGCATATGAACGACTGGGCGACGGCCGCACCGAATTCACCACCGTGCTCGCCAACCGAGCGGGAGAAATCCTCGCCGACAACCAGGTCGAGTTGCTGGGGGAGGGCACGGCGGCGCAGCACAAGGCGCGGTTCATCGAACTACTCAATCTCCACCTGCCGGAATATTCGGACTTCCCCGAACTGGATGCGGATTGCCGCCGCTATCTCGCGGCGCGGATTTCGGTGGCGCTGGGACCCCGCGATCAGGTGTGGGTCCACGACCAGGTGATGGAAATCGAGGCGCCGCAGGCGATCGAGACCGTCGGACGGGTGTTCGAAAACCTGTTCCGGCTGGCGCCGCCCGACGACGCATCAACCGGCGGGCGCGCAAGCCGCCGCGAGGGACGGCCACCGGCGGTGACGGGGGAGTAGACGCGATGCATCCGTCGGCAGCCGACCCGTTCGATCTCCGCGACGACCGCGCCTACGCAGCGTGGCGCGGCGAAAAGCTGCGCAATGCGCCGGCATCGGTCGAAGAACTGATCGTCGACGTCGACGACATCGCAGCCCTGCGTCCACAAGAGCGCGCCGCGATCGCCGAGCGCCTGCGCCGCGGCAACGTGGCGGTGTATCGCTGCGCCACACCGGTCGATCGCGAGGCGCTGCGGGCTCTGGGCCGGCAGTTCGGCCTGGTTCGTCTCGATCGCAACGAGATGGCCGACGACGACGGCATCAGCAGCATCCAGGTCGGGCCCGACGCCGCGCACCGCGAATTCATTCCCTATACCGACCGGCCGATCCGGTGGCACACCGACGGCTACTACAACCCGCCGGCCCGGCGCATTCACGCGATGATCCTGCATTGCGTCCGGAACGCCGCCTCGGGCGGCACGAACACCCTCTTCGACCACGAACTGGCATACATCGCCCTGCGCGACCGCGATCCCCGCCACATCGAGGCGTTGAGCCGGCCCGACGCGATGACCATCCCGGCCCGGTCCGACGAGTCGGGGGTGGCGCGCGACGCGCAGGCGGGCCCGGTGTTCGAAGTCGACGCCCGGCGGCTTTTCATGCGCTACACCGCGCGCACCACCAGCATCGGCTGGCGCGCGGACGCCATGACGCAGGCGGCCGTGCAGGCCCTCGAATCCGTGTTGGCCGCGCCCGAGGCGCAGCGGTTCACGCTGACCCTCCTCCCCGGCATGGGAATCCTGTCCGCCAACGTGCTGCACAGCCGTTCCGGATTTCGCAACGACCCGCAACACCCGCGGCTGCTGCTGCGGGCGCGGTATCACGAACCGATCACGCTGTGATCGCACAACAACGCAAGGAGATGCTTCATGAATTTCGACAAGGAACTCGACGCACGGGGACTCGCCTGCCCGATGCCGATCGTCAAGACGAAAAAGACACTCGCGTCGATGGAGTCCGGCCAGATCCTCAAGGTCGTTTCGACCGACCCGGGGTCGGTCGCGGACATGAAGGCGTTTGCCGAAGCCACCGGGCATGACCTGCTGTCCCAGGAGGCGCAGGGAAGCGAGTACTGCTTCTACCTGAAGAACTGAAGGGGTCGTCATGGGAAACATGGAGTTGCCGGCCGGGCTCGATCCGGCCCTGGCGCAACGCATCGAAGAACTCATCGACCGCAAGGTCGAGGAGCGCATCGCCGCGCTGCTGCCGAAGAAGAAGCCGCCGTCGATGACGATCATCGCCACGAAGGGCACGCTCGACTGGGCCTACCCGCCCTTCATTCTCGCCTCGACGGCGGCCTCGCTCGGCTGGGATGTGACGATCTTCTTCACGTTCTACGGCCTCAACCTGCTGCGCAAGGATCTCTCCACGCTCAAGGTGAGCCCGCTGGGCAACCCCGGCATGCCGATGAAGATGCCGTTCGGACCGAAGTGGTTCCGAGGCATCAACTGGAACATCCCCAACGCGGTGCAGGCGGTCGTTCCGGGGTTCGAGTCACTGGCGACGAGCCTGATGAAGCAGACGATCAAGAACAACGGGGTTGCCGACATCGCCGAGCTGCGCCAGGTCTGCATCGAGACCGACGTCAAGATGGTCGGCTGCCAGATGACGGTGGACCTGTTCGGCTTCACGCACGACGACTTCATTCCGGAGATCGCCGAGTACTGCGGCGCGACGAGCTTCCTGCCGACGGCGCAGAAGGCCGACGTCAGCCTGTTCATTTGATCGGCGTGTAGACATCGCGGTTTTTACAGGGCCGGACGCAAGTCCGGATTGAAATCGCCGGCGGGGAATCCGGCGCAAATCGATACCGGGCACAGATCCGGGCAACGGGGAGATGGATGATGTACAAAGCAGAGAGCGGGGGCGTATTGCAGACGCGGCAGGTGCGGCGCCAGGCGGTTGCGGCAATCGCCGCGGCGGGATTGCTTGCGCCGTTCGCGGCGCAAGCGACGGACGGCTATTTCTCGCATGGCTACGGGATGAAATCCCTGGGCATGGGCGGCGCGAGCGTCGCCCGCACCGACGACACGTTCGGCGGCGCGAACAACCCGGCGCAGATGGCCTGGGTCGGGAACCGCATGGACGTCGGGGTCAGCTTCTTCGGCCCCGACCGCTCGGCACAGCGGAGCGGAGGCACCAATCCCGGCATGAACGGGTCGACCAGCAGCAGCAGCGACAGCTTCTACATCCCGGAATTCGGATTCAATCATCTGTACCGGCCCGACCTGTCCTTCGGCGTCTCGGTCTACGGCAACGGCGGGATGAACACGAACTATCCGCAGGACAATTTCAACTGCGGCCGCGGGCCCTCGAACATCCTGTGCGGTGCCGGCGGCGTCGGCGTCGACCTGCAGCAGCTGATCATCGCGCCCACGATCTCCTGGAAGATCACCCCCAGCCAGAGCATCGGAATCTCGCCGCTGCTTGCCGAGCAGCGGTTCAAGGCATGGGGGCTCGACGCCTTCAGCCAGATGAGCACCAACCCCGCGGCATTGACCGGCACCGGCTACAACTATTCCTTCGGCGCCGGCGTGCGCGTCGGCTACCTCTGGGAAGCCTCTCCGATGTTCGCCGTCGGGGCGACCTACGCATCGAAGATCAGTGCGGTCAGTTTCCACAACTACTCCGGGCTGTTCGCGGGAGCGGGCTCGTTCGACATTCCGGCCAACTTCAGCGTCGGCATCCGCGTCACCCCGGTCCAGCAATGGACCGTCCTCGCGGATGCCGAGCGGATCCAGTACGCCAACGTCGCCTCGATCGCCAATCCCAGCGCCAACATCCTGCAGTGCGCCGGAGGCAACGCGTCGTACTGCCTCGGCGGCCCGAACGGCGCCGGCTTCGGATGGAACAACATCACCGTCCTGAAGATCGGCGTCGAATTCACCGCCGAGCCGAACCTCATCCTGCGCGCGGGCTACAACCACAGCCAGAACCCGATCAACCCGTCGGACGTGACGTTCAACATCCTCGCCCCCGGCGTCGTGCAGAATCAGTACACCATCGGCGCGACGTACGACGTCGACAAGTCGAACGAGATCACGTTCGCGGCGGCCTATATGCCGCGAAACACCGTGACCGGGCCGTCCCTGTTCAACTCGTTCGGATACACCTCGGGAGCCAACGAAACCATCGGCCTCTCCGAGAAGGTGTTCGGCATCGCCTGGGGAAAGAAGTTCTAACAAGGCCTCGAACCATGCCTGGCACCCGTCCCGCCCCCCTGCCCAGATCCCTAGCGGGAGCGGGGCGCGCCAGGCACTTTTCCCCGCTCGGCGGGGATACGGATTCTCCCTTCCTCCCCGCGGGAAAACGGGGCCGGGGCGAGGGAGACGCCGTCACCACCACTCTCTCTTGAGCACACCAACCATGCAGATCGGCATCCTCATCAACGCCGGCCCGTACACCTACCAGGCCAACGACAGCGCCTATCAGTTCGCCAAGGCGGCACTGGCGAAAGGACACTCCATCCAGCGCGTGTTCTTCTATCACGACGGCGTGAACACCGCGAACCGGCTTACCGAACCGCCGCAGGACGAACGCAACGTCGCGACCCGCTGGGCGAAACTCGCCGAAGAGCACAAGATCGATCTCGTCGTGTGCGTGGCCGCCGCGCTGCGCCGCGGCATCAAAACCGACATCCTGGCGCCGGGGTTCCGCATCTCGGGCCTGGGGCAACTGGTGGAGTCGGGCATGAAGTCCGACCGCCTCGTCGTGTTCGGCGACTGAAAAAAGGAGACCTGCGATGAGCGCACCCAAGAAATTCATGCTGGTGAACCGCAAGGCGCCGCACGGGACCATCTATGCCCTCGAAGCCCTGGAAGTCGTCCTGATCACGGCGACGTTCGACCAGGACGTCAGCCTGGTTTTCGCCGACGATGGCGTGTATCCCCTCGTCAAAGGGCAGCAGACCGGCGGCATCGAACTGAAAAACTTCTCGAACACCTTCCGGGCGCTCGAGGACTACGACATCACCAAGCTCTACGTCGAAGCCGAGTCGCTGCACGCGCGCGGACTGACCGCCGACGACCTGATCGTTCCGGTCGAAATCCTGGACGCGGCCCGGATCGGCGAAATGATGGCCCAGCAGGACGTGGTCCTGAGCTTCTGATTCCAAGGAAACCGACATGCTTCACATCGTCAATCGCTCGCCGTTCGAACGGAACAGCCTGGAAACGTGTCTGCGCATGGTGCAGCCGGGATCTTCGATCCTGCTGATCGAAGACGGCGTCATCGCCGCGACCAAGGGGACGCCGTTTGCCGACCGCCTCGCGGGGCTCCATGATCGCGTGGCGGTCTATGCCCTCGGCCCCGACCTCGATGCGCGGGGGCTGCGCGACCGCGCCGCCGATGGAATCCAGGTCGTCGATTACGGCGGTTTCGTGGATCTCGTCACGGAGAACAACACCGTCCAGTCCTGGCTCTGACGGCGCTTGCCCGGGACCTTTCACCAGCCAGGTGTTCCCTCCCCGTCGGCGACCGTTCCCTGCCCGGGGAGTTCTCGGCCGGACCGCACACGCGGCTCCGGCCGTTTTTCCTTTGCCGACGCACAAGCCCGCAAGCCGGCAAATCGGGTACAGTTTCCCGGACGATCGGAGTTCTTGGGGGGAGCATGAGCATTGCATCGGAGTTCAAGGAATTCGCCATGCGGGGCAACGTCATCGACCTTGCGGTCGGTGTCGTGGTCGGCGGCGCGTTCGGGAAAATCGTCTCGTCGCTGGTGGGCGACCTGATCATGCCGGTGGTCGGCGTGCTGACGGGCGGCGTGAACTTCGCCGACTTTGCGCTGCGCATCGGCACCGACCCCAAGGGAGTGCCGGTATTGCTGAAGTACGGCGACTTCGTGCAGACGATCCTCGACTTCCTCATCATCGCGCTCGCGATCTTCCTGGCGGTGCGCGCGATCAACAAGCTCAAGCGGCCGGCCCCCGAAGCAGTGCCGGCCGAACCGCCGCCGCCGCCCCGCAACGAGGTGCTGCTGGAGGAGATCCGGGACCTGCTGTCGAAGCGCGGCGACTGACCGATCCGGCGCCCGCCCGGGCCGATTCCCGCGGAGGGCCTTCCGGCGCTCCGCTCGCCGTTGCGCGCCGGCGGTTTCCGCCCGGATTTCGGCCAAAGTACACTAACGGATTCGGGCCGGGCACGAGGAGACCCGATTCCGGCGGACATCCGGTCCGCGCGCTCCTCCGCGCCCGACATCGCTCCGACCGCACGCGGAGCGGATGTCCGTCTGCGTACCGGCCGCCAAGGAATGCCGCATGCTCCTGATGATCGACAACTACCGGGTTTAGCCAAAGCTATCTACCGCCATCCTGCAATCATTGCAACTCACCAATAAAAACAATCTGATGCGGAGTTTTTGCGGGAAATCGGAATCCAAATTTCCATCCGACTCCAGAAAAAAATGGTGGTAAATTGGTGGTAAACATTTCGCCCTTCCGGGGCTCATCGTGGCAAAGGCACTGACCCACTCTGCGATCAAGGGGCTAAAGCCCAAGGCCAAGCCGTACAAGGTTTCGGATACCGGGCGGCTGTACGTGCTGGTCGCCGTCTCCGGCAAGAAATACTGGAAGTGGAATTACCGGCTTCACGGCGATAACACGTACACGATAGGCACCTTCCCCGACGTTGGGCTGTCGGAAGCCCGGCAACGACGCGACGCCGCCGCAAAGCTCGTAAAAAATGGAGTCCACCCAGCCGACCACGACCAGGAACAAATCCTCAACGCCACGGCCGACAAGGCGAACACGTTCTGGAGCGTCGCAGAAGAGTGGATTGCGGCGAACAAGCCCAAGTGGTCGGAGACCTATGCGAAGCAGGTCGATACGTACATGAGGCGGTACGTGCGGGATACGTGGTTCGGCCAGCGGCCTATCCGGGCGATCACGACGGCGGACGTATACAAGCTCGTAACCGCCGTAGCAAACCGCACCGAACGAAAAGGCCCGGAACGCAAGGATTCCGACGCGGCGACGATTGCAGCACTACTGCGCCAGTGGTGCAACGCCGTATTCCGGCTTGCCGTTGTTTCCAATCGGGTTGAACGCAATCCGGTTGCCGATCTGAAGGCGAGCGACGCCATCGTGCGCCCAAAGGTGAAAAACAACCGGGCGCTGAATCCGAGCGAGCTTCGGGCGCTACTCAAGGCGCTCGATTCCTTCCAAGGAAATCGGGCTACAGCCATCGCCGTCGAACTCCTCGCCCTGACCTTCGTACGGACACAGGAGCTTCGAATGGCGGCATGGTCGGAGGTGGATATCGACAAGGCCACCTGGACAATCCCCGCCGAACGCATGAAGATCAAGGACAACGGCGATCACGTTGTCCCGCTTTCGAAACGGGCATGCGACCTGCTGAAAGAGCTACGCAATATTGTTGGCACACCGCTGTCGGGAAATCCGGACTGGCTTTTCCCGAACACGCGCAATCGAGCGCTGTGCATGTCGGCGACGACGATCAACCGCGCCCTGGAGCACATGGGTTTCAACGGCTCCGGCAGCATCGGCTTCTCTGCCCACGGATTTCGAGGCACCGCGTCGACGCTGTTGCATGAACGCGGCTACAGACCAGAAGTTATCGAAGCGCAATTGGCGCACAAGGAACGCGATGGGGTGAAAGCTGCGTACAACAAGGCCAAGTACCTCTCGGACCGCCGGACGATGATGCAAGAATGGGCGGACCTCCTTCTCGACTTAAACAATTCTGACGAGCAAACGCCCGAAGCACCCAATTCAATTGACGCCGAGAACGCTGCCGCATAGAATCGCTCTAGTAGTATCTACTTAGTTCTTTCTTCTACTTGTCCAATGGAGTGGGCGGGAAGATTGCCCTGCGCCGGGCGGTCTGCCACTCCAGAGGAAATCCCTCCTGGTTTGGCCGTCGCGTCCGTCACGGGCATCTTCTCGCCCGGCGTTGGACGGTGCAAATCAGGAGCAGAAAAATGGCTTTGCATTTCATCAAGGCAAGCGCGAGCAACGGGAATCCCCCAACCAAAAAGAAACAGGGACACGTCGAACCGGAACCGCTAGAAATCAGCCTCGATCAGCCCGGTCGAGTTCGAATCAAACACTGGCTGGCGTTCCTGGGAATCCGGCACCCAACCTTCTACACGAAGAGGTGGCAATCCCTGATTCCCCCACCGGATGGGCACGACCCCAGGCCATACTGGAGGACCGAAACGGTCAAGGCCTTCTTGGCGATCGATCATCATCTTCAGCCACCTCCCAAGAGAAAGAAGACGCGATCCAGTTCGTCCAATGAGGCAGCGATCGGACTTTCTGACCTCCTGGCTACATTCCCCCACCTGCGGGAGCAGTACGGAACAAGCGCGGAATAGGATGCATCCGCCCCCTCTAAGAGCGGGTTTTATGGAACGGGGGGCTTTCAGTGGAGTATTCCGAAAGGAGTCGGATATGGGCGTGAAATTCGCCAACCCGAATGTATCCCTGTCGAAATTGTTCTGCGACAAGCTTTCGTTCACGATCGGCTACAAGAGTAGTAGTGAGCAAGCGCACATCGCATCTGCCGGAAACGAATTGCTCGCTATGAAAGGATCGCTTCCCTACAACCGTCGCCCCTACAAGAAGGGGGTCAGGATCTATTCTGGCGATTATCCGAGTAGCGTCCGAATGCTCATCCAGTGGGCACCGAACAAGCCGGATAAGTCGTTTCTTCGAGTGGATTTCAACCCCGCCTACGCCGACATGGACGACGTATGGACAAAGCTGGACATCATCCTCCCCGGCGGAATCGACGACTACCAAACAAAATCGACAATCACGCGATTTGATGCAACCGTGGACATATACGGCTACACCCCAGCCGAGCTTTTCGCTTCCTACCCATCCATGTCGATTACAAAGCTGGAGTGCAAGTCCGGGGAAATCGAATCACTGTATCTCGGCTCCGCTGAGGCATCGAAGCGAATCGTCATCTACGACAAAATGCGCCACATCAAGGAGATGAAGAAGAAATACCACCTGTCGCTGCCCTTCCCGAAATGCCCGACAACACGAGTCGAAATCCGCATCACGGATGGCGTACATGCACAGGATCTCGTGAACTTCGCCAACCCCTTCTCCAAACTCCTTCTGCGACCTGCGGCGCTAATGCCGCCTGCGAACAACCAGGCATGGAAATTGTTCGTCGCCCTTGCGCGTCATCGCGGTGCGCAGGATGCCCTCCTTCTTCTCAATGAAAGCACTCGCAAGACGTTCAAGGCAAAGATCGAAACGGCGCCGAACAACTGGTGGAAGCCAACAGAGGTATGGAAAAGTTGGCCAACCTTGGTTTCAAATGTGCTATTCCTCGAAATTCCGAATGACAATCCACTCCTTCCGATCAAGGTCGCGTAACAAGCGGTTGGGTGGCGTTCCTTCGTCACACTCATGCACCTGATTGCACCGTAGACGCTTTCCGCAACACCGGCAGCGCAACCGTGCGTAGCAGAAATTCACGCTGGCAGAATGGTCTGCTTCCTGCTGGAAAAAGCGCAACGGCCAGTTCACAACAACGTCAAAACAAAAAGCAAAACAAGCCGAAATCCCATTGACACAGTGCAGTCAGGTGCCACCATTTTCTACTCGACACATCACGAGTGAGGAAAATGCCACAAGACCTGTTCACGACAGACTTGCACGAAAACTCCTGCGTATTCCGGAGGACGTGGTCAGACTGTCCGACAAGGTGATCATCCTGTCCGGTGATCATGGGCGCCGAATCTTCGTTGCTTGCTTCTATCGTTTGGGGGGCGCAGGGGGCGAAGCCCCCTGCGCCCCCCAAACTCTTGGTTTGAACGTCTGCGAACGCAAATCAGTGATGGCGTCAGAGGGCTTGTATCAGCATGGCGGCCGCCTCTTCGGCTGAAATCTGTGCCGTGTCAACGACGACGGATGGGGCATCCGGCGGTTCGTATGAACTGCTCACACCGGTCATATTGGGTAGCGCTCCCGCGCGGGCCTTCTTGTAGAGCCCCTTGGGATCCCGTTGCTCGCAGATGGCAAGCGGTGTGGCGACGAACACTTCGAGGAAGTGTTCCGCCCCGATCAGTTGTCGTGCCATTTCCCGTTCGGCCCGGAATGGGCTGATGAACGCGGTCATGACGATCATCCCGGCATCCATCATCAGCTTCGCCACTTCTGCGACGCGTCGGATGTTTTCCACCCGATCCACGTCGGCAAAGCCCAGGTCCTTGTTCAAGCCCTGCCGGATGTTGTCGCCATCCAGGATGTAGGTTCGCTTTCCTTGGGAGTGCAGAACTTCTTCCAGCGCATTGGCAATCGTGGATTTCCCGGATCCGGATAATCCGGTGAACCAGATCACTTTTCCGCGGTGACCGTTGAGCCGCTCACGGTCTTCGCGCCGGATCGAGAGCGACTGCCTGTGTACATTCTGGGCACGGCGCAGGCTATGGCGGATCATGCCTGCCGCGACGGTGGCGTGCGAGAACTTGTCGACCAGTATGAATCCCCCAAGCGTTCGCGATCGTTCATATTGCTCGAACACGACATTCCTGGAGAGCGCGAACTTACAGACGGCGATATCGTTCAGGGCAAGAGCCCTGCAGAGTTCGTGCCGCCGCGTATTGACATCGATCCGATAGGAAATGGCGCTGATGGATGCCGCCGCCCATTGGTGGGCGAGCTTACACTCGTAGACCCGGCCGGGCATACCTGCCTCTTCGCTCATCCAGACGAGCGTCGCCTCGAACTGGTCGGTGGTTTCCAGGGGCTGCTCGGCATGTGCGAGGACGTCGCCGCGCGATGCATCAACCTCACGGTCCGCGACGATGGTAACCGCGTCGCCGGCTTCTGCGGCGGGCAGATCGCCGCTCATCGTGACAAGGCGCGCGACCCGCGCTGTTTCTCCGGACGCGGTGACGCGGATGCGGTCACCGAGTGCGACCCGGCCGGCGGCGACGGTTCCGCTCCAGCCCCGAAAGTCAGGGTTGGGGCGGTTCACCCATTGCACTGGGAATATCAACTTGCCGTCGGGCGGTTGGGTCGTGTCGACGGTTTCCAGGAATTCCAGGAAGGTGGGACCGCGGTACCAAGCGGTTCGTGGCGAAGGCGATGTGAGGTTGTCGCCGCGGATCGCGGAAAGCGGGAACGGCGTGACGCTCGAAAAAGAGCATTCCGCAGTGGCTCCGGCGAAAGATTCGACGATGTCATCGAAAACCCTTTGTTCGTACCCGACGAGGTCCATCTTGTTGACGGCGACCGCGATGTGGCGGATCCCCAGCAAGGAGACGAGATAGGCATGGTGCCGGGTCTGCGTCTGAATGCCGCGTCGGGCATCGATGAGCAGCACGGCGGCATCGGCAGTGGATGCGCCCGTGACCATATTGCGGGTGAATTGCTCGTGACCGGGTGTGTCAGCAACAATGAACTTGCGGCGTGGCGTGGCGAAGAACCGGTATGCCACGTCGATGGTTATGCCTTGCTCGCGCTCGGCGGCGAGGCCGTCCGCCAGCAACGCGAAGTCGATGTCGTGGCCTTGTGTTCCGTGGCGCCGAGAGTCCGCTTGCAAGGCCGCAAGTTGGTCGTCGGGAATTTGACCGGTTTCCCACAGCAACCGGCCGATCAGCGTGCTCTTTCCGTCGTCCACGCTGCCGCAGGTCAGAAAGCGCAGCGTATCTTGCTGCGCGCGTTGCCGCAACCACCGATCGAGGCGACGCGCATTGGCATCGCTTATGTCGCTTGTCGCCGATGGCGGGCAAGCGGATTGATGGGCGCCGGCCATCAGAAATAGCCCTCCTGTTTTTTTCGCTCCATGCTTGGCAGTGTCCCGCTCGTAGTTGAAGCTTCAGACGGCGGTCGATTCACAGACTACGCGACTTTCGTTTCTTGAACAACACGTTCCTTCTGTCGGCCAAGAGCGGCAGCGAGGACCCAGAGGTCGCGGAAGCCCTGAATCCTTCGAAACGATTTCTCTGCTTGCAAATATCCAGCAGCCGTCCAGCGAACTGCCATTTCCGCGTCGCGGTAGCGGCATACCCGGCCGGAGACGCGCCGTACGGACCCGTTCGGGTTTTCGATGATGTTCGTGGTGCTCAGGCAGCGCACGATCGCTGGCGGCAGACGCAGCCGGTTTACCGTGAAGGTCTCCTCCAGACCTTCGAGCAGGCTCGCCGCCGCGTCGGGGTAGTCGGCGCGCAGCCACTGCGCCTGATGGCGCATCTTCGCGATGCCGTCCTTCTCGGGAAGCTTGTAAGCGGCGTGCATCACCGCGCGCGTCTGCGCCCGGATGTTGTCGTCCCTGATGCGTTCAAGCACGTTGCGCAGCTTGTGCGTACGGCAGCGTTGCACCAGCGCCGAGTCGCCGAACATCTCCTCGATCGCCGAGCGCAGCGCCTTGGAGCCGTCGATCACGAACAGCGTCTTGTCGTCCACCGAGACGCCGCGCGCGATCAGGCTCGCCAACAGATCCTTGACCACCCGCGCGTTCTCGCTCGATCCGACGACAAGGCCCAGCACATGTTTGGCGCCGTCGGCGTCGACGCCAATCGCCGCCAGAATGTGATGCTCGGCCACGACAATGCCGTCGAGGTAGATCGCCAGAAGCTCCACATCATCGAAGCGCCGCTGCATCAGCGCTTGCAGCTCCCGGCGGCTTGCCTCGATGAATTTGCGCGACACGCTGCTCTTGGCAATGCCCACCGTGCCGGCCATCTTCGGCAGCACCGTGGCGTATTTCCGCGTCGACACTCCGTTGACCAGAATCTCGCGCATGCGATCGGCCAAGCGCGGTTCGGCGCACAGACGTTGGTAGGCCGGGACCGGCACCTCGCCACCTTTTCCCGCTTTGGTTCGCAGCCGCGGTCGCGTCACGGAGAGCTTGCGTTCCGCCAGCACGATGCGCCCGCGCTGCTGCCCGTGCCAGCGCACCTCGCCGTCGGCGACGCCGGGGCGCTTGGCCCCAGCGACTTCCTGCGCCGAGAGCGTCAGCAGCCGCTCCACGAAGCTTCGCGCCGCCGCCGTCATCAGCTCGTCCACGCTCGACTGCGCATCTTCAATCAACTCCAGCAACGGCAGCAGCACCTGGTCGCGGTCCGCGAAATAGCTGCGCAGCGCCCCTTTGTCGTCGCGCTTGACCGTCGAAAGCAGCACTTTCCTGCCAGCAGTATTTCCCCTACGATTGCCCATGGCGGTTTCCTTTCCTCGAGTTTCACAGGTTGGCAAACCCGATTCTCTCGGATTCACCAGGAAACCGCCGCCCTCAACCTTCAACTACGTTTGGGACATCGCCCCATGCTTGCTTCCGCGTCAGAGTCGATTCTTCGCCCCTGGCGTTCCGACAGGCGCGATTCGGCAAGCTCCAGCAGGACGTCCTCGACGGTTCGTGCGTTCGATGCGATGGCGCTCGTCAGCGGGTAGCAGCCCAGCGTGCGGAAGCGCACGGTGCGAAGTTCGATGGCTTCTCCCGGCGCGAGGCGGAAGCGCCCGTCATCGACCACCAGCATCATGTCGGAACGTATGACCACCGGGCGCGGCTTGGCGAAATAGAGCGGCACGACCGCAATGCCTTCCTGGTGGATGTATTGCCAGATGTCAAGCTCGGTCCAGTTGGAGATCGGAAACACGCGAATGCCTTCACCCGGACCTTTGCGGGTGTTGTACAGATTCCAGAGTTCCGGGCGCTGGCTCTTGGGGTCCCATCGGTGCGTGGCTGTGCGGAAGGAGAACACCCGCTCCTTGGCGCGCGATTTTTCTTCGTCACGCCGGGCGCCGCCCATCACGACATCGAAACCGTGGCGGTCCAGGGCCTGCTTCAGCCCTTCAGTCTTGGTGATATCGGTGTACAGCGCGGATCCGTGGTCGAACGGATTGATGTTTCTTTCGACGGCATCGGGGTTGGTATGCACCAGCAGTTCCATGCCGCTTTCGCCCGCCACGAAATCGCGGAACCGGTACATCTCCTGAAATTTCCAGCGCGTGTCAACATGAAGCAGCGGAAATGGTGGGGTGCCGGGATAGAATGCCTTTCGTGCCAAGTGCAGAAGAACGCTGCTGTCCTTGCCGATCGAATACAGCAGGACGGGATTGCGCGCTTCGGAGACCGCCTCGCGGAGAATGTGGATGCTTTCCGCCTCAAGGTGCCGGAGGTGCGGCGAGATGCGGTGCGTTGGTCGCAGGAGGGTAGCGGCGGCGTCCGACCCGGCCTTTACGGCGGAACGGTGGCAATCGTCCATCGGGTTCACGGAACTGGCCTTCCGACTCACTCGGATTCGGCCGTGACTGCAATTTGCGCCGGGTCGTGGTCCTTCAGTACCGCCGATAGCAGTTGCGTCGGAAATGCGCTTGGGTGGGCAGTACGGTACATCTCCCAACCGGCTTGATGAAAATTCAGCTTCGCGCTCGCAAGGGACAGATCCGCCTGCTCGGCGAGAAGGCGCGCGTTGTCCACGTCGAACCGGTCGGATTGATGCGCGGCATAGCTGTCTTCCGTCAGTCGCACATTGTTGTGCGCAAGTTCCGCGGACCGGATCGCAAAATCAAGCGTCTTCCGTGCTTCCGCCAGGCGGACCGTTGCGTCCGACGTGCGGTTGGCCGCGCTTGCCATCGCCCCCTGATACTGTCCCTGGGCGCTATCGACATTGGCCAATGCCTGTTTGACGTCGGCTTGGACGTTGTAAACGGGGAGGATCGGCACGGTAAGCAGCAACCCGATCATGTAGTTGCTGCGGCTAGTGGAATTGAGCGCTTCGCCAAACGACGACGTACCGAATCCGAGGAAGTAATATTGCCCGGTGACAGCAAGCGTCGGCATGTATTCCGCGCGCGCCGCGTCGACTTTATGCTGCGCGGAGAGCACTGCTGCGCGCGCGGACAGAACCTGTGGGTCATCTGCGATGACAACGCCGGATCCGTCGGATGGAGGTGCGGGAGGAAGCCAGGGTTGGATCTTCAAATTCAGATCCGTTTGCGGAAGTCCCATGTCGGCGTAGAGCTTTTCAAGGTCTGCGATACGTTGTTGACGGGCCTGGCTGAGTTGCGTTTGCGCTTGCAACATCTGCTGTTGGGATTTGATCAGATCGATTTTGCTTGCGAACTGGCCCTGCATCTTTCGTTGCATGAGATCGACCAGTTCCTCGTCGATGCGCAAGGATCGTTCCAAACTTTGCACCATCAGTTGATCCGTGCCTGCAGCGGAAAAATCGGCGAGAATCTGCTGGAACAGCGAATCCATCGTTGCGGTGAACCCGAGGTTTGCGGATCGCAACGCTTCGATGGCGGAATGGTAATTCGCGGTATCCTTTCCGCCGTTGTAGAGGTTGAAATTCAAGTTCGGCGAGGCGACGCTGACATCAAAAGGATGTTGCGCAGGTACCACCAGTCCACCAATGAATGTGCTTCCGGCACCAGAATACGGATGGAATGTTTGCAGTTGTTCGGTCAGCGTGAGGCTTGGCAGGAATGCCGCAATCGCAGCAAGTTTCTGCGCCTCGGAACCGGTGATATTTGCTTTTGCTGACGTAATCGTTGGCGCATGTTCCAATGCGTAGCGAAGGGCCTGCCCGATGCCGAGGTGAGACGAACGCTCGGCGGCGCGGGGCGAGATGCAAAAGCCCAACGCCATCGCGAGAGCTGCAACCGCTCCCAAGCGCCGAAAGATGACCGCCGCCGGCATCACGGCGCGGGGATCGATGCCGGATCCGCGGCAAAGCGCGTTGCGCGTGCTTGCGCCGCGCGCAGATTGGCGGCGCTGAGCTGCGAACTCGCGTCCTGGAGCGCCTGCGCCATCGGCGGGAACTGCATCCCGCGCAAGTCCGCCGCCCGCATGAGTGCGTAGCCAAGCGCCGGGTCGGCGGCCGATCCACGCCCGTTCGCGATGGTGGTTCCCAGGTTGTAGACGGCGTTGACCACGCCGCAACGGGCCGCGCGCCACCACCACGCCTGCGCAGCGCGCGGGTCCATCGGCACGCCCCAGCCACGGTTGTACAGTGTGCCGAGAAAGCTTTGCGCAACGGGCTCCCCTTGCGCCGCGGCCGCCATCGTCCACCGCGCCGCGGATCGGTTGTCGCCGGACGCGTGCCCGAGTCTTCCGAGCCAGGTTTGCGCCTCCGCGTCACCGGCCCCGGCTCCGCTGCGCAGTGCGTCGAATGCCTGGCTGTCGCCGGTTCGCGCACGCAGAAACCGTTCCCTTGCCTGCAAGAACGCCGCGGTTGGATGGAACGTCATGCACGTCACGGGCGGCTGGGTGTCCGGGGCGGCCGGTTTCGGCAAAACGCCGGCGGCTGCCGCGGCCGCATCTACGTCGAGCAGTCCATAGCCGTAGTGCGCGTTCCAGCCCGCCTCGCCCGTCTGGCGCGCGGCGGCACGTTCGAGCAGACCGACAACCCGTTCGGGCGGAACGCCCGCCGAGCGCAACAACGCAACCGCGCCCGCTGCCGCCGGACCGGCCGCGGAATCCCCGACAAACGGCGCCCACCGAAAGCCGGCCGCCGGATCCGGCATGGCCACCCAAATCCGATCGGGGGTCACAAAAGCGGGTTGCGCAACGCAGTGCAGGGTGGTCCGCTTGTCCCACTGGTTCGTGGCAACCGCATCGTAATCCTGGCACTGCGGCCCGGAATTGGCGAAGGCTTCGGTCACATAGTGATTGCGCCAACCGGTCGCAGGATCGACCGCGGCAACCGCGACCAGCCCCGGCGACACCGCGGAGTTGCCCGCTCCGCCCGCCGTCCGGTAGGACAGCGCGACGGGAGCCATGCCGTTCTCGACCCGGATCGCGACAAGCTTGATGGCGAAGTCTCCGGGAGGCTGGACCCCGTCCGGCAGCAGTACGGCAGCATGCACCCGCACGGGCGCATCCTCATCGTTGGAATACCGAAGCCGTTGGAACGGACAGTTTCCGTGCATCGAACGCAGGACGTCTCCCTGTTCATCGAGCAGGGCCACGGTGACCTGCGCATTCGCGGGCGAACACCGCCGCGACAGGAAGCCGTTCGGGTCGGCGTTCGTGCCCAGCAGCACCTGGATGTCCGCGTGCGGCGGCAAGGTGATCGTCTCGTACGGATCGGAGCCGCCTTCCTCCGTGCGGCCGAAGTCCTGCGCCGAGAACCGGATTCCCTCGACGTCGAGCGGCACGGGCGTCCACTTCGCTTCGTAATAGCCGCTCCCATTGTTGCCGGCCCCGGTGAAAAAGATCACGCGGGGATATTCGCGCGCCAATTCCGCCATGCCGATCGCCTTGGCCGTGGGAAAGTAGAAGACCGGTTGCGGGTTGATGTCGTCGACCACGACGTCGGCACGGAACTCCGTAATCAACGCGCGAGCGCAGGCCACCGTTTGCGCCGGCACCCCACCCGCGCAAAACCCAAGCTTCGCTTGCGGCGCAAGGCGGTGCACGATCTGCATCATCCAGTCGCCCTCGTCACCGCGTCCGGGGTCGAATCCGACGAAGGAGACATCCTTGGGAAGGATGCCGCTACGGGCGAGGACATCGAAATTGGATGCTCCGTCCGAGATGATGCCCACCCGCACCCCCTGTCCCCGGATGCCTGCCGAAAGCAAATCCGAGGCATGCATGATTCCAGGTAGATCGGGGCCAGGAACGGAGTCCGCGTGCGCGGTGCCGATCAGTGCGCCAAGCGCGACGCTCCAGGCACAAACCAACCTCCTGACCCGGCGGGCGTTCATGACGGGGGTTGACGCGGCTACGCCGCGCTTGCGGTGACGGGAGCGAGTTCGCGAAGTAATGGCTCGAGATAGGCTTCGTATGCCTTCCAACGCCCAACGGCCCGGGTGTACAGCGGTTCGCGAACTTGTTGGTAACTCGCGGTATGCACAACGCGTTTCGATTTATGAAAGCCCAAACATGCCGGGTCCCACTCCAGATCGCAAAATTCAAGCAGCCGGCGCACGGAAGTCTCCGGGTCGGAAACGACATCCTCATAATGCAGATCCATCATTGGATATGGGGGAAGAACCTGTTTCCAATGTTCCATGAGTGCGTGGTATTGGCGATAGAACCACCCACAGTCCTCCAGGCTGTAGCTGAATGCGTTTCCTTCAAGGAAGTCCTGGAGATAGCAGGAAAATGCTGTGTCCACCGCATCGCGAATGCAATGAACAACGCGCGCACCGGGGAACAGCAGCGCGATCAACCCCAAATGCGCGAAGTTGTACGGCATCTTGTCTGTTACGCACGGATGCCCTCTCGCTCCTTCCGGCAATCGATTCAGATATCGATACGCGATCTCCGTAAGACCTGCTGAATCGATGTTCGGAAGATACGACGGATAAAGCAAGGGAGCTCGTGCATCGTCACCATCGGGCCAACGTCGCGCAATCCGGTCTAGCATCGTGAGTTCGCCCGATCCGAATACTTTCGGGTGAGATGCCAGAATTTGCTCTGTTAGGCTCGTCCCCGAACGCGGCATTCCGACGATAAAAACCATTTCCCGCCCATCAACGTGGGATCTCGGAGTGGAACGCAGAAATTCCTCCGTGAAGACCTCACGTATTGACCGAAACTCCGCCTCCGTGCGCAATCGGTCAAATGGACGAGTTTTTTGCCGATAGATGTTCGCGCTCTCGAGATGGGAAAATGCGCGCTCAGGGTCTCCCTCGCTGTCGTAAAGTCCAGCAAGAACGAACTGGAGTTGCGATTTGACATCATGCGAGAGCGGTGGTTCCGCTGCAATCCTGTCTTCGATTCGTTCAATTGCCTGCGCGCGATCTTCACTATCGTTCGCCACGCGTCCAAGCAAGAGCAGAAGTTGCGGGTGTTCCGGAATTTCCGCCAACGCATCATTCACAACCGCCTTGGCAGCCTCAAGATCGCCTCGTCGCTCCAGCATGACCGCCTGAGAAACTCGCGTATGCGCGTTCGCCGGATACATCCGCAACGCATTGCGAAAACATTCATCGGCTGCGTCGATGCGGCCCTGGCTGGCATGGAGTTTTCCAAGCAACACATGTGCCTCGACATTTCCTGGCGCTAACCGGACCGCCCGCAGGGCGTGACGAGCTGCTTCGTCGATTATCCCCCGTGAAAATAGCGCGGAAGCGCGCCGGATCCACGCTTCGGGATTTTCCGGAGAGAGTTCAATCGCACGCTGTAAAGCTGCCAGGCCCTCATCGAACCGACCCAGTTCGCAAAGTACAACCCCACGATTTAAATGCGCCCCCTCGTGAACCGGAGCAAAGCGCAGCGCATCGTCATAATGCTGGAGTGCTTGTTCATTTTGATGAACACATTGTGCGTTAATGCCAAGGCGGAAATGAACAATTGGGTTCGTGGGGGCGAGATCCAGCGCATAACGCAGTGGAACTTCCGCTTGGCTGTGGCGGCCGAGGTCCTGCAGAGCAATAGCAAGCTTGATCTGCCACTCCACCGCATCGGTCCGGCCTGCAAGGGCCACGCGAAGGTGCACGACGGCCAATTGCATATCGCCAAGATCCATCGCGGAAGACGCCAGCGCATGATGTACCCACGGAAATCCCGGACCAAATGCCAGCGCCGCGCGGAACGCGCCAATCGCAGCACGGTGTTCACCACGATGCTGGCGCAACAGCCCCTCCAGCGCCCAAAATCCTGCGCAATCCGACGAAATGCCAAGTCTTGGTTTACACAACGCCGCGCATTCGTCATATCGCTTTTCCCGCCACGCCTCCCATGCGCGAGACAGTGGGTCAGGAGCGCCAACGGCAGCCGATTGCGCCATTGCTTCCGTCTCAATCGCCATAGACGACCCGCCCACACCACCAGTGGACTCGGCACGTAGCTCGTTGTTCATTATGCGAGGGCGGGTGTCGGACTGCTACCAGCCGGACCTGAGGCTGGGGAGGTCGAGCCGTACGGGGACGTCGAACTATATGGAGACGTCGAGCTATAAGGGGATGTCGAACTGTAGGCAGACCCGTTCAGCGTGCCTGAAGTATATGAGCTCCCGTATTGCGTTGTGTCTTTTTGAAAACTTGCAGTACCACCCGCCGTTCCCTCATACCAGCCGCTCGTGGCAGAGCCGTTCGCAAAGGAATCTGTATAGCTAGAATAATAAGTATGCCCGGCAATTCTTGATGCCCACGTCACCACAGATGTTCCGCCGGCTGTAGGCGTGAGCGTTTCCTTCGTCCCGGAAGATGAGCCGGAGAGCACGCCGCCGGACGTGCGCTGATATGTGCCGTGGTACCCCCCGCCGTTTGCGGTCGTGCCAGAAGTGTCGGATGTCCATCCCCCCAAGGAGGTATGGTTCACCGTTTTGTAACTCGCCCCCCCTGCAGCGGTCTTTAGCACGGAAAAGGAGGAGGTGGCACCGCCAGCTGTAACGCTTTCGTGAGCACTGCTATAGCTACCATTCGCGGTCGAGCTATGACCGTCTGATGTGTATGCTCCCATGGCGGTGGCGGATCTGCTGGTCACGAAAATGCCGCCCGCTGCCGTCGTATCGTTTGTAGACCGCGACCACGCACCATTAGCCGTTGCATGTTCGTAGTGTGCCGTGGAGGCGCCTCCACCGGTTCCATTGCCCCATAGATCCGTATAGCCGCCGCTCGCGGTAACCGTGGTCGACTCGGAAGTGTAGTACCCTTTTGCAGTCGAGGACCGTATTTCGGAGGTGTACCCACCGACAGCTGTATGGTTGTAATTGCTGCTATAAACGAGGCCGTCGGCTGTCTTGGTGTAGCTGGAGCGATCCCCGGTTGCGGCTACGTCGAAGGTATTGGTGGTACGCCCGCCAAGCGCCGTTGTTTTATGAGTGTTGTCTGCAATGCCCCCGCTCATCGTCGTGCTATCGGTTTTGTCGGTGTACCCTCCTTTTGCGGTATGCGCCGTGTATGTGCTCGAATACGCGCCGCTCGCCGTTCCATGAAAGGTGTCGCTATAGGAGTTGCTCGATGTGGTGGCGCCGCCACCGTATCCAGATCCTCCGTAGCTACTGCCACCGTACGACGATCCGCCTCCATAGGAAGATCCGGCGCTGGAGCCGCCATACGATGAGCCTGTGCCACCTCCATAGGAAGAGCCGCCACTGCCGGTGCCAGATGGCCCCCCCGAACTCCCTCCGGAACCGTACCCGGTGTAGTCGCCTCCAGCCGTAGTGTCTACGGTTCTTGTCTGATAGGAGCCGTTGGCCGTGCCGAATCGATATTCTGATGTCGATGCGCCGTTGACGGTTCTGCCGCTATATGTCTCGCTATAGCTCCCGTTGGCCGATGCGCTGTACCCTTTTGTGAAGGACGTTCCATTTGAAGTAACCCCGTCAAGCGTATCCGAGTATGCTCCACCAGAAGTTGCCGCGATCAATTCCGTTGAATACCCACCCTTGGCCGTCACGTCATGGATGGTAGATGAGTAGGCGCCGGAGACCGTCCCGTTCGCGACTCCGGTGATGTGTCCCCCCAAAACCGTAGCATCCTTCCAATTGGCCGTATACGCTCCATTTGCCGAGCCACTGCCGGTCGCCTGCAGTGTTCCGCCTTGCTCATTCGGCCCTGTGTAACCCTCCGTGTAGCCGCCGAGAGCCGTTTGCGTGTATGTAAAGGAGCCGCTATTACCATTGCCATTTGTGACCTGGATCGTCTCGATAAACCCGCCGTTGGCAGTCGGCCCAGCGGTTATTCCCGCGATCGCGTTTTGTGACGAGCCAGCGCTTGACTGGGAGCCGCTCGCTCCAGCGGCGGCTGCCGTAAGTGATTGATTCGCAAGATCCGGTGAAAGATTGTTATTCAGATTCTCAATAGAATGCGTGCTTTGCGGTGTGAAAAACTGGTTCAGCGGATTAGCACCAGTGTCGATCGCAACGGTGTTTGGAAAAGGCGCCCCCCAGTTCCCGATGATATCGTTCGTTTCATTTATTTGCAGGACATCGGCGCCACCATATGGGCCAAGGAGCGTGTTGGACGGATTGGGTGCATTCTCAACAAGCGCTGGCGCACCAGTTACTGAACTGACATAGGCCATTTCTTGTCCGCCCAAGGAATGGCCGCCGACATCAATGCTGTACCCTTGGTAGGCAGGGTCTGTGCTGACGGAGTAGTAGTACGACAAAGCGGAATTGTCTTGGGCGCTGGGAGCGTTGCCAAAAAGAATTTGGGTCCTTCGGACATTTCTGTGGGTAGGGGTACGCTGTCGCGCAGTGCTTTCACGGAGGGAGCAGCGCGATGGACAGTACGGAGTTGTACCGGCAGTTGTTGGGTTTGACGCAGCCCTGGACGGTTGAGCGGGTGAATCTGAACGTGGCCAAGCAACAGGTTGACGTGTACGTCGAGCATCCGAAGGGGACGCGGTTCTGCTGCCCGGAATGCGGGGCAGAACTGCCGGTCTACGACCACACGGCGGAAC
>JAKCCX010000144.1 GCA_021838715.1 Pseudomonadota bacterium | reverse complement strand
TTCTTGGGATCGATGTTCCAGCGGAACCGCTCCCGCCATTGCAGGACCTCCTCCGCCGGCATCGGCCGGGCAATCGCGTATCCCTGCCCCTGCTCCGCTCCGAGCACGGCGGCCGCCTCGACCAGCGCCGGATCCTCCAGGCCCTCGACGGTGACGGTGATGCCGAAATTTCTCGCAAGCGCCGTGAGGTGACAGATGAATTCGAGCGCCCGACTCGGGTCTTCGAACGCGCTGCGGACCAGGCCCTGATCGATCTTCACGCCATCGAACGGAATCGCGTTCATGCGCAGCAGCGAACTGTGGCCGGAACCCAGGTCATCCTGCACGACCCGGAATCCCGCATCGCGCAAGGCCATGATGCGGTCCTTGCGCTCGTCGAACGAAACGCTGTCCTGGGTTTCCAGAACTTCGAGATGGATCCGCTCGGGCGCAATGCCGGCCCGCGCGACCGCTTCCTGCAGGACCTCGCGATAGGTGTCGTCGGTGATCGCGTGGGCGGGAAGATTGATGGATACCGACGGCTCCCATCCGTTGATGCCGTCGCGCCATGCGTGCAGATCGCGGCATACGTGCTGCAGGCCGAGTTCGAACAACTGCAGCAGATCGTTGTTGCCCAGGGCGGGCAGGAAATCGCCCGGCGAGATCATCGCCCCGTCGGCGGCAACCAGGCGGGCAAGCGCCTCGAGGTGGCCCACCGTCCCGGCCTGCAGGTCGACGATGGGCTGGTACAGCATCCGGACGGCGCCGTCGCGAAGCCGCCGGCGATAGGTCTCGCGCTGGGGCGCGGCGAGTACCGCGCCGTGTTCGATGCGTATGGCGGCGTGGCCGAGCAGTTGCTGGACGTGCCGCAGCATGTCCCACCGCGCGATGGCGTTGAAAAAACTGGGCCAGCGGCTGAACAGCAGCAACAGGGAAAACGACTGCCCCGACTCGTCGATCAACGGGACCGCCGCCGCGCTGCGCAGCGACAGATCCGCCAGCGCCGCCTGCCACGGTTCCCAGGTCGCGTCCAGGGAAATGGCCGCGCACACCTGCGGAACGCCGTCGCGCCATGCGTGCGCGATCGTGCCATTGGCGATCCCTCCCCGACCGCGCACCCGCATCGGCGGGCACCCCGCAGTCGCGATGTGATCGAGGTACCGGACTCCGGCCGTGCCGCCGACCACCTCGACACGCAGCACGCCTTGCGAATCGGGGCGCGCGACCAGACAGACGTCGACACCGTCGACCCGGGCGAGGGTGTCGACGCAGCCCTGCAGGAAGTCGGCGGAATTGGCGGCTTCGCGCACCAACCGGGTCAGGCGGGAAATGATCGCGGAAAGCTTGCCATGCGCTTCGTCGTGGCTGAGGCTTTGCGCCTCCATGTCCAGCATGGTCCGGCGCAGCAGGGCCGAAACGAGGATCTCCCGCTGCCGGCAGTGCGCGTCGCCGGGAAGCCACGCCCGCACCAGCGCGAGCACCTCGTCCTGGTACGCATGGTATGCCTCCAGCAGCGTCGGCAGATCGAGTCCGATCCGCTCATGCACGATGCCGATCTTCCGGGCCCACGAGTAATGGGCATACTTGGTCAGGTTCGGGGATAGCAGCAACGCAAAATGCTGCGCGAACCGGCGCTTCAGGTGCGCGACCTCCGCCGGTTCCAGCCGCGACAGGATCTGCGACGTGCTGTCGCGGTGGAACAAGGTGTCGTAGAACCGGTCGGCGAACCGCGCCGAGGCCCCCTCGACGACGCCCTGGATCGCGGGGTCGGCAAGAATGGCGGCGACATCCTCCCCATACGCGGAATCATAGGAGGAAAGGTTGCGCGTTTCGTCGGAATCCGGTGACACGTCCACTCGCTGCTCCGGTCGGTCTTGTTGCTCGGCTCACGGTTGCACAACGTCCGCCACGCACCAGAAAGTGCGTATGGTTGCGTTATATCAAACGACAATATTGTTTTAGATCAACTCTTTTTCAGATAATAGTCGCACACGTTTCTCGGGCATTGACCCGAAATCGACTGGAACTCCCGGACAAATGACTCGATCCGGGGTTCGCGTACGGGCACATCCTGCAATGGATGAGCGCTCGCGCGCCACGGGCGACGAAAACCGGAACATGACGTGGGAATTCGGGTTGCGCAACCCGGCAACCCGTTGATTTTGCTGGTGGACGGCACAGGGTTCGAACCTGTGACCCCTGCCGTGTGAAGGCAGTGCTCTACCGCTGAGCTAGCCGTCCCGATGCGGGAAAGAGGCGGGATTCTAGCGCAGACCCGGCACCGCTCCAATTTCCGGTCACGGCAGCGCCCTCCGACTACCCGGCGACGGCCGGACCCGCGGCGCCGCGGCGCCACACGCAGGCGCTCTTGCCTTCCTTTTCAATCGAATCGAGGACCGACTCGTGGGCGGCGATTTCCCCGGCATCGGCCCGCAGCACGACCAGGCGGCCGGCGTCCACCGGCCCGAGATCGGCCTGCCGCGCCGCCGGCGCCAAATCCATGACCAGGCTGTCCTGGCCGCGGGTCATCGCCAGATACACATCGGCGAGCAGCGCCGCATCGACCAGGGCGCCGTGCAGGGTGCGATGGCGATTGGAAATA
>JAKCCX010000010.1 GCA_021838715.1 Pseudomonadota bacterium | reverse complement strand
GCGTCGCCTCATGGGATGGAGGTTCCGTCGACAGCAACCGATCGGTCCTTATATCGTCGATTTCGTCTGCATGGAACAACACCTCATCGTCGAGGTGGACGGCTCACAACATCAGGAAGCATGCCGCGACGACGCTTCGCGGGATGCATTCCTTTGCAAGCGGGGCTTCGTGGTGATGCGATTCTGGAATAACGATGTCTTGACGCAGACCACGGCCGTGCTCGAGCAAATTCGCACGACATCGCTCTTGCGACGGCCCTCACCCCCGCCCTCTCCCGCCGTCGCGGGAGAGGGGGTTTCGTGACTTCGAGCGACCGCATCTGGCCGGCCGGTGACCCCTATCAGCGTCCGGTGCCCGGCAGCCCAATTTTCATCAACGAATCAACACGTTGAGAACAGACGGCGCCCGGATCTCCGAAAGAAACGCGTAGCGCGTCTACGCCGCCTCTACGACGCGCACGTCGAAGGTGACCTTCAGCCAGTCCCTCATCGCTCCGAAGATCGCCGCCAGGTTGTCCATGCTGGGGTTGCCCTTCGGCGATAGCATCCGGTGCAGACTCTTGCTGGGTTTGTGCGTCAGTTCGGCAAGGCTCTCGAATCCAACCGTCGCATTCACGAGGTCCCGCAGGATGACACGCGCGGCGTCCGGTTCCCCACTGAGGAAAAGCGTCGCGGCCTCGTCCAGAAGCGCCTTTGCAAAATCGGGGTCACGAGCAGCACGCTCGGCGACAGTCTGTTTGAAATCGCGGGTCAGCGTCATATCTTCTTCCCCTTCTTGATCCCACTCGCGAGAGCCTTCTTTCTCGCCTTGTATTCTTCATGCAACGCCACGGCCTGATCGATGGCCTTTTGCTGGCCTTTTTTGGTACTACCCCCAAACAAAACGATCAGCGAGTCGCCGTCCCTGGCCAGGTAAATGCGGTATCCCGGCCCCCAGTCGATCTTGTACTCACCGACACCCGGAACCATTCGACATTCGAGGTATTGCCGAGCCCAAGCCGCGTCTTCGCGACGGTCACCTTCGCCGCCGCCTGTGCATCGAGCCCGTTGAACCATGTCTGGTACGGATTGGATCCGTCCTCGCGGACGTACTCTTCGAGTTTGATGCTCATGGCGCAATGGTAACGGATACGTTACCGCAACGCAAGACGTGGAACTGCCAGTGTGGAACTGGCAGCCAGACCGGAAAATCAGACCGCCCCAAACAGAACGCTCGCGAGCGCAACCACACGACCCGGAGCCGCCGCTGGCGGCATCCGAATACCGGTCGCCGTAGACCACCGCAGCCGACGTTCGGTCCGTCAATCGCCCCTCGGACCAACGGCTACTCGAGACGTGGAGCCTCTGGCGAGCCGGACGCGCCGCGCTCCGAGTTCTCAGTGCCCCACGTCACGACCGCAACGCGGGGCCCGAGCGTCAATTGATCTTGAACACCGTGCCGGAGCTGTGGGCGCCGCCATTGTAGGTCGTCCCGTAGAGGTTTCCGGCGCTGTCCATGACGAGGCCGGTGTAGGGAAGTTGGCCATCGCCGGTTCCGCCGAAAGACCAGAGGACGGACTCGGTGCCAGCGGCACAACTTACCGACACATTGGCTACGTTGGCGCTCGCGGTTCCCGAGCCGTTCGTGACCGTGCAAGATTCACCCGGAGCATATGTCGTTACGGAATATCCCGCGCCATATGCGACCGCATTGGAGAACGTGAAGGCCCCGGTGGCGGTCGCCGTGAGCGGGTCCGCCCCGTTGTTCTTGAGAACCACGCTGCCTCCGCTTGGCAAGGCCGCGACATTGCCGCCGACGGTATAGGTGGTGGTCGAACAGGTAACGGAGACACCGCCAACGTTTGCGGAGATGGTCCCCGAACCGCTATTGACGGAACAGGTCTCCCCGATTGGTTGCGTGCCAACCGTCACTGCATAGGTGCTTCCGCTGGCGATTCCAATGGAAAACTGAAAGCCCCCGTCGCCACTCACCAGCAGCGCATTTCCCCCGTTATCGAGCAAGGTGACATGTGAGCCGGACATCAACCCAGAAACCGTTCCGCCAACGGTGTGTGTCGTTGTAGCGAGTGGCGCCGATCCGGACCCGCCGCCGCAAGCGGTCAAGAACGCACAAAGCGTTGACACACAGAGAAAGGGAAGCAAAGAAATTTATTCATCTTCATGTTTCGATCCATATAGGCGAACCACCGACATTCCCCGATGAACTCGGAGTCTTCGAAAAAAAACTGTGCGTTCAAATCAAGCGGCCGCCGTACCGAACGGCCACGATGCCAATGGTGACGTCCATTGCAAACATGGCCCAAAACAGCAGCGGTTGATCCGCACGGCGAACCCGGCCTTGCGAGCGCCCCCACCCGTTCCTTCCTGCCGGCAACGCTCCCGTGACAAGACCCTGGGCGGCGACGAGGATCATGCCCGTCCCGAGGGTCAGAGCCAGCCAGCCTTTGAGCATCACCCAGCCGCTGCCGTGATCACCACGCCCGATTTGCAATGCTCAAGGCCAGGCAATGGCTACGGAGCTTGGGTTCGATCCCGTCGGGAAGGAAAGCACGGCTGTACCGATTTCCGGGTACACCGACACAGTATTGCTGTTAGCGTTTGTGACGAACTCCAAAGTGCCTGTCGGATTGAACGCAATGCTGTTGGGAGCGGACCCCGCCGCGGTGGAACCGAGCAGTGTGAGCGCCCCCGTGGAAGAATTGATGCTATACCCTGAGACGCTGTCGCCTAAATAGTTTGCCGCGAAGACCAGGTTCGACGTTGGCTGCACCGCGACAAAGATCGGGTCTATTCCTGCAGCGAATGGGCTACCCGGGATGGGGGTGAGCGCCCCCGTCGAAGCATCGATGCGGTAGGCGGAGACGTTGCCACCACTGGCGTTCGCCACATAGGCGAAGGCGCCATTGGGGCTGATCGCCACGGAGTACGGGTACGATCCCGCAGCGAACGGGCTGCCCGGGATCGGGGTGAGCGCACCCGTCGAAGCATCGATGCGGTAGGCCGAAACGTTGGCACCAACGGAGTTCGCCACATAGGCGAAGGCGCCATTGGGGCTGATCGCCACGGAGTTCGGGTCCGATCCCGCAGGGAACGGACTGCCCGCAATCGGGGTGAGCGCCCCCGTCGAAGCATCGATGCGGTAGGCCGAAACGTTGGCACCATTGGAGTTCGCCACATAGGCATATTGCGGGCCGGCGGTGCAGGCCACCGCGATGCTGGTCACGCCGGCGCCATTGACCGTACCGGTGCCGTTGGTCACGGCGCAAACCTGGTGCAGGGGCTCGACACTCACCGTGATGTTGTACGACGATCCGGACGGCAGCGGCTGGGCGAATGTGAAAGCGCCATTGGTGGACACGGCCAGGGTGTCGCTGCCGTTGTCCACCAGCGCAACCGATGCGCCGCTGTTGAGGCCCGACACGCTGCCGCCGATGCTGTAGGCCGGATTGCTCGAACACGACACCGTGATCGAATTGACATTGGATGTGCCCACCGTGCCGGAGCCGCCGCTGACCGCGCAGGTCTGCCCGGTGGGCTGCGTAGCGACCGTGACGTCATAGCCCGCGCCGCCGGCAAGGGCCGTCGAGAACGCAAACGGCCCGTAGGCCGTGAACGTCTGGACCGATCCGCCCGCTGCTTCCTGCAAGGCCACCGATCCCGACAACCCGACGATCGCCCCTCCGATCGAGAATGTCTGCGGGGAACTCGCCGCGCAGGTCACGACCGGGGCGGTTACGTTGGCGCCCGGCACCGTACCCGATCCGTTGCTCACCGTGCACGTCTGCCCCGTGGGCTGACTCAGGATCGTCACGTCGTAGGCCGCCTGATTAAACAGTGCCTTGGCAAAGGTGAAGGCGCCGCCGCTCGTAATGCTGAGATTATCCCCACCGTTGTCCTGCAACACGAGCGTACCGCTCGTCATCCCGGAAACCGTTCCGCCGATGGTGAAGGTCTGCGCGGGGTTGCTCGTGCAGGCCACCTGAATGTTCGTGACATTCGCGGTTCCCACGGTGCCTGATCCGTTGGCAATCGTGCAGGTTTCGCCCGCGGGCTCGGCTTTTACCGCTACCGCATACGGCGCTCCCGAGATGAAGGACGCATTGGTGGTGAAACCGCCGTTTTGGGAAATGCCCAGGACCTGCCCGTTGACGGACAGCGCAAGCGAGTCTCCCGCGCTCAGTCCGGTCAGACTCCCGGTGATCTGGTATTTCTGGCCAGGTGCCGTCGCGCCGACCGCCCCGCCGCTTCCTCCGCCGCATGCGGCGAGCAGTCCGGACATCAAAAATGCAACAAGCAATGCAACCCGAATGTGATACATGAGTAATCCGTGATCTCTGCCGATCGAGAGTTGTTATGGTCACGCCCCAGTCCGTCAACGAACCGCGGCCGACGTGATGCGGTGCAATCAAGTTGCGTTCCCGCCAGGCTGGCATGCTAGAGTCGTTGACGGGTCGGAACAATTGGGCGAAGGTCGTACGACGTTCGTTGCATCGGGCCGTACCGATGTCGACAAAAAGTGCCGAACGACGAAAGGAACATGGCGATCTCCCCCCCGCGCACCGTGCGACAGATCCCCCTCCCGGAGACGCCGCCGTCATCGAGCCAGGCGGCGGGGTCTGCCGGGCCGACGCAGCATCAGCGTCGGCATGCAGAACAAACGGCGTTGCTATACCGCAATGCGCCGATCACGTTGGGCGGAAGCCTTTTGATGGCGGCGATCCTCGCGGCCGCGGTTCCCGTGGCACCGCAGATCCGGATTTCCTGGCTCGCGGCCATGGTCGTGGTCGCGGCGGCGCGTGCGCTGCTGGTATTGCGCTACCGGCAGCGGCGTTCCGAAGACCGGCGCTGGGCACGCTGGAGCGCAACGGGATCGCTTGCTGCGGGCGTGGTGTGGGGCAGCGCGGGCGTGCTCATGTATGTGCCCGGCTCTCTCGCGTACCAGTTGCTGCTGTGGTTCACCTTGCTTGGCATGGCGTCGAGCTCGGTATACGCGCTCACCGCCTACCTGCCGGCCTTCTATGCGTTCCTGCTCAGCAGCCTTGTCCCTGCGGCCATGGTGCAGGCATTCGGCGGCGACAGGGTGCACCAGATTGTTTCGGCGATGACCGTGCTGTACACGGCTGCGACTGCCGCTTTCGGCTGGAATCTGCATCGGCTATTGGTCGAATCGATACTACGACGGTTCGAGAATCTGGACCTGATCGCTCAGTTGCAGCGCGAGAAGGATCTTGCGGAGCAGGCCGATGCCAGCAAGTCCCGATTTCTCGCTGCGGCTAGCCATGACCTGCGCCAGCCGGTCCATGCGATCGCGCTATTTGTCGACCAACTGCACGGCGAGATTGGAGATCGACCCAGGGCGCAGCAGGTGGTTGGGTACATCGAGCGGTCGATCGATGAAATGAGCGCCCTGTTCAACGCGCTGCTCGACATTTCGCGGCTTGACGCGGGGGTGGTTGCGGTCCGGTCCGTGCCGATGCCGGTGCAGCCGGTGTTGCAGCGCATCCACATGCTGTTTCGGCCAATCGCCGCGCAACGCGGCCTGCAGTTGCACGTGCGCCCTTCGCCCGCGTGGGTGGAGGCGGACCCGGTATTGTTCGAACAGGCGCTGGCAAACCTGGTGTCCAATGCCATCAAGTTCACGGCGCGCGGAGGAGTGCTGATCGGCTGCCGCCGGCGTGGCGCATCGATTGCTGTACAGGTCTGGGACACCGGTTGCGGCATTGCGCCACGCCATCATGCCCAGGTATTCGAGGAATTCTTCCAGATTGACAACCAGGAGCGCGACCGAGCGAAGGGGCTGGGTCTTGGCCTGTCGATCGTGCAGCGAATCGCAAAGCTGTTGGGCGCAATGGTCGCGGTGCGTTCGGTCGAGCAACGCGGATCCATGTTTTCCATGACGCTTCCACGGACTCCGCCCCGACAGGAAGCCGCCACCCCCGCCACGGCAGCCGGTTATGCCGAAGCCCGCCTGCGCAACGCGCTCATTGCCGTGGTCGACGACGAATCCGTGATTCAGCAGGCACTGCGGGGCGCGCTGGAGCGCTTCGGTTGCCGGGTAATCTGCGCCGACGGCGGCGAGAATCTGCTCGCCGCGCTGACGCGCGGCGGCGAGACCCCTTCGGCACTGATCACGGACTACCGCTTGCGTGCAGGCGAGGACGGCATCGCCCTCGTGCGGCGTCTGCGCCATTCCATCGGAGCGGAAATCCCCGCAATTCTGGTCACCGGCGATACCGCCCCGGAACGCATCCGCGAAGCCAAGGCGAGCGGACTGCCGATCCTGCACAAGCCGATTGCTCCGGCGCGCCTGCGCAGCCTGCTCGATGCGATCCTTTACGAAAGCGAGGCGACCGCGCGATGAAGGCCCTGATTGTGGAGGATCACGCGCTCTTTCGCGAGGCACTGCGCGGCGTGGCGGAGATGCTGGGCGCAACCGAGGTGATGGAGGCCCGCACATTCGAGGAAGGATGCTGCCGCATGGCGGAGGAACCGACGATCGACCTCGCGCTGCTCGATCTGCATCTGCCGGATCGGCACGGCCTCGACGTCGTACGCGAGTTGCGCCGCCGTCATCCCGCTGTGCCGCTTGTGGTGGTCTCCGCCGACGAAGATCCCTGCTCGATGCGCGACGCCCTCGACGCGGGCGCGATGGGCTACATCCCCAAATCCGCTTCGCGCGAGGTGATCCTCCAGGCACTCGGGCTTGTGCTTGCCGGAGAGGTGTTCGTGCCACGCCATGTGCTCGACGCCATGCCTGCTCCCAGCCTCGCGCGTCTTCCGCGAGAAGTTCAACTCTCAACGCGCCAGCGCGACCTTGCCGAGCTGCTTGCTCAGGGATTTCCGAACCGCGAAATCGCGCGTCGACTGGGCATTGCCGAAGCTACCGTCAAAGCTCATCTCACCCGGATTTTTCAGGTTCTTGGTGTCGAGAATCGCGCACAAGCCGCGCTGGCTGCCAAAGCGATTCTCGCAAGGGTCAACAGCGAATCGGCTCTGCCGGCAACTGCAATCTCCTCCCGAGCGGTCGAACTGGAACGAAATCAAACGTAACAGCGAGCGTTCCCTTATGGCCGGTCGGTAATGCTCGCCAGCGTCGGCTATCTGGCAGTCCGTTTTCAATTGGAAAATCAATTGGTTGCAACCAATTTCCGATTGCCGCGCGCCATCGACCAAAAACCGACTACAGGTTCAGCGGTTGGGCGTACGGTTGACCCAATAGCCAGGGCGCCGTGCCTGGTGCGAAACGGCGAAGATGATGATTCCATCGCCCTCGGGGCGATAGAAAATCGAAAAAGGAAAATCTTTCAAGATAACGCGACGAGTACCCGCGATGGCTGGGGTGCCGGCGAGCGGAAAGGCAAGAGCTCTTGCGGCAGCCTCCTCGACAGCGCTAGCAAAGCGAGCACCGAGGTCTGGCTGTGCCTTGTTGTAGTACGCGACCTCCGCCAGGAACTCCCGCCGCGACTCCGGAACAAACCGCGCTCGCTTCACTGGGCGATGCGCCTTGCTTCGGCGAACACGTCCTCCGCAGGGTGAATCTGTCCCTCGCCACTTTCATACGCGGCCACGCGCCGCGCAATTTCTTTTTCCCACTCGTTCTCGATTTCGGACAGCGACGTGTCACGAAGGGACTCGAGAAGCATCTCCGCAAGACGTGCGCGCTCTTCAGGAGGAAGCGCGCGAGCTTGTTGCTCCAGTTCGGCAAGTATGGCGGACATGGTGGCTGCTCCGTGGTGCTGGACGAAGCATTTTACCCCGTGGGTACGCATCGGCATTCCGCGTGTCGCGCCGTCGCACGAGCGCGAAACGGTGCCATTTTTCACATCCGGAAAGCCGACTCTCCCCAGAGCACGCATCCGACCAGGACAGCATTCGCCGGTTCACATTCGCGACCGTGTCCCACTCGCAGCCGGAACGCATGCGCCGCGCGCGTGGGTGGGTTCTCGGGGGTCTCGTCGGCACCGCGCTGCTCGTGGGAATCGAGCTCTACCAGGGGGCGCTTTCCGCGGACTGGTGGTTCGCGCTCACGACAGCCGCCCCGCTCTTCGTTGGAGCGCGCCTCTACCTCGTTCGGTCGGAGGTTGTGCCGACGCCGGCGGCAGCGCGCGCAATGGCGTACTTCGCTGCTCGAGCGGAGAACCGGGCCAAGGCCCAGGACAGCGCACTGGTGGAAAAGCTTTGGGAGTGGCGGTGGTTGCGTACGCGCTGGCGCTCGGGTTTGTCGGCATTGCGTGGCGTATTGGGCGGCACGACGCGGTACTGGCCGCGGTCATCAGCCTCTACGCCGCCCTCCTGACGCTCGACCTGCTGGGGTGGTTGCTCGCGGCATTCCTGGGCGGCGCGCTCTTCGGCGGCATCGTCCGCGGAATCGCGGCGCTCCCCGCGGCCGTCGTCGTCATCCTGGGTGCGATGTTCCTGGCCAGCGTATTGCGGCGCGACGGGCGCTGAGCATTCGGGCGACGGCTCTACGGGAACACGTCGCGCAGCCTGTCCAACTGGTGCAGCGTGTCGTACAGGTCCCGGTAGGTCTGCGCCGGCGCCCCAATCTGTCCGGGCATCTTCCCGACTTCCGCGGCGGCCTTCCCGAGTCGCACCGCGACGTCGCCGACGGCAGATTCGGGGATGGTCACATGGGCGCCCCGAAAGTTGCTGATCAGCGCGCGGATGGCGCCGCTCAGCCGCCCTTCGTCGACGGAACCATCGGCAAGCCGGCAAGGGAGCTTCCACGTCGCGGGCTTCGAAGCGTCCCCAACATAGGCGAAACACCGGGCCGGGATCTTATACTTCTGGTGGAGCAGAACGTCATCCGGGACGATCGGAGCCGGCACACCGTCGGCATCCGGAGCCGGCGCGGCGAGGTGGGGGCTCGATTCCAGGGGCGAAGGTTCGCGGTAGATCCCGTCGACGCTGACCCACCAAGCATCCAGTGAATGCGCCGGCACGTCCAGGCGCAGGATGGATCGGCGCGCCAATCCGCCATTGACGATGTCGGCGGCGTAGAACAGCAGCCCATCGCTGACCGCAATGCTGCGCACGCGCTGCTCGGCGGCGTAGCGATGGGCCTGCTCAAGCGCACGATCAAGGGAAGGTTGGTCCAATTTGAGGGATCCGGGACGCTTCGCCTCGACCAGAAGCCGCTTGATACCCCGATTCGTCAGCACGATGTCGGCGTAGTGGAGCTGATGATTCAGGTCGCCGACCGTCCAATCGAGGGCGACCGTGAAGAAGTCCTGCAGGATGTCCTCGGCGACTTTTTCGGAGGCCGTCCCGTTTCGCTCCTCCTGGCGCAGCCTTTCCCGACGCTGCTGCTGGAAGGTTGGCCACGACAGCGCAAGGCGGTCCCGGAAGGCACGGAAGGAGGCGAGGTCGGGGTATGACGGCGCGGAAATCATGGGAGGTTGCGGGCGATGTCGGGAACGGAGCGCGGAGATTGTGGCGCAGTCCGCAGCCGGACACCACGGCTTTCCGGTACCCGTCGTCTGCATGCGCGGGATCGCGGAAGTTCGGCGGACGAACCCCATCTTCAGCCGGCGGGATGGTGGGCTCAAGCGGTTTTCGGGGAGATGGGTTCTTCGTTGGGTTTCAATCGAAGCCACCATCGAAACCCGCATGAATCCTAGCTTGCTGGCGGAGAGGGTGGGATTCGAACCCACGGTACCGGAGACCGGTACACCGGATTTCGAGTCCGGCGCATTCGACCACTCTGCCACCTCTCCGGATTGCTGGTGCGCGGTGCGTCGAAACGGGAGAGTCTAGCAAAAGTTCGGATCTTCCGGGCAATTCCGGCAAGATCACGGCACGCGGTCGCGAACGCGCCCTGCCCGGTGGCAGGACGCGAGCATTGCTTCGATCAGTCGTTGACGATGCCCAGATCGAGCTTCACGCTCTTCACGCCGGGGACCTTCATTGCGATCCGCTTGGCGACGTGGCGTTCGAACCGCGAATCGACCTGGCCGGTCAGGTGAACCCGACCCTGGTGCGTCTCGACGTTGATGACGTCGCCGTCGAGCGCGGGGGAGTGGTTGATCTTGTGCTGAATGATGTCGGTGATCTGCCGGTCGGTAAGCGGCTTCGCCGGATGGGCCTGGACACCGAACGCAAACAGGGCCAGCACGGCCGCGGCCGCGATTTTGACTGCGTTCATCCAATTCTCCTAGTTCGCAGTTGAGAAAACCTGACCAAACAATAAGGTCAGGAGGAAAGGGATGGTCGGCGCCATGCATTACACCAACATGACACCGGGCCGTGACTCACCCGCCGACGGGCTCCAGGCGTTGCGCGCCCCTCAGATACGGCTGCAGGGCCGCGGGGATCGACACGGAGCCGTCGCCGTTCTGGAAATTCTCCAGGATCGCGACCAGCGTGCGGCCGACGGCGAGTCCGGACCCGTTGAGGGTATGCACGAACTCGGTCTTGCCCTGGGCATTGCGGAACCGCGCCTGCATCCGGCGCGCCTGGTAGGCCTCGCAGTTGGAAACCGAGGAGATCTCGCGGTAGGTGTTCTGCGCCGGAAGCCAGACCTCGAGATCATAGGTCTTCGCCGCCGAGGCTCCCATGTCTCCGGTGCACAGCAGCACGACGCGATAGGGCAGTTCGAGGCGCCGCAGCACGGTCTCGGCATGCACGACCATCTCTTCCTGCGCTTCGAACGAGCGCTCGGGATGGACGACCTGCACCATTTCCACCTTGTCGAACTGGTGCTGCCGGATCATGCCGCGCGTGTCCCTGCCGTAGGACCCTGCTTCCGAGCGGAAGCAGGGCGAATGCGCGGTGAGCCGCAAGGGCAGATCGGCTTCGCGCAGGATCCGGTCGCGCGCCAGATTGGTGAGCGTCACTTCGGCGGTCGGAATGAGATAGAGCGGCTCGACGGCGGACTCTTCGCCGGAGACCTCCAGACCCGCCGCGTCGCCGCCGCGCGGGACGCGGAACAGATCCTGCTCGAACTTCGGCAGCTGTCCCGTGCCCACCAGCGCCTGGGCGTTGACCAGATACGGCGTGTAGCACTCGGTGTAGCCGTGCTCCGTGGTGTGCAGATCGAGCATGAACTGCGCGAGCGCGCGATGCAGGCGCGCCACCGGGCCCTTGAGCACCGCGAAGCGCGCGCCCGACAACCTGGCCGCGCTTTCGAAATCGAGCCCGAGCGCCGCGCCCACTTCGACGTGATCCTGAACCGCGAAGTCGAATCCGCGCGGCGTGCCCCAGCGGCGGACCTCGACGTTGTCCTCGCTCGACCGGCCGAACGGAACCGAGGCATGCGGAACATTGGGCACCTCGAGCAGCATTGCGTGGAGGCGCGCCTGCACGCCCTCCAGCCGCGCCTCCAGCGCCTTGAGCTTCTCTGGGATGGCGGCAACCTCTTCCATCAGCACGCCGGCGTCTTCCCCGCGCGCCTTGCAGATGCCGATCTGCTTCGAGAGGACATTGCGACGCGCCTGCAGTTCTTCCGTCGTGCTCTGCATGGCCTTGCGTTCGCCCTCCAGCGCGGCAAATCCGTCGACGTCGAATTCGTAGGGACGGGTACGCAGCCGTGCCGCGATTTCGGCGGCATTCCGGCGCAAGGCGTTGATGTCGAGCATGGCGGTCCTGGCGATGGATTGGAGGAACCCTCCTCACCGGGGGATGGCGCGAGGGGACGGCCCCGATTATGGACCACGCATGGACTGCGTATGGCCCATGAATGGCGATGACTCGACTATGACCCGCCGGGCGGCTTCGCAGCCCGCAGGTTGCGCGCGCGCAGTTCCGCCAGGCGCTCGCCGATCCGCTGTTCCAGTCCGCGATCAGTCGGGCGGTACCACTGCTGCGGGGGAACGCCTTCGGGCAGGTAGGTTTCGCCGGCGGCGAAGGCCCCCTCCTCGTCGTGCGCGTAGCGATAGCCGGTTCCATAGCCCAGATCCTTCATGAGCCGGGTCGGCGCATTGCGCAGGTGCATGGGAACGGGGCGGGTGCCGTCGGTCGCGACAAAGCGCCGGACCTCACCCAGGGCGCGATACACGGCATTGGACTTGGGCGCCATCGCCAGATAGACGATCGCCTGCGCGAGCGCGAGTTCGCCTTCGGGGGATCCCAGGCGCTCGAAGGCCTGCGCGGCTTCGAGCGCGAGCTGGAGGGCGCGCGGGTCGGCAAGGCCGATGTCCTCCGACGCCATGCGGATCGCGCGCCGCGCGACGTACAGCGGATCCACGCCGCCGTCGAGCATGCGCGCCATCCAGTAGAGCGCGGCGTCCGGATCCGAGCCGCGCACCGACTTGTGCAGCGCGGAAATCTGATCGTAGAAATTCTCGCCGCCCTTGTCGAACCGCCGCAGGGTCGCCGGCAGCGCCTCGCGCAGGAACGCCACGTCGACGGGGCGTCCGGCCTGCGCCGCGGCGTTGGCGGTGATCTCCAGCGCCTGCAGCAGACGTCGGCCGTCGCCGTCGGCCGCTTCCACCAGCATTCGACGGGCGTCATCGCCGATCTCGACCTGCGGCAGGAACCGGGCGCGCGCGGATTCCAGCAACTGCAGCAGATCCGCTTCCGACAGCGGCTCCAGCACATAGACCACCGCGCGCGACAGCAGCGCGCCCACCACTTCGAACGAGGGGTTCTCGGTGGTGGCACCGATGAACACGAACAGCCCCGACTCCACGTGCGGCAGGAACGCATCCTGCTGCGCCTTGTTGAAGCGATGCACTTCGTCGACGAACACCACCGTGGGCAGACCGGTGCGCGCCCGCGTGGCGGTGGCGCGTTCGACGGCGTCGCGAATGTCCTTCACCCCGCCCAGAACGGCCGAGATCGCGATGAAGTCCAGGCCGAAGGCGCCGGCCATCAGGCGCGCCAGCGTGGTCTTGCCGACGCCCGGCGGCCCCCAGAGGATCATCGAATGCGGATGCCCCGATTCGAACGCCATCCGCAGCGGCTTGCCGGCACCGAGCAGGTGCCGCTGTCCGACGACGTCGTCGATGCGCGCCGGCCGCATGGCCTCGGCCAGCGGCACGGCGGCGGGCGGCACCGGCTTGCGTCCCGCGCCGGCCCGTTCCGGCGATGCCGGTTGGTCCGCCGACGAAGAGAACAGGTCGCTCATCGATCGTCGAGCACGTCGACGCCGGCGGGGGGAACGAACCGGAACTGCGCCGGATCCAGCGCCGGATTGCGCTGGATGTGATCGAACGACAGCTGCGTGATCTGCCCGAACTGGTCTTCGAGACGCATCGCCACCGGCACGCCGTCGCGAAAGCCGATGCGGATGCGCTCGAAGGGCGAATCCTTCGTCCGGGGAACCGCGAGGATCCACGCCACGCCGTTTTCCGCGCCGTCATTGGTGACGACGAAATCATGTTCGAAATCGTTGGAACCGAACAGGATCGATGCGGGCGATGCGGGCAAGGAGCCGGCCAGCGTCTTCTTCGTCACCTGTTCCAGGTCTTCATCGTAGAGGTAGAGGGTGCGGCCATCGCTGACGATGAGCTGTGCGTAGGGTTGCTGCACCACCCAGCGGAATTTCCCCGGCCGCTGAAACGAAAACGTGCCACGGGTTTCACTGGGAGCCGCCAGGTGCTTTGCCGGCGACCGGCCTCCGCCCGCCGACGGATTGCGCTGGGTGAAGTCGCCGCGCATCGATGCGGTATGCGCCAGGAACGCATGCAGTTCGTCGATCGGCGCCGCGTCGGCGCCCGCCGCCAGGACGTTGATCGCGCAGAACACGGCGAGGAGCCGCCACCACTGCTTCATTCGGTTCCCTCCCGATTCGGCACGAGAATCTCGCGATTGCCGTTGGCCTGCATGCTTGAAACCATGCCCGCCCGCTCCATCTCCTCCAGCAGCCGCGCCGCCCGGTTGTAGCCGATGCGGAGATGGCGCTGTACCAGGGAGATCGATGCGCGCCGCTGCTTGAGCACGATCTCCACCGCCTGGTCGTAGAGCGGGTCGCTTTCGGCGCCACCGCCGGCGGCGTCGGCGGTCGTCTCGGCGGCGGCATCCGGCGCTTCGAGCAGACCCTCGACGTACACCGGCGCACCCTGCCTGCGCAACGACTCGGCGACGCGATGCACTTCCTCGTCCGACACGAAGGCGCCATGCACCCGCGCGGGAATGCCGGCGCCGGCGGGCAGATACAGCATGTCGCCCTGCCCCAGCAGCGACTCCGCGCCCATCTGGTCGAGGATGGTCCGCGAATCCACCCGGCTCGACACCTGGAACGAGATGCGCGTGGGAATGTTCGCCTTGATCAGCCCGGTGATGACGTCGACCGAGGGACGCTGGGTCGCAAGGATCAGGTGCATCCCCGCCGCACGCGCCTTCTGGGCGATGCGCGCGATCAGCTCCTCGACCTTCTTGCCGGTGACCATCATCAGGTCGGCCAGTTCGTCGATCACCACCACGATCACCGGCAGCGGCTCGAGCGCCTGCGCCTCGGCGGGATCGGCAAACGGGTGCGGGATGGGCTCGCCGCGGTCGCGCGCCTCCGCCACCTTCTGGTTGTAGCTGGCCAGACTGCGCACGCCGAGCTTGCTCATCAGACGGTAGCGGCGATCCATCTCCGCCACACACCAGTTGAGCGCGTGGCCCGCCTCGCGCATGTCCGTCACCACCGGGGCGAGCAGATGCGGGATTCCCTCGTAGGCCGACATTTCGAGCATTTTCGGATCGATCAGCAGCAGCCGCACCTTGGCCGGATCCGATTTGTACAGGATCGAGAGGATCATCGCGTTGATCCCCACCGACTTTCCTGATCCAGTCGTGCCGGCCACCAGCAGATGCGGCATGCGCGCGAGGTCGACCACCACCGGCTTGCCGGCGATGTCCTTGCCCAGGCCCAGCGCCACCGGAGAATGGCTTTCCGCGTAGGCCGCCGAGCCGAGGATCTCCGCCAGACGCACCACCTGGCGGCGCTGATTCGGCAGCTCCAGGCCCATCAGGTTCTTGCCCGGAATGGTCTCGACGACCCGGATCGACACCAGCGACAGCGCGCGGGCGAGATCCTTGGCGAGGTTGACGATCTGAGCCCCCTTCACGCCGGTCGCGGGCTCGATTTCATAGCGCGTGATGACCGGACCGGGATAGGCCGCAACCACGGTGACCTGGACTCCGAAATCCTTGAGCTTCTTCTCGATCAGGCGCGACGTGAACTCCAGGGTTTCGGTGGCGACCGCCTCCGGCCCGCCGTCGGCTTCGTCCAGCAGGTCGAGCGTCGGCAGGCCGCCGGCCGCGGCCGCTTCCGCGAACAGCGGCACCTGGCGCTCCTGCTGCTTGCGTTCCGAGATCGGCGCGTGTTCCGGCTGCCGTTCGATGTGCACCGGTTCGTGCTCCGGCGCCTGATCGCGTTGGGCGGCGAGCATCGCCGCACGCTCTTCCGACGCCGCGACACCGATCGTCCGATCCTCGCTTTCCTCGCGCCGCATCCGCGCACGGGCGACGACGGACTCCATGGCGCCGCCCACGCGCTCCGCGACCGCGAGCCAGGAGAACCCGAAGCCGAGGCTCGCGCCCAGCGCGCACAGCACGATCAGCGCAACCGTGGCGCCGGTCGCGCCCAGCGCCCGCTCGACCCACGGCGCCAGGGACGACCCCAGCACCCCGCCGGCGGATCCCGGCAGCACGGCGCCGGCCCGCGGCAGGCGGAGCGATTCGAGCGCCGTCGCCGCCAGCATCAGCACGGCGAAACCCGGCCCGCGCACCCACAGCGGCAACGCCGGGTGGGAGGGGTTGCGATGCAGGCGCGCAAATCCGCGCCACACCCACTCCGCGGCAAAAACCACCCAGAAAAATGCCGAAAAACCGAAGAGGAAAAAGAGCAGATCGGCCACCCACGCCCCGGCCGCCCCTTCCCAGTTGGCGATATGCGAACCGCCCGACAGATGGGTGAAGCCGGGATCGCTGCGGTGATAGGAGAGAAGCGCCGTGCCCAGTGCCAGCACGGCGAGCGCCGCGACGATCCAGCGTGTCTCGGCGAGCAGGCGGGCACCGCGCTCGGGCGCCGCCGAAGCGGCAGACGCCCGTGCGGTGGCACGCGGTTGCGCCCGCGCCCGCACGGGGACCTCGTTCAGACCATCGGCAATCGGCTCCGCCATGGCGGGATTATAGGGAAGCCGCCTGCCGATCATCGGGGCCATATCGGATCCGTCCGGACGGATGTCCGGTCCCGCGCGATCGAGCGATATCGGGCGCGGAGGAGCGCGGGGGCCGGATCTCCGTCCGGGCTGCAACGGTTTCGATAAAATCGTGTGTTCCTTCCCGAAAGCAGAAGAGCCATGTCGTCGCCCCGCCACTCCCGCGTTCTCATCCTGGGCTCCGGCCCGGCCGGCTACACCGCCGCGGTGTACGCCGCGCGCGCCAATCTCGACCCGGTGCTGGTCACCGGCATGGCGCAGGGAGGCCAGCTCATGACGACGACCGAGGTCGACAACTGGCCCGCCGACGTGCATGGCGTGCAAGGCCCGGATCTGATGCAGCGGTTCCTGCAGCACGCCGAGCGGTTCAACACCGAGATCGTCTTCGACCACATCCAGCGCGTCGACCTGCAGACGCGGCCGTTCCGCCTGTTCGGCGATGCGGCGGAATACACCGCCGATGCGCTGATCATCGCGACCGGCGCCTCGGCGCAATACCTGGGCCTGCCGTCGGAGCAGGCGTTCATGGGTCGCGGCGTTTCGGGCTGCGCGACCTGCGACGGCTTCTTCTTCCGCAACCAGGACGTCTGCGTCGTGGGCGGAGGCAACACCGCGGTCGAAGAGGCGTTGTATCTGTGCAAGATCGCCCGCACCGTGCATCTCATCCACCGCCGGGATCGCTTCCGCGCCGAACCGATCCTGGTCGACCGCCTGATGGCGCACGTCGACGAAGGCAAGGTCCAGCTGCACCTGTGGCAGCGCCTCGAGGAAGTACTCGGCGACGATTCCGGCGTCACCGGCGTGCGCCTGCGCAACGTGCGGGACGAGGGCACGACCGAAATCGCCGTCCAGGGCTGCTTCATCGCGATCGGCCATCGCCCCAACACGGAGATCTTTGCCGAACAACTCGACCTGCGGCACGGGTACATCGTCACCCGCGGCGGGGCCGACGGCCTGGCGACCATGACCAGCGTGCCGGGGGTCTTCGCCGCCGGTGACGTGCAGGACCACGTCTACCGCCAGGCGATCACCTCGGCGGCAACGGGATGCATGGCGGCGCTGGACGCCCAGCGCTGGCTCGAATCGCAGTCCTGACATTGCAGGATCGACGCGGCGGGGGCGCCGGGGTCGTGGGCGCTTTGCCGCCGCTTTGCTGCAATTGGCCGCGCAATTGACCGGATTCCGGGCAGGTATTCGCGCCATGCGGCATCCCCCTTTCGCGTCATCATCCGTCCACCCCTGCGATCCGCCGGATTCGGCCGTCCGGAATCGTCCGGCAGGGGACGGCAAAACGGCAGAATGACCTCATATCTCCTTCAACCCGGTTCGTCCCGGCCCGCGCTGTCCCGACGGAGTGCGCGGCGATTCGCGGTCACGGCTGCCATCGCCGTGGCCATCGCATTGGCCGGCGGCGCGCCCCCGGCATTCGCCTTCGGGTTCGGCAATCCCCAGGTACGGAGCGCGCTCGGGGAGCCGCTGCGCCTTCGCATTCCGGTGCTCGCCGAGGCGGACGTGGAACTCACGCCGGAATGCCTGCGCCTGATCAACGACCCCGACGACCCGCTGCCGACAATCTCGGCCCTTTCCGGTACGCAGGTGCGTATCGAGGGCCGGGGAGCGGATCGGGCGCTCGAAATCGAGAGCCGCTACCCGGTCAATGAACCGCTGGTCCATCTGATCGTCGAAGCCGGATGCGCGGAGCCCGTCCGGCGCGAATTCACCGTGCTGCTGGATCCCCCGACGTCGCCCCGCAACCCGGCGGCGTCGGCCACCTTGGTGCACGTTGCAGCGGTCCCGCCGCCTCCCGATCTATCCCTGGGCATGCCGCGGGTGTTCGCACAGGTCGGGCGGCCGCTGGCGATGCAGATTCCCGTTGGGGGGTCGGCCGCCGCCACGCTCCAGCCCCGATGCGTGCACCTCACCGATGCCCTTTCCGGCGACGGTGCGCCGGTCATCCACCATGCCGACATCCTGATCGCGCATGATGGCGGGAGCACCGAGATTCGCCTCGTGACGCCCCGTCCGGTCACCGAACCGGCGGTACGTGTGGCGGTTTCGGTCGGTTGCACGTCGCCGCTGCAGCGGGAATACGGCGTCCTGCTCGACATGCCGGCGGCGCCGGCCGTCGCGACCGCATCCCCGGCCCTTGCGTCCGCCGCCCTCGCTGCCGCAACGGCGCCCTCCGGCGCCGGGTCCACCGTGTCCCGGCCGCCGCGTCGCCATGCCGCAGCCTCCCGCCACGTCGGCCGCCGGCATCCCGTCCACCACGTCCGGCACCTCGCCATGGCATCGCATGCCCGTTCGACGCCTGCGCATCCGCGTGCGCTCGCAGCGGCGGCATCCCATGCCCCGGCCCTGGCGCGCGGCCTCCATCCCGAGGCGCTCCGCAACCAGGACCGCCTCGTGCTCGCCGCCGCCCCGGCCGATGCCGGGATCGGGAACGCGGCGCCGGATGCGGCCCCCGATCGCATGGCGGCGATGAGCAAACAGATCTCCGATCTGACCCAGCAGATCCGGATCCTGCAGACCGAACTCGCCGCCGATCGGGCGCGCGAGCACCGACTGACCGACCGCGAATTCGCGCTGCAATCGCAACTGGCGGCGCAGGAACGGTCGTCGGGATTGGCGTGGGTCGCCGCCGCGGCCATCGCCGCCGCGCTGATCGCCGCCGGAGTGTTGCTGGGAATCCGGCGCCGGGGCGATCGCGACGGTCGGCGACGGTCGTGGGACGCCATCGTGCCGGAACCGGAGACGGAGCCGGCAGCGACCACCTTCGCGGCATCGCCCTGGAGCGGCGGGCAGACCGCGCCGACGAAGCCGGTGACCGTGGCGCCGGTTGCACCGGCAGGGCCGGTCCCGGTTCAGGCCGCGGCGCCGCGCCGCGAAGCGCCGTGGGAACGATCCGTGCCGCTGGCGGCACCCGCTGCCGTAGACGCCCCGCCACCCGCGCCGCAGCGGACCGCGGCGGCGTCCTCCTCCGATGAGGAACTCGCCGACGATCACCAGGCGCTCACCGAGCCCACGCGCCACCGGATCGAGGTGGTGGAACTGCACCATCCGACCGCGCGCCGCACCGAAACCGCCATTGCCCGCGCCGAACCCGAAGACGTCGGCGGCACCGGGGCGTCGCCAGAGCGCGCCGCGGCCGGGCCTGGACACGCATTTGCCCCCGCGATCGAGCCGTGGCCGAACGCCGACGAGGAACTTCCGGTGGATTCCGGTCCCGAGTCGATCTTCGGCGAACATCCGGCGGCGCCCGAGGCGCACGCCGAACCCGACATCCCGCTCACGCAGATGCCGACGATGCTGTCGCTGGATCTCGATCTGAGTACGGACCTGACGCTGTTGTCGGACCTGGAGCCGGGAACGCGGCGCTGATCCGGTTGACGCCGATACCCCTTTTCGCGTCTACCGTCCCACCGCAATCACCCTCACCCCCGCCCTCTCCCGCGCGCGGGAGAGGGGGTACTTCCACGGTTCCGCTGCAATCGCAGATCCCAGCGTCCGCCCTCGCCCGCGCGGGAGAGGGGGTGCCCCTTCCGCCGCGCAGGGACTAGATGGCGCTTTCGCCGCTCTCGCCGGTGCGAATCCGCACCACCTGCTCGACCGACTGGACGAAAATCTTGCCGTCGCCGATCTTGCCGGTGCGCGCGGAGCGGGTGATCGCCTCCACCGCGCGATCCACGATCGCGTCGGACACGACGGCGTCGACCTTGATCTTCGGGAGGAAGTCGACGACATATTCCGCGCCGCGGTAGAGCTCGGTGTGCCCTTTCTGGCGGCCGAAGCCCTTGACGTCCGTCACCGTGAGACCCGTGACTCCGACGTCGGCGAGCGCCTCCCGCACTTCGTCGAGTTTGAACGGTTTGATGATGGCGGTGATGAGTTTCACGGAAGTCTCCTGGAGAACTGGTACGGATTTTACTACCGCGCAGGCGGGATCTCCGAAACTCAATCCTCGCAAAAGCGGTTGGTGATCGGATATCGCCAGTCGCGCCCGAACGCGCGGTGCGTCACCCGGATCCCTACCGGCGCCTGGCGCCGCTTGTATTCGCTCAGGCGGATCATGCGCAGGACGCGCCGCACGTCGGCTTCGGCGTACCCCGCCGCGACGATCTCCTCGGCGCTCGCGCCCTCTTCCATGTAGAGCGCGATCACCGCGTCGAGCATTTCATACGGCGGCAGCGTGTCCTGATCGGTCTGCCCCGCCCGCAGTTCCGCACTCGGCGGCCGGTCCAGGATCCGCTGCGGGATCACTTCGGAAATCGCATTGCGGTGGCGGGCCAGGCGATAGACGAGCGTCTTGCTGATGTCCTTGATGACCGCGAATCCGCCCGCCATGTCGCCGTAGAGCGTGCAGTACCCCACCGCCATCTCGCTCTTGTTGCCGGTGGTGAGCACGATCGCGCCGCTCTTGTTCGAGAGCGCCATGAGCACGGTGCCCCGCACCCGCGCCTGGATGTTCTCCTCGGTCGCGTCCCACGGCCGGCCGGCGAACTCCGGCGCCAGCATGGAAAGGAACGAATCGAAGGCCGGCGCGATCGGGATCTCGTCGTACCGCACCCCCAGCCGCGCGACCATGTCGCGCGCATCGAGCCAGGAAATGTCGGCGGTGAACCGCGACGGCATCATCACCGCGCGCACGCGCTCGGCACCGAGCGCGTCGCAGGCCAATGCCAGGGTCAGCGCCGAATCGATGCCGCCGCTGAGGCCGACGATCGCCCCGGGGAAGCCGTTCTTGCCGACATAGTCGGCAATGCCCCGCTGCAATGCCCGGTATGCCTGCGACTCCGGCGATTCCGGCGCCGCGATCTCGCCCGCCTGCGGCACGCCGTCGACGAAATCGACGACCAGCATGTGCTCCGTGAACTGCGGCGCCATCGCCACGAGGCATCCGTGTGCATCGAGGCAGAACGATCCGCCGTCGAACACGAGTTCGTCCTGGCCGCCGACGAGGTTGCCGTAGACCACCGCCATGCCGTTCGCGCACACCGTCTCCCGCATCACCTCCTGGCGCAAGGCCTGCTTGCCGAGATGAAACGGCGACCCGTTCGGAACGAGCAGAACCTGCGCTCCCGCCGCCGCGGCGCGCCGCGGCGCGTCGGGGAACCAGGTGTCTTCACAGATGTTCAGGCCGAAGCGGGTGTCCCGGATCGCGAACACCAGCGGACGCTCGCCCGGGGTGAAATAGCGCCGCTCGTCGAACACGTCGTAATTGGGGAGGTCGTGCTTGCAATACACGCCCGCGACGGTGCCCCCGACGACGAGCGACGCGGCGTTGAAACGCTTGCCGCCCTGCGCCATCGGATGACCCACGATGGCATGCAGGCCGGGGAACTGCGCCAGATCCTGCGCCAACGCGGCGAGGGCCGCGTCGGCCGCGGCGTAGAACGATGCCCGCAGCAGCAGATCTTCCGGCGGATACCCCGAGATCGACAGCTCCGGCGTGAGCAGCACGTCGGCACCGGCGCGGACGGCCTGCGCCGCCGCGTCGACGATCCGCCGCCGGTTGGCGGCGAAATCGCCGACCGTGCAATCGATCTGCGCGACCGCGACGCGAACCGAGGACATGTTGCCGTCAGAACGCCGGCTTCACCGCCGCCGACTGATAGCGCTCGACCGACGTCAGGATCTCGGCACGCGCCGCATCCGACCCCGACCACCCCAGGACCTTGACCCACTTGCCGGCTTCGAGATCCTTGTAGTGCTCGAAGAAGTGCTGGATCTGGGTGAGCCGCTCCGGCGCGAGATCCTGCGGCGAGCGCCAGTGCTTGTACCAGGGCAGGATCTTGTCGGTGGGGACGGCGAGCAGCTTCGCGTCGCCGCCGCTTTCGTCCTGCATGTTGAGCACGCCCAGCGGACGACAGCGCACGACCACGCCCTGGTGCAGCGGAAACGGCGTGATCACCAGGACGTCGAGCGGATCCCCGTCCTCGCCCAAGGTGTGGGGAATGTAGCCGTAGTTGCAGGGATAGTGCATCGCCGCGCCGATGAAGCGATCGACGAACAACGCCCCGCTCTCCTTGTCGACCTCGTACTTGATCGGATCGGCGTTCATCGGAATTTCGATGACGACATTGAATTCGTCCGGCAGTGCGTTGCCGGGGCCTACCTTGCTGAGACTCATGCTGGATTCCTTACGTGATCTGCGGCACCGCTTCGATGGATGCGTGGCGCGGAATTGTATCGGGCTACAGGGTGGTTTCGCGCCGGGGCGAGCGTTCGGCTCCGGCCGCGGGAGGCGCCGGCCGGTCGGCGAAGCCGCGGGCCGCTTCCCGGTAGGCCTGCGCGGCCGCCTCCGGATCCGCCACGGCATCCGCCAGTTCGCCCAGCGCCAGCGAAGTCTCCGGCGCCGCCGCGAGTCGCCGGCTGTCTTCCAGGTATTCCCGGGCTTTCCCCCATAGCTGCTCCCGCAGGCAGATCCGGCCCAGGCACCGCAGCAACGCGACCGATGGGCCGTGCTGCGCCAGCCAGCGTTCCGCCCGCGCCAGCGACGCGCGGCCGTCGGCAACGACGCAGCGACCATACTCGTCGAGCAGGGATTCGTTCCAGCCCGCCTCGAGCGCGTCTTCGATCGCCTTCGCCGCCTCGGTTCCCATGCCGAATCCGTTGAACGCGCGCGCCGCGACCAGCGTGAGGTCCGGCGCGCGCCGATCGGCCGCCGGCACCGCGGTCCAGGCACGGGAGAAGAGATCCGCGCCGTCGGCGTCCTGCAGCAGGCCGCGATACGCCATCGCCTTGTAGGCCGCGCTGGCCGGCGCCGGCAGGCCGCGGTGCTTTTCCAGCGCGCGCACGATCCGCAACGCGTCGTCCCAATGGCCCAGCTGCAGATGCGCCACCGCCGCCATGCGCAGGACGTGGATATGCCGCGCTCCCGTCTGCTGCATCGCCTCGATGGTCTGCAGCACGCGCAGATTCTCGCGCTGTTCGGCCCAGAGCTCCGCGCTCACGACGCTGCGGGCGGTGGCCAGTTCGGGATCGTCGGCGGCACGCTCCAGCCACTGGTCCCGGCGGGCGTATTCCTGCATGCGGTGCGCTGCCCGTGCCCCGAGCAGCGCCGCCAGGCCGGCGATCTGCGGGTAGCCCTGGACCCGTTCGGCCGCGCGCTCGGCGCGCGCGAACCGCCCTTCGAGCAGCGCCTTGAGCGCGACGACCAGGCCGCGCTGCGCCCCCCAGTCGCTGCGGCGCTCGCGGTAGGCCTGCACCCGCTCCGGAAAATCCTTGGCGCGCTGCACCAGACGTCCGGCGAGATATGCCAGCCACAGCGCGAACAGCGCGAGGAGCAGGACGAGGTCGAGCGACGCGTCGACCCGCCACGGCGGCGCGAGCGCGATGACCGCACCCTCGGTCGCGTGCAGCAGCCACGCCAGCGCCGCCGCCAGCGCCGCCAGCGCCACGCCCCACAACAGGGTCTTCACGTCAGTTCCCCCCGGTGCGAACCGCCGCGCGCAACGCCGCCAGGGTCTCGTCGAGCGCGGGCGGCGCCGTGGAGGATGCCGCACCGGCAGCCGTGCGGATCTGGGTCAGCGCGGCGGCGATCGCGGGATCGCGCGGATCGAAATACTGCTGCAGCAAGGATTCGAGCGACTGTTCGCGGATCCGTGCCCGCACGCCGTCCCGCAGGAGAACGGCCTGCTGCAGGTCGAGGAGTTCCAGGCGGACCCGATCGCGCAGGATCTCCTGCTGCGCCGGGTCGAGCCGGACCGCGTCGGGGGTCGGAACGGGCTGGATCCGCAACAGGCCGCCGAACGCGTCCTCGAGCCAGGCGCGGATCCGCCCCCCCCAGCCGCCGTTTTGCCCGATGGCAGGCTTGCCGGTCGCCGCCGGCGCCGGATGCGGCGCGGGCAGGTCGAGCGCGCCGTGCGCGGTATCGGCCAGGGTGCGCCAGGCGCCGACGGCGCGAAGCACCGAATCCAGCCGCACGGCGGCGGCCCCGACGTCGGTCGTGGAGGCCGCCCGCAGGCGCGCCAGATCGTCCCCCAACGCCCGCCGCACCCGCGCTGCCGCCGGGGTCCCCAATTTGCCCAGACGGGCATCGACCACCGACAGCACGGCGATCGCCCGTGCCGGCGCCAGACCGAGGCGCAATTGCACCTGGACCAGCTCCGCCACGCGCTCGGCGTCGAACAGGACCAGCGCCGCCTGCTGGCTGCGTAACTGCGGATCCAGCGCGACGTCCGCGGCGGCCGGCGATGCCGCGGGCCGCACCGCCGATTGCCGCTCGAGCCCGGCGATGCGCCGTTCGAGCGCGTCCTCGCGCCGGATCTGCCCCGCGCGCTCGACCGCCTGCTGCGCCAGCTGCTGCTGCCAGCGATGGCTCTGCCACGCCAGCGCGACGCCCAGAAGCAGGGCGCCGACGGCGAACCCCGCCAACGCGGCGGCCGCCGTCTCGCGCGCACCGCCGGCTCCGCCCGACCGCCGGGCCGCCGAAGGCGCGCGCGCGCCGCGGCCGTCCGGCTCGGCTGCCGCAGGCGTTTCCGGAGGAGTCTGTGGTGGCGAAGTACTCATGAGGCCAATGTACCCGATCTGATTTCCGAGTTGATTTCCGATATGCGCCGCAATCCGTCGAGGATCGATGCGGCATCCGCCTCGCACACGATCGCATCCGCGACGCCGCGGGCGGCCAGTGCGCCTGCGATGCGCGGGTGCAGGCACAGCACCGCGCGGATCTCGCTCCACGGGAGAGGCGGCATTCCCGCCGCCAGTTGCTCCCGGAGTGCATCCACCCCTTCGCTGCTGCTCAAGAACGGCACGATCGGGCGTCCGAGGTCGCGGATCGCCCGCAGCGCCGCCCACGCGCACGAATCCGGGCGATGCACGGTACGCCGATAGGCGGCAACCTGCTCCACTTGCGCGCCCGCCTGCGCCAGCGCATCGGCGAGGAGTTCGCGTCCGCGCTGGGCACGGACGACCAACACCCGCGCCGGCGCCAGATTGGCCTGGCGCAAGGCGGACAGCAATGCCTCCGAGCCGCCGCCGGCCGCGGCATCGTCCGACGGCGCCACGATGCGCGCGCGCCGCGCCTCTGGAATGCAGGCCAGCACGGCCTGCCGGGTGCCGGCGCCGACCGCCGCGATCGCCGTCGATTCCGGCCACGGTGTGCGCAGCGCCCGTGCACAGGAGCGCACCGCCGCCGGGCTTACGAACACCGCCAGATCGAATTCGGCGAGCCGGGCGAGCGCGGCCTGCAGCGCCGGATCGTCGGGCAGCGGCACGAGATCGAAAGCCGGCCACCACAGCGCGGAGACCCCGCTGCCGGAACCCGCGTCGCGCAATCGTGCCGCCAGCAAGCGCCCGGGACCCTCCGGGCGGGTGACCAGAACGAGGGGGGCCCTATCCACCGGCGAGCAGCCGTTCCACTCCGCGCGCCTTGAGATCGTCCACCACGCGCAAGCCGATGGCCTCGGCCTCGTCCAGCGGTCCCGCGGCATCCGCCTCGAGCCGCTCGCCCGTGGCCGCGTTGCCCGCCCAGGCACGCAGGCGCAGACCTGCGTCCGCCACCTCCGCATAGGCCGCCAGCGGGAACTGGCAGGATCCGCCCAAGCCCCGCGACACGGCGCGCTCGGCGGTGACGATCGCACGCGTGGCGGGGTGCTCGAGAAAGGCCAGCTGCTCCCGGACCGCGGCATCGCCCGCCCGGATCTCGATCGCCAGCGCGCCCTGCCCGGGCGCCGGCAGAAAGGAGTCCACCGGCAGGATCTGCGCAATGCGTTCCGCCAGTCCCAGGCGCTGCAGCCCCGCCGCGGCCATGAGAAGGGCGTCGAACTCGCCGCGATCGAGCTTGGCGAGCCGCGTGCCGACATTGCCCCGCACCGCGACGATCTCGAGTTGCGGGTAGGACGCGCGCAACGCGAGTTCGCGCCGCAGACTGGACGTGCCGACACGCGCGCCGGCGGGCAACGACTCCAGGGTGGGATAGCGGGGACTGACGACGCAGTCGCGCGGATCGGCGCGCTCGAGCACCGCCGCCAGCTCGAATTCGGGAGCCAGCTCCATCGGCACATCCTTGAGCGAATGCACCGCGAGGTCGGCACGGCCTTCCAGCAGCGCCACCTCGAGTTCCTTGACGAAGAGCCCCTTGCCGCCCACCTTCGACAGGCTGCGATCCAGGATCTGGTCGCCGCGGGTCGTCAATTCGAGCAGTTCGACCGCGCGCGTCGGATCGGCGTCGATCAATCGTTGGCGCACATGGTGCGCCTGCCAAAGCGCCAGGGGGCTCGCCCGCGTGGCGATACGGAGTTTGCGAGGTGTCATATCCCGCTAGTCTAACAAGCAAGACGCATCAGGATCGGGCCAATCCCTTGACGGTGGGCCACTGCCGGCGGCTCACCGGCAGGCGGTCGGGAATGCCGTGCAGCACGACCTGCCAGTAGGCCTCGCCGCCCTCGCCCTCGGCCTCCGCGCCGCGCACCCGTTCGAATCCGGCGATCCGCGCGCGCGCGACCAGGGCGCTGCGATGGACGCGGACGAACTGCGCGCCGAACTCGCTCTCCAGCGACGCCAGCGATTCCTCCGTGCAGTATTCGCGCTCGGGGGTGCGCACCGTGACGTACTTGAGTTCGGCCCGCAGGTACACGACGTCCGCGATCGGCACGAAATGCATGCGCCCGCGCTCCGCGATCGCGAGACGCGTGCGGACGACTCCGAGCGCGCGCGCCGCCGAGGCGAGGCGCGCGTCCGCCGACGCCCCCGGGGCCGCCTCCGCCGCACGCCGGCGAACCCGCGCCAGGGCGGCGGCCAGCCGCTCCGTGCGCACGGGCTTGAGCAGGTAGTCGACGGCCTGCACTTCGAAGGCCTCGATGGCGTGGTCGTCGAACGCCGTCACGAACACGACCGCCGGCGGCGCCGGCAGGCGCGCGAGGTGACGCGCCGCCTCGATGCCGCTCATGTCGGGCATCGCGATGTCGAGCAGCACCAGGTCCGGCTGCAGCCGGGCCGCGGCCTCGACGGCCGCAGCGCCGCCCGCGGCCTCGCCCACCACGTCGACCGCGATCTCCGCCGCGCAATCCCCCAACCGCTGCCGCAGGCGGGTGCGCGCCGGCGGTTCGTCATCGACGATCAGGATTCGAATCATCGCGGCCTTCCTTCCGCACTTCCGAGCGCGCCACCGGAAGCGTCATGGTGAGCTCGAAGCGCCCTCCGCGCACCCGGGTCTCCAGCTGTGCCTCCAGGTCGTAGATCAGCGCCAGGCGACCGCGGATGTTGCGCAGGCCGATCTGGTTGCCTTCCCGCTGCACCGGTTCGGCCGCGATCGGATTGGCGACGAACACCTCCAGCCGGAAGCCGACCTGCCGCACGCGGATGTCGATTTCGCAGGGCCCGCCCCCGCCGCCCGCATGGCGTTCGGCACCGTAGCGCACGGCGTTCTCGATGATCGGCTGCAGGAGCAGCTGCGGCACGCGCGCATTCGGATGGACCGCACCGACGTCCCAGTGCACCACCAGCCGATCGCCGAGGCGCGTCTGCTCGATCTCCACGTACCGCCGACACAGGTCGATCTCATCCTCGAACGGCACCATGCGGCGCACGTCGCCCATCACGGCGCGGAACAACTCGGCCACGCTCTCCAGCATGCGCTCCGCGCGCGGCGGATCCTCGCGCAGCACGGCCAGCACGGCGTTGAGGCTGTTGAAGAAGAAGTGCGGGCGGATGCGCGACTGCAGCGCCTGGAACTTCGCTTCATCGATCGCCGGCGAGTAGGCCCGTGCCCGCAGTTCGAGGTAGTGCTGCACCGCGATTCCGCCGAGCAGGCCGAAGGCCGCGGCCACGGCGACCGAAGCGCCGGCAGACCCGCCGGGCATGCCGGCGCGCAGCGCCTCCTGCACCGCCGCCGCCGCGATGCCGGGAACCGCCCACGCCGCCAGGCGTTGCGCCCATTCCGACCGCGGCGCGGCCCGGCGCCGCATCGTGCACCACGCCAGCAGGCTGGCAAACGTGACCGGCTCGGCCACCGCGGCGATCTGGAAAAACAGCACGGAGGCTTCGGTCGGCGCACGCAAGGCCGCCGCGGCGGCAGCCGCCACCGCGGCCAGCGCCGCGTTGACCCCCAGCGCCACGCGCAGCGCGATTCCGGCGTTGCAGCCGTCGGGCACCGGGGAACGATCGCGGGAACGGGGCTCGGACACGGGGGCCGATTATGCCCCCGCGCTGCGGCACGCGATAAAATTTCGCGATGAACGATAAAACCGCATCCGCCGGCAGCGCCGCGACATCGATCCCGGCCTCCACCTCTTCCCTGCACGCCAAGAACGAGGCGTGGTCGGGCCGTTTCTCCGAACCCGTCGCCGACTTCGTCCTGCGCTATACCGCCAGCGTCGGTTTCGATCGGCGCCTGGCCTTCGCCGACATCGAAGGCTCCCTCGCCCATGCGGCGATGCTCGCGCGCGCGGGGCTGCTGTCCGAGGACGACCTGCAGGCGATCGAGGGCGGCATGGCGCAGATCCGCGGCGAAATCGAGCGCGGCGCGTTCGCCTGGCGGCTCGAACTCGAGGACGTCCACCTCAACATCGAGGCGCGGCTCACCGAACTCGTGGGCGATGCCGGCAAGCGCCTGCATACCGGGCGGTCGCGCAACGACCAGGTGGCGACCGACACCCGGCTCCACCTGCGCGCGGAACTCGATGCCATCGTCGGCGAACTCCGCCGCCTGCAGCGGGCGCTCGTCGACCTGGCGGCGGCGCATACCCGCACCCTGATGCCCGGCTTCACCCACCTGCAGGTGGCCCAGCCCGTGGTGTTCGGCCACCACCTTCTGGCGTACGTCGAAATGTTCGGCCGCGACGCCGAACGGATGACCGATGCGCGCCGGCGCATCAACCGCCTGCCGCTGGGCGCGGCGGCGCTCGCCGGCACGAGCTATCCGATCGATCGCGAATTCGTGGCGCAGCGCCTGGGATTCGAGGACGTCTGCCGCAACTCGATGGATGCGGTTTCCGATCGCGACTTCGCGGTCGAATTCTGCGCCGCGGCCTCCCTCGTGATGGCCCACTGTTCGCGCTTCGCCGAGGAGCTGATCCTGTGGGTCAACCCGCGGTTCGCGTTCATCGAGCTGCCCGATCGCTTCACGACGGGTTCTTCGATCATGCCGCAGAAGCGCAACCCGGACGTTCCCGAACTCGCCCGCGGCAAGACCGGGCGCGTGCTCGGGCACCTGGTCGCACTGCTCACGCTCATCAAGGCGCAGCCGCTGGCATACAACAAGGACAATCAGGAAGACAAGGAACCGCTCTTCGACACGATCGACACCGTGCGCGACACGCTGCGCGCCTTCGCGGAACTGGTTCCCGGCATCATCGCCAAGCCCGATGCGATGCGCCGGGCGCTGCGGCAGGGCTATGCGACGGCCACCGACCTCGCCGACGCCCTGGTCCGACGGGGCATGGCCTTCCGCGACGCGCACGAGGCGGTCGGCCGCGCCGTGCGCCGCGCCGCGGAACTCGGCTGCGACCTGCCCGAACTGCCGGTCGAGGAGGTGCAGGCGTTCCTGCCGGGAATCGATCCGCGGACCATTGGGGAGATGATCGCCGCCTTGACGCCCGAAGCCGCCGTGGCGGCGCGCGACCACCTCGGCGGAACCGCTCCGGCGCAGGTGGCGAAGCAGGTGGCGTTCTGGCGGGAAAAGCTCGCCTGACGGATTGTCGACAAACCGCGGAGCAGGACCGATTCGCGGTCCTGCTCGCGACGTTTTCAACAGCCCGTTCTAACTTCCTCCCACGGTCATCGATTCGATCAGGATCGATCCGGTCGTCCGTCCGCCGCGGATGATGGTGTCCGCCCCCACGGCCGCGATCGCGCCGAACATCTGCGGGAGATTGCCCGCGATGGTGATTTCCTCGACCGGATAGGCGATCTCGCCGTTTTCGACCCAGAATCCGCTCGCGCCGCGCGAATAGTCGCCGTTGACGTAGTCGATGCCCATGCCGATGAGTTCGGTCACCAGCAGGCCGGTTCCGAGCTTGCGCAGCATCGCCTCGAAATCGTCCCCCGGCCGCGTCGCCGTCGAACGCAGGACCAGGTTGTGCGCGCCGCCGGCGTTGCCGGTGGACTTCATGCCGAGCTTGCGCGCCGAGTAGCAGGACAGGAAATACCCCTGGAGCACGCCGCCGGCCACGACGTCGCGCGCACGGCCGCGCACGCCCTCTTCGTCGAACGGACTCGACCCCATGCCGCGCGGAATGAACGGATCCTCATGCACGACGACGTGATCCGGAAAGACCTTGCGCCCCAGGGAATCGACGAGAAACGATGCCTTGCGGTAGAGGGCGCCGCCCGAGGCCGCATGAACCAGATGGCCCAGCAGACCGCAGGCGGCCGGCGCCTCGAACAGCACGGGACATTGCCGCGTCTCAATCTTGCGCCCGCCCAGCCGCGCCAGCGCCCGCTGCGCGGCATAGCGGCCGATCGCCTCCGGCTCGGCCAGGTCGACGCTGCGGCGGGCCGACGAATACCAGTCGTCGCGCTGCATGCCGCCCGCCCCGCGCGCGATCGGCACCACGGAAATCGAATGGCGGGACTGCGGATAGCCAAAAACGAAGCCCCGCGAATTCGCCAGGACGAACTGATCGCAGCCCGTGTGGACGTTGGCGCCTTCCGAATTGGCGATCTGCCCGCTCACCGCGAAGGCCGCCTCCTCCGCGCGCTGCGCGATGGCGATGGCCGCCTCGGCATCGACTTCCCAGGGATGGAAGAGATCCAGATCGATGGGCGCGGTCTCCAGTTCGTCCGGGTCGGGCAACCCCGCCGCCTCGTCCCGCGCGGTATGGCGCGCGATGTCGTACGCCGCCTGCACGGCCTGGCGGATCGCGTCCGGGGAAAAATCGGATGTGGACGCGTTGCCGCGCTGCTGGCCGAGGTAGACGGTGATCCCCAGCCCCTTGTCGCGGGTGGTCTCGATCGTCTCCACCTTCGCCTTGCGGGTGGTCACCGACAAACCGGTCGCTTCGCTGGCTTCGCAGACGCAGTCGCTGGCGCCGAGCTTGCGCGCATGATCCAGAGCATCTTGCGCCAGTTCGCGCAAGCGGGAAACGGGAATCGAGAATGGGGAGTTCATCGTGGGGAACGGTCGCCCTGAATGGCCGAAGTCGGATCGGTATCATACCGAGTGTCATACCGAGTGTCCGGAACCTCAGAGCAACAGCGCCATGCGCGACGACGAAAACCCTAGCGGCGAAGATGCCATTGCCGATCGCCCGAGCAAGTCGCAGCGCAAGCGCGACATGACGGAACTGCAGCAGCTCGGCGTGCGGCTGGTGGCATGCAGGCCCGACCAGCTCACGCGCCTCAACCTGCCGGAGTCGCTGCGCGAGGCGATCCTCGCCGCCCAGCGCATCCACGCGCACGAAGGCCGGCGGCGCCAGCTCCAGTACATCGGGCGCCTGATGCGGCAGGCCGATGCGGAGGCAATCCGGACGGCATACGAGGCAATGTTCCCGGGCACGCGATCGGGGCGGCGTCGGCAAAAGCACTAGGAATCCGCCGGAGAGGGAGTACCCCTTCCGCTGCGCAGGCGAGCGGCCGCTCACTCGACATACCGTAGTTCCCGCTTCCGCCGTTGTGCGCGCTTCGCGACCAGGGCGCCGGCCACGCGCAGTGCCAGGAGAAACGCGAGGGCGCCCGCGCCGGCTGCGATGTCCAGGTGGTGCCAGGACGCCGGCAAGTGGTGGCGGCTGGCCATGTATGCAAAAAAGCCGAAGGCGAGCGTCAGCAGGACCGTTGCGGCGACGATCGCATATTGCCGTTGCGTCTCGTTCATTGTGCGTGCTCCTGTTCGACCGCGCGCTTGCCGCGCCCGTTGTCCTATGCTGCGGCGCCATCCACAACCGCGGAACCGACATGTCCTGTCGATGCCCGAAGAGGCGCGGTCCTGGTCGGAACCGGTCGCGCCATATTGGCTTTTTGTTCCGCCACGAGGTCGGCCAGCGAAACCGAGTCCAGATAGTCGATCATCCTGCGGCTCAGATTGGTCCACACTTCGCGCGTCATGCAGCGCTGGTCGTTGTCGGAGTTGCCGGGCTTGTCGTCAGGCGCCGCATCCAGCGGCTCGTCGACGGCAAAAATAATGTCCGCCACCGAGATGTCTGCCGCAGCCTTGCGCAAGCAATATCCCCCGCCAGGTCCACGGGTGCTTTCGACCAGGCTATGGCGCCGCAGCCCCGAAAAAAGCTGCTCCAGATATGACAGCGAGATCGCCTGGCGCTGGCCAATGCCGGCCAGCGTTACCGGTCCTTTGTTCTGGCGCATTCCCAAATCGACCATCGCCCGTACCGCAAGCTGCCCCTTGGTTTTCAGCCGCATGGTGTTTTCCCCGATTGTCCAGCATGGTTCGACGCCTGCCTTCCCTTCGGACCCTGCACAATGTCGAACGTGACATTCCCGCATTCCGTCCGCGCATTGAAGCCACTGACCTGGATTGCGGAAAAATATGCAAGCCGCCTTCGCCTCCCTTGTCAGGGTTGATGAAGCCGTTCAACGCGTCTTACAAGCAAAGGCGAAGATCGCCAGCGGCGATTGGCCATTCCTCCCATCGCGCATCGCAATGCCTCACGATGCCGGTCGTCGCCTCCCATGCACCGACGACCTTCACAACGTAGGAGTGAAATAGGAATAGTGCGAACGATTCTAACTATCAGGGTCATTGGCAGAAATACCCTGTTCCCGCGAACGACCCACCGAATTGCAATGCACGACGCCATGGGCCCGGAAGCCGAAGGTACCGGTCAGGCCGCGCGTCCCATCACGCCGCGCAGTGCGCCCGCGACCGGGGGTGGCGGTTCGGAGACCGCGACGTCGGCGGCGAACACCGTGCGATTCCCGCCTGCGTTCTTCGCCTCGTACATCGCACGATCCGCGAGATTGAACAGCCATGGCATGTCGCGGCCGGACTCCTGCGCCATCGCGATCCCGACGCTCGCCGACAACACGTGCGTGCCGTTGCCCTCGATTTCCAACGGCCGCGCAAGTTCGTCCAGCAGGCGACTGGCGATCGCCTCGACATCGCGGCGGCCGCCCGCATCGGGGATGAGCAAGGCGAACTCGTCGCCGCCATAGCGCGCGACGGTGTCCTGCGGGCGCACCACCCGCAACAGCCGCCGCGCCATTTCGCGCAGCACCACATCCCCGGCCTGATGGCCGTAGCGGTCGTTGATGCCCTTGAACCCGTCGAGGTCGATCACCACCACCGCGCAGCCCGAATTGCGCAGCGCCCCCGCCGCCAGCACCGCCTGCGCGCGCTCGGCAAAGAGCCGGCGATTGGCCAGCCCGGTCAGTTCGTCGTGGCGCGCGTCGAACATCGCGTGCGCTTCGCGCCGCCGGATCGAATCGATGTCGGCCGCCACCAGGACGTACTCGCCGGGATCGATGGCGCGCAGGGTGAGCTGGCACCAGACGATCTGTTCCGATGCCAGTCCGGGGGCGAGGCGGCGCATCTTCACCTCGCGCACGACGGCCCGCTCGGATAGCGCGGCGCGATCGGCCGACCCGCACAGGCCGACCCAATCGGCCGAATCCGCGAACAGATCGACGACGCGCATGCGTTCGATCTCGCGCGCCTCGCGCTGCAGCAACCCCAGGAACGCTTCGTTGCACCGCGCCACCGCGCTGTCCTTGACCACCGCGATCGCCTGGCCGGCGGAATCGAGCAGGCTGCGCTCGACCCGCAGGGCCTCGGCGAGGCTCGCTTCCCGCTGCCGCAGGGCGGTGACATCGACGATGATCCCCAGGGCTCCGGTGAAGTTGCCGTGCGGCCCGGTCAATCCCACGGCACTGAGATGCACGACGACGCGCCGCCCGTCCCGGGTGATCTGGGTCATCTCCCGGTCGCGCAGGATCTTTCCCTGCCGCAAGGAAGCCAGCGCCTGCCGCGCCTCGGTCTGATCGACGCCGGGATCGAGCAGAACGCTCAGCGATACGCCGATCAATTCTTCGACCGCGTAGCCATAGCGTTCCCGGCAGGCGCGTCGGCTCACGAACGTGAACCGGAAATGCTCGTCGCACGCCCAGATGAAATTCGGGTTCACTTCCACCAGCGCCTTGTAGTACGCCTTGCGCTGGCGCAGATGTTCGGTCTCCAGCAGTTCACGCGCCGAGGCGATGGTGTCGAGCACCATCGCCGCCGGCTGTGCGGCGCCCGCTCCGTCCGTCGTGGCCGCCTGCGGGGGCCAGGAAATCGGCACGATGTGCGCGCGCAGCGCCAGCCGCCCGCCGGAGTGGCTGGCGCGATCCACCTGCAAGTCGTAGGTCGGGCGGCCGTGCAGCGCGGCATCGAGCGCGCGCACCATCGCCTCGCGGGAACGGGGCTGATAGACGAAGGCATCCCACCAGCGCGGATGCATGTGCGCTTCGATCCGCATGCCCCAGCGCCGTACCTCGTCGCTCTGCGTATGCAGGATGCGGCCCTGCGCATCCACCACCCAGACGAAGGCCGGCAACCGCTCCCAAAGCGCCGATCGCGGCCCCATGTCCGCATTTGCATCCGCAGCAGGCAGTTGCACCGCACTGCCGAGCGGTTGAGACTGTCCCCCCAACGTACCCAACAAGGTCTTTCCCGTCTACAGAATTACGACCCGATTCCGTACACCCAGCCGGAGGCTGCAGGCACCGACCCCTGGGAAGGGATGCGGCACGTTGGCGATCGAGGCTGTCCTCGCGGGCTGGCGCAGGATGGTGTGATTATCCCTTGGCCCCGGCGCGAAAACAATGCGTGGGCGCAAGATGCGAACCCGCACCTCGGTGCGGGCTGCCGGCACCGCAGGCGCGATGCCTTACCGGCGTCCCCCGCCCAGCAAGGCGGCACGCCGGACGGTGGGTTTGCGCTCTTCCGTCGCGGATGCGGCAGCGGTTGCCGCCCCCTCTTCCGCGGGCGCCGACGGACCGGGCTCGTAGGGCTTGAGAAAGAAATCGTCCACCGGCGCCGCCGATCCCCGCTGCGCCGATGCGCTGCGGGCGGGTCGGCCGCCTCCTTCGTGCCGGCTCGGCGCGGGACGGCGGGAGAGGCGCAGATCGACCGTCATCGGTTCGATCCGCCGCTTGATCAGCTTTTCGATCGCGGCAACCGCTTTGTCGTCGGCCCCGCTGGCGATGGTGAACGCGACGCCGTCAGCCCCCGCCCGACCGGTGCGGCCGATGCGGTGGACATAGTCTTCCGCCGAAAACGGAACGTCATAGTTGATGACCGCGGGCAAGGCCGAGATGTCCAGACCCCGCGCGGCGACATCGGTCGCAACGAGCACGCGCACCGCACCCTTCTTGAATGCATCGAGCGCCTTCATGCGCTCGTCCTGCGACTTGTCGCCGTGGATCGACTCCGTCGGCACGCCGTCGCGATCGAGTTGCCGCGCCAGCCGCCGCGCGCCGATCTTGGCGTTCACGAAGACCAGGACCTGGGCGTAATCGTGATCGCGCAGCAATGCCGTCAGCGCGGCTTCCTTCTCCGACTCGTGCACCCGGATGAGCACCTGGCGCACCGTCTCGGCCGTGGCGTTGCTGCGCGCGACCTCGACCAGCACCGGATCGCGGAGAAAGTTTCCGGCGAGCTTCTTGATCTCGTCGGAGAACGTCGCCGAGAACATCAGGCTCTGCCGCTCCGGCGGCAACAGGTTGAGGATGCGCGAGATGTCCGGCAGAAACCCCATGTCGAGCATGCGATCCGCCTCGTCCAGAACGACCGCCTGCACCTGCGACAAGGAGGTGTTGCGCGACTGCAGATGATCGAGCAGGCGCCCCGGCGTCGCGACGAGCACTTCCACGCCCGCCCGCAGCGCCTGGGTCTGCGGATCCATGTCCACGCCGCCGTACACCACCGCGCTGCGCAACGGCGTCTGCGCCGCGTACTGGCGCACGTTGACGGCGACCTGATCCGCCAGTTCCCGCGTGGGCGCGAGAATCAGGGCGCGCACGGGATGGCGCGCGGGCGACATGCTCGTGCTCGCGTGCGGCAGCAGCCGGTGCAGGATCGGCAGGGAGAATCCGGCGGTCTTGCCGGTCCCCGTCTGCGCCGCGCCCATCACGTCGCCGCCGCGCATCACGACCGGAATCGCCTTGGATTGGATCGGCGTGGGGCGCGTGTACCCAAGCGCACGCACCGCGGCGACGAGTCGGGGGTCGAGCCCGAAATGATCGAAATCGGAGTAGTCGGACATGGCGTCAGCAGCGCGCAGCCCGGAAAGACGGTTCGCAGGGAACCGGGGAAATGGCAACCATGGGGCGGCATTCTAGCGCGCTTGCGGCGCGCCGCGGCCGGACATGCCCCCTCATCGCAAGAAAATGCGATTCAGTACAACCGGAAAACCACCCCGGAGGGACTGGCCTCCAGGACATCGATGATCTTTCCCTGGACATGGATCTCGCGCGTGGTCCGCAGATCGATCGCAATCCGCCGCGTGTCGATCGGACCGGACCGCGCCACGCCCGCGCCGGCGTCCGCCCCGACCGGCCTGCCGGCCAGCACGTCGACATCGTGGCGCTCGAACACCGCCCGCCCGGCGTCGTCGATCCCCAGGTAGCGGATTTCCACGCTGGCCCGCCTCTCGCCGGGGATGAGGCTGTCATACCAGTGCTCCGAACCGGGGACGGAGAGCCGCAGAACCAGCTCGCCGACGCCGGCATAGCCCTCGCCCGTCGGCCGGTTGGTCGACACGCCGCCCGTTGCGCAAGCGCCGAGCGCCGCGGCGAGCATCAGCGCGGCGAGACCGCCGCACGCGCGCCGAACCCAAGCGCGCCAACCCCGGATGGCGTAGGAGAAGTGCATGTCGCGAGGATAGGCGTCCGCGGCGACCGCAAACGAGCGAGGAACCGCGCCGCCGCCGGGCTTCTCCGGCGATCCGGCGCGGTCGCCCGCCGCGCCCGCGGCCCTCAGACCCGTCGGCGATACTCGCCCGTACGGGTATCGATCTCGATGCGATCGCCCTGCGCCACGAAGATCGGCACCGGCACCTCGAACCCGGTGGCGATCTTCGCCGGCTTGAGCACCTTGCCCGAGGTGTCGCCCTTGACCGCCGGTTCCGTCCAGACGACATCCCGTTCGACCGAATTGGGCAGTTCGACCGAAATCGCCTTGCCGTCGTAGAACACGACCTCGACCGGCATGCCGTCCTCGAGATAGTTGAGCGCATCGCCCATGTTGGCGGCTTCGACCTCGTACTGGTTGTAGTCGGTGTCCATGAACACGTACATGGGGTCGGCGAAGTACGAGTAGGTGCACTCCTTGTGATCGAGCATGACCTGCTCGACCTTGTCGTCGGCGCGGAACACGACTTCCGTGCCGGAGTTGTTGAGCAGACCGCGCAGTTTCAGCCGCACCGTCGCCGCATTGCGGCCGCCGCGATTGAACTCGGACTTCAGCACGATCATCGGATCCTTGCCGTGCATGACGACGTTGCCGGCACGGATTTCTTGAGCGGTTTTCATGGGGGAATTTCCAGGCGCGAGGCCGTTACGAAACCTGCAATTTTAGCGGTTTTTCGCCGCGAAACGAAGCAGGCGGGAGACCAGGTCGTCCTGGGCCAGCGCGCGGGCGCGCGCCCGCGCCACGCAATCGCGCCAGGCTTGCGGCGGGGCCGGCGCCAGCTCCGCCGCCAGATTTCCCGGTTCCAGCCCGTTCCAGACCCGGTGGAGCCGGCGCAAGGACTCCGGCGCGCCCAGCCAGTCGAGCAGCGCGGCGAGCTTGGCGCCCAGCACCGCGTCCTCCTGCGGATAGGGCTGCCAGACGAACGGCGCCCCCGCCCACAGCGCCCGCACGAGGCTGTCCTCGCCGCGCACGAAATTGCAGTCGCCGCACCACAGCACCCGATCGAATTCCGCCTGCGGGACGAACGGCAGGAACACGGTGCGGCCGGGGCCCGCCGCTTCGCCGGCGCATCCCGCGCCCGCCTGCACGGCGCGCACCGCCGCGGTTGCGCGCCCCGCGGCGACCAGCAGCAACACCGGGGTCCGGGCCAGCGCCCGCAGCAATTCGGCCAGATGCGGCGGCTCGTAGCAGAACAAGGTCACGATCGGTTCGCCATGCCATGCGATGCCGCGCTGCGCGAGCCAGGTCGCGCGGTCGAAGCCCGCACGTTCGGCCATCAGATCCGGTTCCCGCAGCAACCCGCCCGTATCCTCGGTGAATCCCGGGAAGAAAAACCACTTTCGGATTCCCGCCTCGGCGCCGCCATGCACCGGGGACGCCAGGCCATGAGAGCGGGCCACCCAGGATTCGGCGCTCAGGTATTCGAGATTGATCCAGGGAATGCCGCCCTGGCCGCCTTCCGCCGCCCGCACCCGGTTCGCCTGTGCGATCGCTCCGACGACGGCCGGCGGCACCGTGCAGCCGAATGCTTCGATCACCACGTCGCCGGGGACGAAGTCCTCGTCCGCCTGCGCAAACCCATGCGTCGATACGCCGTCGCAGCCTCCGGGCGCCATCCAGGACAGCGCCGACGCATCGTCGACCCACAGGCGCACGGAATGGCCGCGGCGGGCAAGCTGTGTCGCCAGGCGCCAGCTCACGCCCAGATCGCCGTAATTGTCGATGACCTGGCAGAAGATGTCCCAGATTCCGCGCTCCTCCCCCTGCACTCAGCCCTCCCCCCACGACGCCCGCCACCGGTCCACCGCGTCCGCCAACAGACCCGGCACCGTCGCCGCACCGGACGAGCCCAGGCCAAGGTCGCGCATCGCCTGCGCAAGCGCTGCGGGTCCGGGCACGAAGGCCGCCGCCCCGGTCTGCTTGGAGAGCTTCTCGCCCGCCTCGTCGCGCACCAGCGGAACATGCAGATACCGCGGCGTTGCGAGCCCCAGCATGCGCTGCAGGAGCACCTGGCGTGCGGTCGAGTCCGCCAGATCCTCGCCCCGCACCACATCGGTCACGCCCTGCCCGGCATCGTCCACCACCACGGCGAGCTGGTATGCCCACATGCCGTCGGCACGCAGGAGGACGAAATCCCCCACCGTGCGATCGACGGCCTCCGAGTGCGCGCCCAGACGCCGATCGACCCAGTCGACGTGCGCGGCGGCACCTGCGGGCACGCGCAGCCGCCACGCCCGCGGCCCTGCCGGCGTGCCCTCGGCAATGCCCGCGCGGCAGGTCCCCGGGTAGATCCGCTCGGCATGGCGTTCCGGTGCCATCCCCCGCTGCACCAGCGCCTCTTCGACCGCACGGCGCGAGCACGCGCAGGGATACGCCAGGCCGCCCGTGCGCAAGACATCGAGCGCCCGTTGATACGCCACCGCACGGTCGCGCTGGCGGATCACCGGCCGGTCCGCGTGCAGGCCGCAGGCTGCGAGCTGCGCGAGGATCGCTTCCTCGGCGCCGGGCCGGCAGCGCGGGCCGTCGACGTCCTCGATCCGGACCAGCCATTGCCCGCCGTGCGCGCGCGCATCGAGCCACGATGCGAGCGCGGCCGCCAGCGAACCGCGATGCAGCGGGCCGGTGGGGGACGGCGCGAAACGCCCGACGTAGGCCGCGTCGGCGGCCATCGCGGCGGAGTCGGCAGCGACGGGGGTCATGCCGATATTTTGCATGCCGCGCCCGACCGTCGGCACCGCGACGGAGCCGTGCCGGCGTTCAGGCCGTTCCGTCCGCCACCGGCAGCAGATCCCCGGTCACGGCCCGGTATCGGGTGCGCAGTTGCGGAAGCGCATCCGGATAGTGTTGCTGGATATGGCGGATGAATTTCTCCCGGACCTCGCAACGCAGGTCCCACGATGCCGAGGAGTTGGACGCCGTGACCAGGATTCGAAGCTGCATCGCCCGGTCCGTGGCCTCGGTGACCTGCAGGTTCCAGAATCGCCGGTCCCATAGGGGATGCGACTCGATGATCCGCTTCAGGACGCCGCGCGCCTCCTCGACCGGGAACGAATAGTCGACCCAGACATGCACGGATCCGAGCAGATCCGCGGAGCTGCGCGTCCAGTTCTGGAACGGCTTTTCGATGAAGTAGCTCAAGGGCACGACCAGCCGCCGGTCGTCCCAGATCCGCACGACGACGTAGGTCAACGTGATTTCCTCCACGCGCCCCCACTCGCCCTCGACGATCACGACGTCGTCTTCGCGGATCGGTTGGGTGAGCGCGATCTGGAAGCCCGCGAACAGGTTGGCCATGGTCTTCTGCGCGGCGAAGCCGACGACGACGCCCAGGACGCCCGCCGAAGCAAGCAGGGTGTCGCCGATGTGGCGCGCCGCGGAAAAGAGCATCAGCACGGAACCGGCGGCAGACACGCCGACGATCACGTCGGCGACCCGGCTGATGATGTGGACTTTGGTGTGGACCTGGCGCGCCCGGAGGTTGTCGGCGGCGGTGACGTCGTATTTCAGCAGGACCGCCCTTTCGGCGATGCGTACCGCCTGGAACAGCACCGCCGCCACGGCGACGATCATCAGGATGCTCGTGCCCTTGCCAACCGCGTCGGCGTAATCGGCGGGCAGGTGCAGGACCGGCAGGGCCATGACGACGCCGAGGACGGGCACCATCACCCGCAGGCTCTTCCCGACCAGACGCAGCAGGAGGTCGTCGAGTTTGCCGGGAGTGCGCGCAAACCACTGGCTGAGCCGGTCGTCCAGGCCGCGCGTCGCCCGGAAGAGGAACCAGAAAACGAGTGCGAACGCGCACAGATCCAGGGCCGCGCCGGCGAGGGAGCGGGCGGCCTCCGCTTCCTTGCCGGGCGCGAACCGGCCGAGCAGGAAGGTTGCCGCAAGGACCAAGGCATAGGCCCAGATCAGCGCATATGCCGGCTTGCGAAGCGCGGCCAGCACGTATTGGCCGACCGAGGCCTCCGCCCCCGCTTGCGGCCGCGCCCAGCGCCGGAAGGCGGCCGCGACCGCGGCATTCGCGAGCAAGGCGCCGAGCAGCAGGCTTGCGATGACGCCGGCGTCGGCAATGCGGATCGGGCCGATCAGGATCCGGCTTCCGAGCGGGCCCAGCAGTCTTGCGCTCCCGGCTCCCAGCAGCACGGTCAAGGTTTCGGAAAGGTGGTCCATGGAATCCTCCTGTCGGCGATCGGGTCAACACAGGAGTGGGTAACCTATCATGAAGCGGACGGGCGGCCGGCCGCGCGGAACGCATAGAATCTCCCCATGCACATCGGCGTCCCCAAAGAGATCAAGAACAACGAATACCGTGTCGGCATGACCCCGGCGGCGGTGCGGGAGGCCGTCCACCGCGGTCATGCCGTACTCGTCCAGGCGGGCGCGGGGATCGGGATCGGCTGTGACGACGACGCCTACCGGGCGGCGGGCGCGCAGATCGCCGTCGAGGCGCAGGCGGTCTTTGCGCAGTGCGGCCTGATCGTCAAAGTGAAGGAGCCGCAACCCCAGGAGTGCGGCTGGCTGTCGCGGGGACAGGTGCTGTTCACCTACCTGCATCTGGCAGCCGATCCGCGGCAGGCGGACCTGCTGCTTGCCTCCGGCGTCACGGCGATCGCCTACGAGACGATCACCGACGACCGCGGCGGCCTGCCCCTGCTCGCACCGATGAGCGAGGTCGCAGGGCGGATGGCGATCCAGGTCGGTGCGGTGTCCCTGCAGGAATCCAACGGCGGCCGCGGCGTGCTGCTGGGCGGCGTGCCGGGCGTCGCACCCGGGAAGGTCGCCGTCATCGGCGGCGGCGTGGTCGGCACGAATGCCGCAAAAATGGCGATCGGACTCGGCGCCTCGGTCACGATTCTCGACCGCTCGATGCCGCGACTGCGCGCCCTCGACGACCTCTTCCTCGGGCGGGTCCAGACCGAGTTCGCGTCATTCGACGCGACCGAGCAGGCGGTCGAGGAAGCGGATCTGGTGATCGGCGCCGTCCTGATTCCCGGCGCGGCGGCGCCCAGACTGATCCGGCGCGAACAACTCGCCCGCATGAAACGCGGGGCGGTCATCGTCGACGTCGCCATCGACCAGGGCGGCTGCGTCGAAACCTCGCGGCCGACGACCCATGCCGATCCGACCTTCGTCGTCGACGGCGTCGTGCATTACTGCGTCGCCAACATGCCCGGGGCGGTGCCGCGCACGTCGGCCTTCGCGCTCAACAACGCCACCCTGCCCTTCACGCTGGCGCTGGCGGACAAGGGATGGCCGCGGGCCTGCGCGGATGATCCGCATCTGCGCGCCGGGGTGAACGTGCATGAGGGCGCGATCGCCCACCCGGCGGTGGCTGCGGCGCTGGGGAAGGAACATAGGCCGCTCCGCCTCGGAAGCTGACTCCGACGCACCTCAATCACCCTCACCCCCGCCCTCTCCCGCGAGCGGGAGAGGGGGACCCGCAGGGCACCGTGCCCTCCGAAATCCTTCTACCGCGCACGCTAGCGCGCCAGAAACCGCTCCAGCCAGTACGCGCCGATGATGGTCTTGACGTCGGTGACGGTGCCGTCGCCCGCCCATTGCAGGAGCTGCCGCCACGGCGCGGAGAACACTTCGAGCACTTCGCCGGCATCGCATTGGGCGCCGCCCACGCACTGCAAGTCGCGGGCGAGGAAGACCTCCAGTTTTTCGTCCGAATAGCCGATGGCGTTGTGGAATCCGCCGAGATGATCCCAGCGCGCGGCGCAATAGCCCGTCTCCTCCTGCAATTCCCGTTGGGCGCAGGCCAGCGCATCCTCGCCGAGATCGAGCTTGCCGGCAGGCAGTTCGATGAAGCTGCGGCCGGCGGCATAACGGAATTGCCGTTCCAGCAGCACGGTGTCGTCGTCGAGCAGCGGCACGATCACCGCCGCGCCGGGATGACGGATGTACTCGCGCACCCCGACGTGTCCGTCGGCACACCGGACGCGGTCGCGATGAATGGTGAAGAACGCGCCCTCGAAGGCGCGCTCGGATTCCAGGGGAATTTCAGCCAGCGGATCGTCGGGCGATTCCATCGATCAACTACCCGATTCAACTGCCCAATGCGCGCAGCACGGCGTTGTCGCACAGCGCGAGCAGGCCCTGCGGCAGGATCCCGAGAATCAGGGCCAGCAGGCCGTTGAGCGACAGCGCGATCCGCATGTCATGGCGGGCATGGATGGGATGGCTCTCGGTTGGCTCCTCGAACCACATCACCTTGACCACCCGGATGTAGTAGAACGCGCCGACCAGCGAGAACAACACGGCGGCGACCGCGAGCGACACCATCCCGGAGGCGGTGCCGGAAAGCAGCGCCTGCAGGACGACGAACTTGGCATAGAAGCCCATGGTCGGGGGCACCCCGGCCAGCGAGAACATCACCAGGCTCATCAGGAAGGCGTACCACGGACTGCGCCGGGCCAGACCGCGGAGATCGGCGATCTCCTCCGCCTCGAAGCCCTCGCGGGCGATGAGCAGCACGATGCCGAACGCGCCGGCGGTCGCGAGCGCATAGGTCACGACGTAGAACGTCGCGGCCGAGTAGGCGCCGGCGGTGACGTTGAGGTTGCCGCTCACGACTCCGGCCAGCATCGCGAGCATCATGAAGCCCATCTGCGCGACGGTGGAATACCCCAGCATGCGCTTGATGTTGGTCTGTGCGACCGCGGTGACATTGCCGATCGCGATCGAGGCGATGGCAAGCACGGCCAGAATGTGCTGCCAATCGACCGCGAGTTGCGGCACTCCTTCGACCAGCAGGCGGAACGCCATTGCGAACGCGCCGAGCTTGGGCGCGGATGCCAGCAGCAGCGCCACCGGCGTCGGCGCCCCCTGATAGACGTCCGGAACCCACATGTGGAACGGTACGACGCCCAGCTTGAACGCGATGCCGGCGATGAGGAAGATCGTTCCCAGCAGCAATGCGAAGCTCACCACGCCGCCGCCGGCGGCCCGGTGGGCGATCGCGTTGATGTCCAGCGTCCCGGTGGCGCCGTAGAGCATCGACATGCCATAGAGCAGGAAGCCCGACGCCATCGCTCCGAGGATGAAGTACTTCATCGCCGCCTCGGTGCCGCGCGCATCGTCGCGGCGCAGAGCGACGAGGGCATAGAGCGCCAGCGCCTGGAGTTCGAGGCCCAGGTAGATGACCAACAGGTTGTTGGCCGAAATCATGCACAGGATCCCCAGCAGCGCGAACAGCACGAGCGCGAAGAACTCGCCGCGCCATATGTCGCGGTCGCGCGCGTACGACTGCGCATAGATCAGCGAGAAGGCCGCCGCGACGATCGCGGTGATCTTGAGCACGCCGGTCATCGGGTCGACCACGAACATGCCGCCGAACGCGTACTGCACCGAGCCCGCGGCCATGCTCTGCCAGACCTCATAGGCCGCCACCAGCAGGACGAACAGCGCACCGCCGTAGGTGACGTTGCGCTCGCGATTGCTGACGAACAGATCACCGATCAGGACCGCGCCGGCCCCGATCAACAGGGCCAGCTCGGGCGTCACCGCCGCCATGTTGAACGAGTTCATTGGAAGTTGTCCGGTACGAGTTTGGTGTGGGCAATCTGCACCAGCAGATCGGAAACCGAGGCGTGCATCGCATGGATCATCGGCGCGGGATAGACCCCGATCCACAGCACCGCGACCGCCAGAACGCCCAGGGCGAAGAGCTCCCGCCCGTCGGCATCGCGCAGCTTGGCGACGGTGTCGTTGGCGACCGCGCCGAAGATCACCCGCTTGTACATCCAGAGCGAGTACGCGGCCCCGAGCACCAGCGTGGTCGCGGCAATCGCGCCGATCCAGAATTCATAGCGCACGGACGCCAGGATGACGAGGAATTCGCCGACGAAACCGCTGGTCGCCGGCAGGCCGCTGTTGGCCATCGCGAACAGCATCATCAGCGCGGCAAAGCGCGGCATGGTGTTCACCACGCCGCCGTAATCGGCGATGTTGCGCGAATGGGTACGGTCGTACATGACCCCGATGCACAGGAACATCGCGCCGGAGACGAAGCCGTGGGAGATCATCTGGGTGATCGCGCCTTCGATTCCAGTCTGGCTGAACAGGAAGAACCCCAGGGTGACGAAGCCCATGTGCGCGATCGACGAGTAGGCGACGAGTTTCTTCATGTCGGTCTGCACCAGCGCGACCAGGCCGATGTAGACCACCGCCACGAGCGACAGGGTGATCAGGACCGGCGCCATCGCATGCGACGCGTCGGGGGCGATCGGCAGCGAAAAGCGCACGAAACCGTAGGCGCCGAGCTTCAGCATGATCGCCGCCAGCACCACCGATCCGCCGGTCGGCGCCTCGACGTGGGCATCCGGCAGCCAGGTATGCACCGGCCACATCGGGATCTTCACCGAGAAGGCGGCAAGGAACGCCAGGAACAGCAGCATCTGCGCGTGGAAGCCCAGCGGCAGCCGCTGCCAGGCGGTGATGTCGAAGTTCCCGCCCGCCTGACGGTACAGATAGACCATCGCGACCAGCATCAGCAGCGAGCCAAGCAGCGTATAGAGGAAGAACTTGATCGCCGCGTAGATGCGCCGCGGGCCGCCCCAGACGCCGATGATGAGGTACATCGGGATGAGCGTCGCTTCGAAGAACACATAGAACAGCAGGCCGTCGGCGGCGGCGAACACGCCGATCATCAGGCCCGAGAGGATCAGGAAGGCCGCGTAATACTGCGCCATGCGCGACTCGATCGCCCGCCAGCTCGCGAGCACGGCGATGATGGTCGTGAACGCGGTCAGCGGCACGAACCAGAGCGCGATCCCGTCGACGCCCAGGTAGTAGTGCGCGAGCGGATTGCTGATCCACGCGACCCGCTCGACGAACTGCAGCCCGCCGCGCGTGGCGTCGAAACCGGTCATCAGGGGAATCGTCGGCAGGGCGGAAATCACCGATCCCGCCAGGGCGATCTTCCGCACCAGGCCGGGGGCGCGATCGCGCCCGACGGCAAGCAGGTAGATGCCAAAGGCGATCGGCATCCAGATCGCAAAACTCAGCCAGGGCAAACTCGAACTCATGGGTACCCTCGCGGCTTACTTGCCCGTCAACGCGGGCAGGTAGGGCCAGGTCAGAAACACGAACAGGATCGCCGCGACGCCCGCAAGCATCGCAAACGCGTAGTGGTACAGGAAGCCGGTCTGGACGCGCCGGATCGTCAACGCGATGCGGCCGACCAGGGTGGCCGATCCGTTGACCAGGGCGCCGTCGATCAGCGCGACGTCGCCGGTCTTCCACAGTTCCGTGCCCAGCCAGCGCGCGCCGCCGGCAAACACGATTTCGTTGATCCGGTCCATGTAGTACTTGTGGTCGAGCAGGTCGTAGAGGAACCCGGTCCGCTGGCGCAGCGCGGCGGGCATCCAGGTCCATTTCAGGTACATGGCCCAGGCCACGGCGACGCCCGCCATTGCGAGCCAGAACGGCAGTTCGCGGAATGCGTCGAACAGCATCGGGGCGATGCCGGTGAAATCGCGCGCAAGCTCGTCCATCGCCGGATGCGCGACGGGATTGATCGCGATCGCGTCGCCGAAATATCCGTGCAGGACCGGACCGATCCCCAGCGCACCGATGATGGTCGACGGAATGGCCAGCGCCACCAGAGGCACCCAGACCACCGCCGGCGATTCATGGGGGACGTGGCCGTGGTGATGGCCTTCGGGCTCGTGTCCGGCCGTATGCGAGTCGTCGGTTGCGGCGTGGTTCCCGGCATCGTGCGCATCGTGATGGGCATGCGCGGCGGCGTCGCGGAACCGCTCGTTGCCATGGAACACCAGGAAGAACAGGCGGAACGAGTAGAACGCCGTCACGAACACCCCCGCCACCGCGGCGAAGTAGGCGAACCCCGCGCCCGGGAGATGCGAGGCGGCGACCGCCTCGATGATGCTGTCCTTGGAGAAGAACCCGGCGAACCCCGGGAAGCCGATCAGCGCGAGCGAGCCGATGAAACTCGTGATCCAGGTGATCGGCATGTAGCGCCAGAGGCCGCCCATGTTGCGGATGTCCTGATCATGGTGCATGCCGAGAATCACCGAGCCCGCGGCCAGGAACAGCAGGGCCTTGAAGAAGGCGTGGGTCGCGAGGTGGAAGATCGCCACCGGATAGGCGGACACGCCCAGCGCGATGGTCATGTATCCGAGCTGCGACAGCGTCGAGTACGCGATGACGCGCTTGATGTCGTTCTGGATCATCCCGAGGAAGCCCATGAACAGGGCCGTTATCGCGCCGATCACCACGATGAAGGAAAGCGCGGTGTCCGAAAGTTCGAACAGCGGCGAAGTGCGTGCCACCATGAAGATCCCGGCCGTGACCATGGTCGCGGCATGGATCAGCGCCGAGATCGGGGTCGGACCTTCCATCGAATCCGGCAGCCACACGTGCAGCGGGAACTGCGCGGACTTTCCCATCGCGCCGACGAACAGGCACAGGCAGGCGACGGTGATCACCGGCCAGCCGGTCGACGGCAGCACCGAGCTGGCCAGCACCTGCGCCTTGGCGAACACCTGGCCGTAGTCGAGCGTGCCGCAGTAGGCATAGATCAGGCCGATTCCCAGCACGAACCCGAGGTCGCCGACCCGGTTCACCAGGAACGCCTTCAGGTTGGCGTAGATCGCCGTCGGACGGGTGTACCAGAAGCCGATGAGCAGGTAGGACACCAGGCCCACCGCCTCCCAGCCGAAGAAAAGCTGCAGGAAGTTGTTGCTCATCACCAGCATCAGCATCGAGAAGGTGAAGAGCGAGATGTAGGAAAAGAAGCGCTGGTATCCCGGATCCTCGGCCATGTAGCCGATGGTGTAGAGGTGCACCATGAGCGAGACGAAGCTCACGACGACCATCATCGTCGCGCTCAGGTTGTCGATGAGAAACCCGATCTCGAGGTGCAGGTGGCCCGATTCCGCCCACGTGTACACGGGCGTGAGGATCTTCTGCCCGTGGAGCACCACGATGTCGTAGATGTCCATCGAAACGAGGGCCGCGACCAGCACCCCGAGGATGGCCACGGTGTGGGACCCCTTGCGCCCCAGCGCACGGCCGAACAGGCCCGCCCCGATCGCGCCACACAAGGGCGCAAGCGGCACGAGCAGACACAAGCCCAGCATCGACGAATTCATGCCCGCGTCACCCCTGCAATGCGTCGAGTTCGTCGACGTTGATGGTTTTCTTGTTGCGGAACAGCGCGACGAGGATCGCCAGGCCGATCGCCGACTCCGCCGCCGCCACCGTGAGAATGAAGAACACGAACACCTGACCGTTCAGGTCGCCGAGATAGTGCGAAAAAGCGACGAAATTGGTGTTGACCGCGAGCAGCATGAGTTCGACCGCCATCAGCAGGACGATCAGGTTCTTCCGGTTGAGAAAGATTCCGACGACGCTGATCGCGAACAGGATCGCGCCGACACCCAGATACCAGGAAAGCGACACCATCTCCTCATCCCTCCTTCGCTTCGACGACGGCCGCGGCCGCATCGACACCCTGCCCCGCCCGCGGCACCGCCGGCATCTTGACCAGCCGGACACGATCCTTGCGCCGGATCCGCACCTGCCAGCCCGGGTTCTGGTGCAATGCGTCGGTACGACGCCGCAGCGTGATCGCAATCGCGGCGATGATCGCCACCAGCAGGATGGCGCCCGCGATCTGCAGCGGGAACACATACTGGGTGAACGTCAGCATTCCCAGCGCCTTGGTGTTGCCGATCTTCGCGACGCCGGTGGCCGCCGGCGCCATCGTCTGCCAGGTGCCGTTGGCGAGCACCAGCCAGAGCTGCAGGGCGATCGCCACGCCGACCACGGCCGCCAGCGGCAGATGCCGCCAGAAGCCGGTACGGCTGCGGTCGATGTGGATGTCGAGCATCATCACCACGAAGAGGAACAGCACCATCACCGCGCCGACGTAGACCAGCACCAGCGTGATGGCGAGGAATTCCGCCTGGAGCAGCATCCACAGGCAGGCGGTCGAGAAGAACGCCAGCACCAGGTAGAGCACGGCGTGCATCGGATTGCGTGCGGTGATGACCCGCAACGCGGAAACCAGCGTGCAGGCGGAGAAAACGGCGAAGAGGGCTGTGGTCGGATCCATCGTCTGGGGTCCCGGTCAGCGATACCGCGCGTCCAACTCGCGGGCGCGTGCGATGTCTTTTTCGTAGCGGTCGCCGACGGCGAGCAGCATCTCCTTGGTGTACAGGAGATCGCCGCGGCGTTCGCCGTGGTATTCCGTGTGGTGCGTCTCGACGATCGAATCGACCGGGCAGCTCTCTTCGCAGAAGCCGCAGAAGATGCACTTCGTCAGGTCGATGTCGTAGCGCGTCGTGCGGCGCGTGCCGTCGGCACGGGGCTCCGCCTCGATCGTGATCGCCAGCGCGGGACACACCGCTTCGCAGAGCTTGCAGGCGATGCAGCGCTCCTCGCCGTTTTCATAGCGGCGCAGCGCGTGCAGGCCGCGGAACCGCGGCGATGCCGGCGTCTTCTGTTCCGGATACAGCACGGTGATCTTGCGCGCGAACAGGTATCGGCCCGTGAGCGCGAAGCCCTTGAACAGTTCCCGCAGCAGCAGGGAATCGAAGAATTCGAGCAGGCGTTGCATAGTCGTTACCGGGCCCCGGTCCAGATGTTCCACGGCGACTGCATCCATACCGCGATCACCACCAGCCATACCAGCGTGAGCGGAATGAAGATCTTCCAGCCCAGACGCATGATCTGGTCATAGCGATACCGCGGAAAGGTGGCGCGAATCCAGATATACATGGAGGAGCCGCCGAAAATCTTCGCAAGCAGCCAGAACCAGTTGGACAGGCCGTCGTGCCACCACGCCGGGGTGTGGATGCCCATCAGCTTGCCGAGGTCGACCGGCGCCGCCCACCCGCCGAGAAACATGACGGCGCTCATGGCGGCGAGCAGGATCATGTTGGCGTATTCGCCGAGGAAGAAGAGCGCGAACGTCATGCCGGAATATTCGATCATGTGCCCGGCGACGATCTCGGATTCCCCTTCGACCACGTCGAACGGGTGGCGGTTGGTCTCCGCCGTCGCCGAAATGACGTAGATGCCGAAGAGGGGCAGCAGCGGCAGCCAGTTCCAGGACAGGAAGGTCAGGCCGTGGGCGGCGAACCATCCGGTGTTCTGCCCGTCGACGATCGCGGTCATGTTGAGCGAGCCCGAAACGAGCAGCACGCCGACCAGGACGAACCCCATGGCGAGTTCGTACGACACCATCTGCGCCGAGGCGCGCAACGCGCCGAGAAAGGCGTACTTCGAGTTCGACGCCCAGCCGGCGATGATCACGCCGTAGATTCCCAACGAGGTCACCGCCATCACGTAAAGCAGACCGGCGTTCACGTTGGCGAGCACCAGACCGGGGCCGAATGGAATCACCGCCCAGGCCGCAAGCGCCGGCACCAGCACGATCACCGGCGACAGGAAGTAGAGTGCCTTGTCGGCCTGTGCGGGGGCGATGACCTCCTTGGTCAGGAGCTTGATCGCATCGGCGATCGGCTGCAGCAGGCCCGCCGGACCGACCCGGTTGGGTCCGAGGCGGATGTGCATCCAGCCGATGAGCTTGCGCTCCCAGAGGGTGAGGTAGGCCACCGCGCCGAGGATGGGCAACGTGATGAGCAGTGCCTTGATCAGGATCCAGATCACCGTCCAGACGGGCGGCCACCAGCTCGCGGCCACCAGCCCCAGCGCCCAGGATTGGAATTCGGCCACCATTTACGCGCACTCCAGATGAATCGGTCCGAACATCGGTCCCAGTCCGGCCGTATCCGCATGACCGGCGGACACCCGCACGACGCCGTCCGCCAGCGCGGCGTCGACCGCGCAGGGCAGCACCGCCGTCGCCCCGCCCTGTCGCACCCGTACCGCGGCACCGGGCTCGACGCCGAAGCGCGCCAGCGTCGCGGCGTTGGCGCGGACCTGGGGCGCACGTGCCTGGACCGTCTTCTGCAGGGCCTCGGCCCGACGCACGATGGCATCGGTGAAATAGAGCGGGACGTCGGCAAGCCGCTCGGCGGCGCCCTCCGGCGCCTCCCCGCCCGAGCCGGCGGGCAGATCTCCGCCGGCCAACCCGCTGTGGAATCCGCTATCAAGCGGCATCCGGGCCTGGATCGGCAGCGCATCGGCGCGCACCTCTTCGGGCGTGTCGTAGCCGAAGCCGTCGAAGCCGAACTGGTCCGCCAGAACCCGCAACACCTTCCATCCCGGCCGGGCCTCGCCCGGCGGCACGGTGACCCCCTGGAAGCTCTGCGCCCGGCCTTCACAGTTGACGAAGGTTCCGGCCGTCTCGGCGAAGGTGGCGATCGGCAGCACCGCATGCGCGATTTCCAGCAACGCATCGCTTCGGTATGCCGAGAACGCGACCACCGCCTCCGCGCCCTGCAGCGCGCGCCGCGCCTGCGCCGGGTCGGCGCAATCGAGTTCCGGCTCGAGTCCCCAGAGCAGGTAGCCGGCCATAGGCGCCTCGAACATCGTGCGCGCGTTGCGTCCGTCCGGCCCCGGCGTGGCGCCCGCGAGATAACCGCCCACGCTGTTGGCCGCTTCGCCGATCACGCCGAAACGCCCACCCACCGCCTCGGCGATCCACTGCATCCATGCCTGGATCCGCGCCGCATCGGGATGCTGCACGGCGGCATTGCCGGCCAGCAGCGCGACGCGTTCGCCGGAACAGAGGTCCTGCGCCGCGGCGGCAGCCCAGGCGTCCGGCTCGACGCCGGCCACCGGGTCCGGCAGCGATCTGGCACGCGCCACCGCCACGGCGAGCCGGGCGAGCGCCCCGACCCACTGCGACGGCGCCGCAATGCACTTGCCCGCGGGCCGCAACAAGAGATTCTCGTCGGCGGCGTGCAGGACATGCACGCGAGCGCCCGCCCCCGCCGCCTTGCGCACCCGCGCCGCCAACAGCGGGTGGTCCTGGCGCAGGAACGAGCCGACGAGCAGCAGCCGGTCGAGACCGTTGATTTCCGCCACCGGCATTCCCAGCCAGGGCGCGCCCCGTCGCACGGCATCGGCCCGGAAGTCGCTCTGGCGGACGCGGAAATCGATGCTCTCCGATCCCAGCCCGCGCACGACCTTGCCCAACAGGTGCAACTCTTCGGCGGTCGACCCGCCGGCGGCCAAGGCTCCGATCGCCGCGCCGCCGTGCGCGTCGCGCACCCGTTCGAGCAGATTGGCGGTGTATTCCAGCGCCTCGGGCCAGGTGACCTCGCGCAGCACGCCGTCGCGGCGGATCATCGGGCGCGTCAGGCGTTCCGCGGCCAGCCCTTCGTAGGAAAAGCGGTCGCGGTCGGAAATCCAGCATTCGTTGACCGCCTCGTTCTCGAGGGGAACGACGCGCACCACCTCGCGCTGCTTCAGCTGCAGGACGAGATTCGATCCGAGGCTGTCGTGCGGGCTGATCGAACGGCGCCGGGCCAGTTCCCAGGTGCGCGCGCGATAGCGGAACGGCTTGCTCGTCAGCGCGCCGACGGGACAGACGTCGATCATGTTGCCGGAGAGTTCGGAATCGACGCTGCGGCCGACGAAGGTCAGGATTTCCGCATGTTCGCCGTGGCCGGCCATGCCCAGTTCCATCACTCCGGCGATCTCCTGGCCGAAGCGCACGCAGCGGGTGCAATGGATGCAGCGGGCCATCTCCTCGGCGGAAACCAGCGGTCCGATCTGCTTGTGGACGACGACCCGCTTCTCCTCACGATAGCGCGATGCGCTGCCGCCGTATCCCACCGCCAGGTCCTGCAGCTGGCACTCGCCCCCCTGATCGCAGATCGGGCAGTCGAGCGGATGGTTGATGAGCAGGAACTCCATCACCGAGCGCTGCGCCTGCCGGGCGCGTTCGCTCGCCGTGCGCACGATCATGCCGGGCGTCGCCGGCGTGGCGCAGGCCGGCAGCGGCTTGGGCGCCTTCTCGACCTCGACCAGGCACATGCGGCAGTTCGCCGCGATCGACAGTTTGCGGTGGTAGCAGAAGTGCGGCACGAAGATGCCCGCGGCGTTGGCGGCATCCATGACGGTGCCGCCTTGGGGAACCGAGACTTTCCGGCCGTCGATTTCGATCTCGATCATCGCGTCGTCACACGTAGTCCGGTACCGGGCACTGCTTGTGTTCGATGTGGTACTCGAACTCGTCCCGGAAATGCTTGATGAAGGAGCGCACCGGCATCGCCGCCGCGTCGCCCAGCGCACAGATGGTGCGTCCCTGAATGTTCTCCGCCACGGAATCGAGCAGATCGATGTCCTCCGGGCGTCCGTGCCCGTGCTCGATCCGGTGCATCACCCGGTACAGCCAGCCCGTCCCCTCGCGGCAGGGCGTGCACTGGCCGCAGGACTCGTTCTGGTAGAAATAGGACAGCCTCTCCAGGCAGCGCACCATGCAACGGGTGTCGTTCATCACGATCACCGCGCCCGACCCGAGCATGGATCCGGCCTTGGCGATCGTCTCGTAGTCGAGCGTCAGGTCCATCATCACCGCCCCGGGCAGCACCGGCATCGATGAACCGCCGGGAATCACCGCCTTGATCGCGCCGCCGCGCATGCCGCCCGCGAGTTCGAGCAACGTCGCAAACGGCGTCCCGAGCGGCACTTCGTAATTGCCCGGGTGCTGCACGTCGCCCGAAACCGAGAAGATCTTGGTGCCGCCGTTGTTGGGCTTGCCGAGGGCCAGGAAGGCATCGCCGCTGTTGCGGAAGATCCACGGCACGGCGGCGAAGGTCTCGGTGTTGTTGATCGTGGTCGGACGGCCGTAGAGGCCGACCAGCGCCGGGAACGGCGGCTTGAAGCGGGGCTGCCCCTTCTTGCCCTCGATCGATTCGAGCAGCGCCGTTTCCTCGCCGCAGATGTATGCGCCCCAGCCGTGGGTGGTGTAGCAGTCGAACGAGAACTCCGACCCGAGGATGTTCCTGCCGAGCAGCCCGGCCGCGTAGGCTTCGTCGAGCGCCTCCTGGAAGCGCTCGTAGACGTCCCAGATCTCGCCGTGGATGTAGTTGTAGCCGGCGGTCGCACCGATGGCATAACCGCCGATGATCATGCCCTCGATCACCGCGTGCGGGTTGTAGCGCAGCAGATCACGGTCCTTGAACGTGCCCGGCTCGCCCTCGTCCGAATTGCAGACGATGTACTTCGGCCCCGGCACGTTCTTGGGCATGAAGCTCCACTTCATGCCGGTCGAAAACCCCGCGCCGCCGCGCCCGCGCAGCGCGGACTTCTTCAGTTCCGCCACCACGGTGTCCGGCGCCATGCCCTCGCTGAGGATGCGGCGCAGCGCCGCATAGCCGCCGCGGCGTTCATAGTCGCGCAGGCGCCAGTTGCTGCCGTCCAGATCCGCGAGCAGGATCGGATCGATGTGGCGCCCGTGAAAGGTGACCCGATCGCTCATACGCCCCCCTCGCCGTCGGAAGCGGCCCCCTCGGCGCGCAAGGATTCGATCAGGGCATCGATCTTCTTGTCATCGTCCAGGAAGCTGCACATCCGCTTGTTGTTGTGCAGAAGCACCGGCGCATCGCCGCAGGCCCCCAGGCACTCGCCTTCCACCAGCGTGAAGCAGCCGTCGGCGGTGGTCTCGCCGAAGTCGATGCCGAGGCGCTCCTTCAGGCGCGCCGCCGCCCGCCCTGCGCCCGACAGCGCGCAGGGAAGGTTGGTGCACAAGGTGATCTTGTGGCGCCCGACCGGAGCGCGATGGAACATGTGATAGAAGGTCGCCACCTCGTAGGCCGCCACCGGCGGCATGCCCAGCAGGTCGGCCACTTCCTCGATGGTCTCGGTCGACAGCCAGCCGAACTCGTCCTGCGCGATGGTCAGCGCGGGAATCACGGCCGACTGACGCTGTTCCGGCGGGAACTTCCTCGTCTCGCGCTCGATCCGCTGCAGCGCCGCTTCCGACAGGCGCCGCGGCGCCGGCACGAGTTCGTCCTCCGCCCCCGGATCCCGGGTGCTGTCGCCGTTCATCGGTCGATCTCCCCGAACACGATGTCCTGGGTGCCGATGATCGTCACCGCATCGGCAATCATGTGGCCACGCGCCATCTCGTCCAACCCCTGCAGATGCGCAAACCCCGGAGCCCGGATCTTGAGGCGATAGGGCTTGTTGGCACCATCGCTCACGAGGTAGATGCCGAATTCGCCCTTGGGGTGTTCCACCGCCGCATACGCCTCCCCCGGCGGCACATGGAAGCCTTCCGAAAAGAGCTTGAAATGGTGGATCAGTTCTTCCATGTTGGTCTTCATTCCGACCCGGTCGGGCGGGGCCACCTTGTGGTTGTCGGTGATCACCGGGCCCGGATTGGCGCGCAGCCAGTCGATGCACTGCCGGATGATGCGGTTGCTCTGCCGCATCTCCTCGACGCGCACGAGGTAGCGGTCATAGCTGTCGCCGGTCTTGCCCACGGGAATGTCGAAGTCGAGGCGGTCGTAGACCTCGTAGGGCTGCTTCTTGCGCAGATCCCATGCGACCCCCGAGCCGCGCAGCATCGGTCCGGTGAACCCCCAGGCGAGCGCCTTTTCCGGCTCCACCACACCGATTCCGACCAGGCGCTGCTTCCAGATCCGGTTGTCGGTGAGCAGCGTTTCGTATTCGTCGACGAGGGCCGGGAAGCGCCGCGTGAAGTCGTCGATGAAATCGAGCAGCGAACCCTGCCGATTCTCGTTGCGCCGCCGCGCATCGCCTTCGGACCAGCCCTGGTCGGTGCGGTACTGCGGCATCGTGTCGGGCAGATCGCGGTACACGCCGCCGGGCCGGTAATACGCCGCGTGCATGCGCGCGCCCGAAGCCGCCTCGTACATGTCGAAGAGGTCCTCGCGCTCGCGGAAAGCATAGAGAAACACCGCCATCGCACCCACGTCGAGCGCGTGTCCGCCGATCCACAGCAGGTGATTGAGAATGCGGGTGAGTTCGTCGTACATCACGCGGATGTACTGCGCGCGGATCGGCACTTCGATCCCCAGCATGCGCTCGATCGCCATGACGTAGGCGTGTTCGTTGGACATCATCGAGACGTAGTCGAGGCGGTCCATGTACGGCACCGACTGCAGGTAGGTGCGCGTCTCCGCAAGCTTCTCGGTCGCGCGGTGCAGCAGTCCGATATGCGGATCGGCGCGGCGGATCACCTCGCCATCGAGTTCCAGCACCAGGCGCAGCACCCCGTGCGCCGACGGGTGCTGCGGACCAAAATTGAGCGTGTAATTGCGAATTTCGGCCATGGTTCACTTGTCCTGCGCGTAATGTTCTTCGCGAATCACGCGCGGCGTGTTCTCGCGCGGCTCGATCGTCACCGGCTGGTAGATCACGCGCCGCAGCTGCGGGTCGTAGCGCATCTCGACGTGTCCCGAAACCGGGAAATCGCGCCGGAAGGGATATCCGACGAAGCCGTAATCCGTGAGGATTCGGCGCAGATCCGGGTTGCCCTCGAACACGATGCCGTAGAGGTCGAAGGCTTCGCGCTCGTACCAGCCCGCCGCCGGCCATACCCCGACCAGCGACGCAACCAGCGGCAGGTCGTCGGAGGGGCAGAACGCCCGCACGCGCACGCGCCAGTTGTTGGCCAGCGACAGCAGATGCATCACCACCGCGAACCGGCCTTCCGCGGGAAGCGCGCCGCGCTCGCCGTTGCCATAGTCGAGATAGTCGACCCCGCACAGGTCGATGAGCTGCTCGAACCCGAATTGCGGGTCGTCGCGCAGCCGCAGCGACACCGCCTGCCAATCGGCCGCACGAACCGCCACGGTCACCTCATCGAGCGCGACGTTGATCGAAATCGCCTGCGCGCCCAGTCCGTCGCGCAAGCGTTGCGCAAGTTCTCCGATTCCGTTCATCGTTGGCTCACCGGGCGATGGTATTCGTGCGGCGGATCTTGTTCTGCAACTGGATCACCCCGTAGAGCAGGGCTTCCGCGGTCGGCGGGCACCCGGGAACGTAGATGTCGACGGGTACGATGCGATCGCAGCCCCGCACCACCGAGTACGAGTAGTGGTAGTACCCCCCGCCATTCGCGCACGACCCCATCGAGATCACCCAGCGCGGCTCGGGCATCTGGTCATAGACCTTGCGCAGCGCAGGAGCCATCTTGTTGCACAGGGTGCCGGCAACGATCATGAGATCCGATTGCCGCGGGCTCGGGCGAAACACGACGCCGAAGCGGTCGAGGTCGTACCGCGCCGCGCCGGCGTGCATCATCTCCACCGCGCAGCACGCCAGGCCGAATGTCATCGGCCACAACGAGCCGGTACGCGCCCAGTTGATGACCGCGTCCGCGCTGGTCGTGATGAAACCCTGTTCGAGCTTGCCTTCGATAGCCACCGGTTCAAATCTCCCAGGCGCAAACGGAACCCGTCATTCCCATTCGAGCGCACCCTTCTTCCACTCGTAGAGGAACCCCACGGTGAGGATGCCGAGAAAGATCATCATCGACCAGAAGCCCGCGCTCCAGTGCCCCAGGGAGCCGACGGATGCGGCCCAGGGAAACAGGAATGCGACTTCCAGGTCGAACAGGATGAAGAGAATGGCGACGAGGTAGTAGCGCACGTCGAACTTCATGCGCGCGTCCTCGAACGCTTCGAATCCGCACTCGTACGGCGAGAGCTTTTCCGGATCCGGGCGATGCGGGCCGACCAATGCGCCGAGCGCCATCGGTACCACGCCGATCACGGCGCCGACGACGAGAAAGATCAGCACCGGAAGATAGGTTCCGAGATCCACAAGTCACCCGTTCCTCTGGCTCGCCCACGCCGCATTCCGTTTCATCGGGGCGTGAACGGGCCTTTCGCAGCCCAAAATCCGACACGAGCCGCCGAGGTTCCCCCTTCGGCCAGCTCCCCCTCCGCCGCCTGCAATCTTTTCCGGACGCTCGCCATGGCGATGTCCGCGAGCAAGTCGACGCCTACCGCGCAGCCAGCCGCCCCGAGGGCATTCGCTCGCCACACGCCCGTTTGATGGACATCATGCACATCAAACGCAATGAAAACCACTTACCAAAACCCGCACTCCCGGGATCCTGTTCCCTTCCGGTTCTGCGGATCCACGGTACCGCGCCACTTTGGTGCCGACGGCGAGACTCGAACTCGCACGGCTTGCGCCGCCACCCCCTCAAGATGGTGTGTCTACCAATTCCACCACGTCGGCAAATTGGCGCGGAATTCTACCCCGAATTGGTTACCCTACTTCGGAATCTCCGTGCTTTTCTCTTTCCCCGCGCTGGCCGCGTTGCCATTCTTCGGCACCGCCGCGCCGCCGTTCTTCGTACCGGCCGGCGCCGCCGGCACGGCGGCGCCATCGCCGGTCGGGCGATACCCGCTCATCACGCCGCCGGAGGCCTCGTGGCCACCCCGCAGCGACGTCGACGTATACGCCAGACCGATCGTTGCAATGAAGAAAATCGTCGCGGCAACCGCAGTGCTGCGGGAGAGGAAGTTTGCCGATCCGGTGGCACCGAACAGGCTTCCCGACGCCCCGCCGCCAAAGGCTGCGCCCATGTCGGCGCCCTTGCCGTGCTGCAGCAGGACCAGAATGACGACCGCGACCGCGCACACCACCTGCACGACGATCAACAGATTTCCCAGCCACCCCATCGTTTCCGTCTCCGTCAGATCGCGGCCGCGCAAATGGCGAGGAAATCCGCGGCAACCAGCGATGCCCCACCGATCAGGCCGCCGTCGATATCCGGCTGCCCGAAAAGCTCGGCGGCATTGCCAGGCTTGACGCTGCCGCCATACAGCAGGCGCATCGCATCCGCAGCCCCGGCATCGCGTGCCGCCAGGCGCGCACGGATCGCGGCATGGACCTCCTGGGCCTGTTCCGGCGTTGCCGTGCGCCCGGTTCCGATCGCCCAGACCGGTTCGTAGGCAATGGCGCCACCGACCAGTTGCGCGGGCGTGCAATGCGCGAGCACCGCATCGAGTTGCGCAGCAACGACTTCCTGCGTTCGACCCGCTTCGCGCTGCGCCAGGGTCTCCCCCACGCAGACGATCGGGCGCAAGCCCGCGGCAAACGCCCGCGCGGCCTTCACGCCGACCAGATCGTCACCCTCGCCGTAGGCGGCCCGGCGCTCCGAATGCCCGACGATCACCCACTTCGCGCCGGCATCGACGAGCATCTCGGCGGCCACCTCGCCGGTCCAGGCGCCGGCCGTCCGGTCGCTGAGATTCTGCGCACCGGCCTCGGCCGCCGTTCCCGCCAGCCCTTCGGCCACCTGGGACAGATAGACGAACGGCGGACACACCACCGTCTCGCACGCGGGCAGCGCATCGCGGAATGCATGCAGCCAGCGCGCGTTGTCCGCACGGCTGCCGTTCATCTTCCAGTTGGCTGCGACCAGCTTGCGACGCATGCTCATCGATCGAATCCCCTTCACCCCGGCCCTCTCCCCGGCGGGGAGAGGGTGACCGTTACGCCGCGGGCGCGGCCCCTTCCGTTCCGACTGCCTTCATCGACAGGCGGACACGACCCTTCTCGTCGGCTTCGATGACCTTGACCTTCACGACCTGGCCTTCCTTGAGATAGTCGCTGACCTGGTTCACGCGCTCGTTGGCGATCTGGGAGATGTGCAACAGACCGTCGCGGCCCGGCAGCAGCTGGACGATCGCGCCGAAATCGAGCAGGCGCAGCACCGTACCGTCGTAGACCTTGCCGACTTCGACCTCGGCCGTCAGTTCCAGGATCCGGCGCTCGGCCTCGCGACCGCGCTCGAGGTCGACGCTGGCGATCGTGATCGAACCGTCGTCCTCGATGTCGATCTGGGTGCCGGTTTCCTCGGTCAGCGCGCGGATCACAGCACCACCCTTGCCGATCACGTCACGGATCTTCTCGGGATTGATCTTGAGCCGGATCATGCGGGGCGCGAATTCGGACAGTTCACCGCGCGACGCGGTGATCGCGTCATGCATCTTGCCGAGGATGTGCGTGCGGCCTTCGCGCGCCTGCGCCAGGGCGACCTGCATGATCTCCCTGGTGATGCCCTCGATCTTGATGTCCATCTGCAGGGCGGTCACGCCGGCACTGGTACCGGCCACCTTGAAGTCCATGTCGCCGAGATGATCCTCGTCGCCCAGGATGTCGGTCAGCACCGCGAAGCGGCCGCCATCCTTGATGAGGCCCATCGCGACGCCCGCGACGTGCGCCTTGACGGGGACGCCCGCGTCCATCAACGCCAGGCAGCCGCCGCAGACCGAGGCCATCGACGAGGAACCGTTGGATTCGGTGATCTCCGAGACCACCCGGATCGAGTATTGGAATTCTTCCGGCGCCGGCAGCACCGCCACCAGGGCGCGCTTGGCGAGCCGGCCGTGGCCGACTTCCCGCCGCTTGGGCGTGCCGACGCGGCCGCATTCGCCGGTCGCGAACGGCGGCATGTTGTAGTGCAGCATGAAGCGATCGCGATACTCGCCCTGCAGTGCATCGATGATCTGCTCGTCCTGCTTCGTTCCCAGGGTGGCGACCACCAGCGCCTGCGTCTCGCCACGGGTGAACAGCGCGGAACCGTGGGTGCGCGGCAGCACGCCCAGGCGGATTTCGATGGGGCGGACCGTGCGCGTGTCGCGCCCGTCGATCCGCGGCTCGCCCGCCAGAATCTGGTTGCGGACGATCTTCGCCTGCATGTCGAAGAGGACCCCGTCGACCGCGCGCTCGTCGACCGTCGTTCCCGCGGCCGCCGCGTCTTCCGCGAGCTTCGCGCGCACCGCCGATTCGATTTCCTTGAGCTTCTGCGAGCGGGCCTGCTTGCTGCGGATCTGATATGCCTCGCGATAACCCGGACCGGCCAGTTCCTCGAGGCGGGCGTGCAGGGCCTCGTTGCGCGCCGGCGCCCGCCAATCCCAGACGGGCTTGCCCGCTTCGGCGACGAGGTCGTGGATCGCGTTGATCACCGCCTGCATCTGTTCATGGCCGTACATCACGGCGCCCAGCATCACGTCTTCCGGCAGCTGGTCCGCCTCGGACTCCACCATCAGCACGGCACGCTCGGTGCCCGCGACGACGAGATCCAGGCGCGACTGCTTCAGTTCCGCGGCACTGGGGTTGAGCACGTACTGGCCGTCGATGTAGCCGACGCGCGCGGCGCCGATCGGCCCGTTGAACGGAATCCCGGAAATCGCGAGCGCCGCCGAGGTGCCGATCATCGCGGGAATGTCGGGGTCGATCTCGGGATCGACGGACACGACGTGAATGACGACCTGCACTTCGTTGAAGAAGCCGTCCGGAAACAGGGGACGGATCGGCCGGTCGATCAGCCGCGAGGTCAGCGTCTCCTTTTCGGAGGGACGGCCTTCGCGCTTGAAGAATCCGCCGGGGATCTTGCCCGCGGCATAGGTCTTCTCGATGTAGTCCACCGTCAGCGGGAAGAAATCCTGACCGGGCTTGGCCTGATTGGCCGCGACCACCGTCGCCAGCACGACCGTATCGCCCACCCACGCCATCACCGCACCGGTGGCCTGGCGTGCGATCTCTCCGGTTTCCAGTCGAACCGTATGCTTGCCGTACTGGAACGTCTTGGTCACTTTGTCAAACACGTTTGCATTCCTTTCGCGAATTCCGTCGCAGCCGGTCCGTCATCCGATTTTCGCGGCAAACCCGTCGCCCGCCCGCGCGCGGGATACCCCGTGGGAACGCCCCGCTCCGCACGTCACCGCGCCGCCGAAGGCGGCACGCGGAAACACGGGAACGGCGCGAAGGTCGGACACCGGCGGCGTCCTTACTTGCGCAGACCCAGACGCTCGATCAGGCCCTTGTATGCCTCGGGGTTTCGGCCCTTGAGGTAGTCGAGCAACTTGCGGCGGCGGCTGACCATCTTGAGCAGGCCGCGGCGCGAGTGGTGATCCTTCACATGGGCCTTGAAGTGTTCGGTGAGTTCGTTGATGCGCGCGGTCAGAAGGGCGACCTGGACTTCCGGCGATCCGGTGTCGTTGGCGGCGCGCTGATACTTGGCGACGATGTCGCCCTTGTTGATGTCGGAGACAGCCATGATGCTTCCTTTACGTTCGACAGGCGGACACGGAAGGAATGCCGTGCCGTGGGAATCGCGCATTATATGACGATTTCGGTCACGACGCCCGCGGGATCGGCCGACGGCCGGGCATGCGGCGCGGCGCCGCGCCAGCGCGCGGCGGCAGCGCTCCGCGACGACCTGAGCGGGGTCAGGGCGTCATCGAGATCTGCGGGTCGATCCGTTCGTTGGTGGTGTAGAGCTTGTTGAGCGCGTTGAAGTAGGCTTTGGCGGAGGCGGCGACGATGTCGAGATCGGCGCCCACGCCGTTGACGATGCGCCCGGCCCGGGCGAGACGCACGGTGACCTCGCCCTGCGATTCGGTGCCCGTGGTGATCGCGTTGACCGAAAAAAGCAGCAGTTCCGAGCCGCTCTGCACCCGGCTCTCGATCGCCTTGAACACCGCGTCGACCGGGCCGTTGCCCTCCGACGCCGCGCGTTCTTCCCGGCCCTCCACCGCAAAACGCACCTCGGCACTGGGTCGGCCGCCGGTTTCGGACCGCTGCGAAATGGAACGAAACTGGAACCGCTCGCGCTGCTGCCCGACCTCCTCGTCGGAGAACAGCGCCTGGATATCCTCGTCGAAGATCTCCGCCTTGCGGTCGGCCAGATCCTTGAAGCGGGAAAACGCGGCTTCCATCTCGGCGTCGCTCGCCACCGGGATCGCCAGTTCCTGCACGCGCTGCTTGAAGGCGTTGCGGCCGGACAGCTTGCCCAGGACGATGCGGTTGGCGCTCCAGCCGACGTCCTCGGCCCGCATGATCTCGTACGTCTGGCGGGACTTGAGCACGCCGTCCTGGTGGATGCCGGACGCATGCGCAAACGCGTTGGCACCGACCACCGCCTTGTTGGGCTGCACCGGGAACCCGGTGATGTTCGACACCAGGCGCGACGCGGCGACGATCTG
>JAKCCX010000143.1 GCA_021838715.1 Pseudomonadota bacterium | reverse complement strand
CCCGGCGCTGCTCGCGGCGTTGCGCGAGGAAGATCCAGACCAGGCCAGCGAGGTCGAGGCGTTCGCGCGGCAGGACCGCGGCATGCTCATCGCCGCGGCGCAACGGCGGATGCCGCCCCCCACGCCCGCGCCCGACCCTGAGCCCGATCCTGAGCCGCCCAGCCCCGGCATGCGCAGGTGACGCAGGGCGGGGCGGAAGCGATCCCGATGAAGCGGGACAAGGAGGGCGCCATGGCACAGCAATGGGCCGGGGGAGGGGGGCGGGGAGGGCAGCCGGCGTATCGATTCAGGCGGCCTCGGTCCTTGAGGTCTTTCGTGGCCGGCCGCCTTTGCGACCGTTTGCTTGGGCGCTGCTTCGCTTTGCATCCGAGGTCGCCTTGCCCCCGCGGCTCGCGAAAGACCGCGCCGGTATCACCGCGGGTCAGCAATTCCGCTCCTCCGGCCTCGCGGCCGGTCGACGGCATGGGCCTCTACGACGCCACCGGCGCCCGGAAATATCTGACCAGGAGCGAACGCGACGCCTTTCTCACCGCCGACCGCGTCGACCTCGCCGCCGGTCTGCTGGTCTTCGAAACCCTGAAGAAACGCCGCCCCGGGGTCTACCGCAGTGTCCCCGTCCCCCCTGCTCGACTCCCTCGACCTGGTGCATGGCATCCGCGAGCACCAGGCCCGCCGCGACAAAGGACGCAGCCTTCGCCTCTGGCCGTGGTCACGCATGACCGGCTGGCGTGCCGTCCACGCCGTCATGCAGGAAGCCGGCCTTCGCCGGCCCCCACGCCTCCCTCAAGGGCCTCCGCCACAGCGTCACCGCCATCTCCGCCGGGATCCCCCCTCAACCTCGTCCAGAAACGGCTCGGACACGCCCAGCTCACCACCACCGCCATCCACGCCAACGCCGCCGGAACCGAGGAAAAAAATATCGCCCGCAAAATGTGGGAATGAACTTCTGCGTCAGGCGACCTTCTCAATCTCGCGCCGCACCTGGACAACCGGGCTAACTGACCTCTCCGGGTCAAGCACTTCCAGCAAGCGAAGCGCGGGTCCAGACGGGCGCTTCACTCCACGCTCCCACTGGGTAACGGAAGACTTATCGACGCCGAGCAATCGGGCGAAGACTGGCTGACTCATTCTGGTAGCGGTCCTAATCCGTTTAATATCCGGGGCGCTGTAATCAGGCCGTGGCGGTAGGCAAAGCCGGTCCATGGCGCGCATATCCACGCTATCGAGCGCGCCGACACGATGCAGCGCCGACGCGAGGCTGTGGGCCGTCGCGAGCATATCGTCCTCAACCGCGCGCGCTCCCATGCGCTTTGTAGATTTAGCCCTCGTTTTTGCCATCACACATCACCTCGCTTACGTCCTGCGCAGCCAACAGCTCCGTCAATTGTTCATTGTTCATTGACATGAATGCCTGGGCGACCTTGCTCAGGGCTTCATGACCCTGCTGTGTCAAAGTCGAAGCCACGTTCTTCGCGAACGCATAGGCCACCAAGACTCGGTCCACATGTGGTGACTGATAGGCGATAATCGCGCGATAGCCGCCCCGTTTTCCGCCGCCCGGCCGAGCCAAGCGTTTTTTAAACAAACCCGTGCCGAGATCGGCCTCACCAGCACTCAGCATTCCTGCCAGAATTTCCCGCGCCGGTTTGCACAGAATGGTATCTGGCAGGCGTTCCTTGCGCAGGAGTTTTTTGACCTGGGGAACCATGAACACTCTCACGCCGCTTTATAGCACATAGTGTTATATAAAGGAAGCCGCCAGGGTTGCAGCCAGCGGTTCTTAATGCGAGGGACTTGCATTCAGGTGTTCCCGCTGACCCTGGGCCGCGCCTGACCAAGTCCGATTTGCAACAGTTCGCGGAATTCGTCGCCTGATCGCATCACGGATGACGATTTCGCCTGGCGGCGCGGCCGTATCTCTGACTCGATGCCGCCATGAACGCCTTGAGTTCCCTTATCTCGGGGCTGAAAGAGGTCTGCGCGGGTCTGCCGGATCAGCGCAAAGGCCCGCGTCGCGATGGCGAATACGGCATGGCGGACATCGGTCTGTCCGCGTTCTCGGTGTTCTTCATGGGTGACCGCACGAAGGAGAGGCTGACACAGGACGAGGTTGAGCGGATCAGGCTATAAAGTCTTCGGGGTCGGAAGGGATATGGCGGATAGAGTAACCGCGGCAGTGCGATCAAGGATGATGTCGGCCGTGCGCGGGAAAAACACCGCTCCGGAGCGCGCGGTGAGAGCCGCTTTGTTCGCCGCTGGCTATCGCTATCGCCTACATCGCAAGGATTTGGCCGGATCGCCCGATATCGTGTTGCCACGCCATCGCCTGGCCGTGTTCGTCCATGGTTGCTTCTGGCACGGGCACGAATGCCCGAAAGGCCGGCGGCCGACATCCAACGTCGATTTCTGGAATCCCAAGCTTGATCGCAACATGGCGCGCGACCGTAACAACAGGACTCGTCTGGAGGCTGTCGGCTGGAAAGTTGTCGTCGTGTGGGAATGCGATGTCCCGCAGGGGATAGCAGCGCTTCTCGAAACTCTTGACGAAGCGGTTTAGTCCCTTACCACCGGACTCTTGGCAGATTCTGCGTTGAATCGCAGACAGTCAAAAATCCCATCAAATCATTGCCGGAATGATCACCGCCTGGGTCAGCCGTGCCGCCGCCGCGGTCGCGGCGCG
>JAKCCX010000054.1 GCA_021838715.1 Pseudomonadota bacterium | reverse complement strand
GGCGGCACCTTCGACATCTCGATCATCGAGATCGCCGACGTCGAGGGCGAAAAGCAGTTCGAAGTGCTCTCGACCAACGGCGACACCTTCCTCGGCGGCGAAGACTTCGATCAGCGCATCATCGATTACATCATCGGCGAGTTCAAGAAGGAGCAGGGCGTCGATCTCGCCAAGGACGTGCTCGCGCTGCAGCGGCTGAAGGAAGCGGCGGAGAAGGCCAAGATCGAACTGTCGTCGAGCCAGCAGACGGAAGTCAATCTTCCCTACATCACGGCCGACCAGAGCGGGCCGAAGCACCTCAACCTGAAGATCACCCGGGCCAAGCTCGAGGCGCTGGTGGAAGATCTGATCGAAAAGACGATCGAGCCCTGCCGCCTTGCGATCAAGGACGCGGGCGTGTCGGCGTCGAGCATCGATGACGTGATCCTGGTCGGCGGCATGACCCGCATGCCCAAGGTCCAGGAGAAGGTGCGCGAGTTCTTCGGGCGCGAACCCCGCAAGGACGTCAACCCGGACGAAGCCGTCGCGGTCGGCGCGGCGATCCAGGGGTCGGTGCTGTCGGGCGAGCGCAAGGACGTGCTGCTGCTCGACGTCACGCCGCTGTCGCTGGGCATCGAGACGCTGGGCGGGGTGATGACGAAGATGATCCAGAAGAACACCACGATCCCGACCAAGCACGCGCAGGTCTTCTCGACCGCCGACGACAACCAGCCGGCGGTCACGATCAAGGTGTTCCAGGGCGAGCGCGAGATGGCGGCCGGCAACAAGCTGCTGGGCGAGTTCAACCTGGAGGGGATTCCGCCGGCGGCGCGCGGCCTGCCGCAGATCGAGGTCACCTTCGACATCGACGCCAACGGCATCCTGCACGTGGGCGCCCGCGACAAGGCCACCGGCAAGGAAAACAAGATCACGATCAAGGCGAACTCCGGTTTGACCGAGGACGAGATCAGCCGCATGGTCAAGGACGCGGAGCTCAATCGTGCCGAAGACCATAAGCGGTTCGAACTGGCGCAGTCGCGCAATTCGGCCGAATCCTCGATGCACCAGGTGAGCAAGGCCCTGGCCGAGCACGGGGCGAGCCTGGACGACGGCGAAAAGGCCAAGATCCAGGCGGCGATCCAGGAGCTCGAAGAGGCGCTCAAGGGCAGCGACAAGGAGGCGATCGATGCCAAGGCGGCAGCCTTGCTGACCGCGTCGCAGAAGCTCGGTGAAAAGATGTACGCCGATTCCCAGGCGCAAGGTGCGGCGGAGCAGGCGGCCGCTGCGGGCGGCGGGGCTTCGTCCGATGGCGCCAAGGCCGGTGCCGAGGATGTCGTCGACGCCGATTTCAAGGAGGTCAAGCGGAACGGATGACGTATCGGTCGGGATCGCGGGCGGACGTTCGGTCCGCCTGCGATCGGAGCGATATCGGGCGCCGCGGGTGATGCCGCGGCGGAGCGCGCGGACCGGATGCCCGCCTTTGCGGCGGTGTCCGGTTTTGCAATTGCGGGGTTCCCTTCGGCACCACGATTGAACGAGCACCATGTCCAAACGCGATTTCTACGAAATTCTCGGCGTCGCCAAGAACGCATCCGACGAGGAAATCAAAAAAGCCTATCGCAAGATGGCGATGAAGTACCACCCGGACCGGAATCCGGGGGACAAGGCGTCCGAGGAGAAATTCAAGGAAGCCAAGGAAGCCTATGAAATGCTCTCCGACGCGCAGAAGCGCGCGGCCTACGATCGCTTCGGCCATGCCGGCGTCGATCCCAACGCCGCGGCGGGCGGGTTCGGTGCCGGCGGCGCGGGATTCAACGGCGGGTTCGCCGAAGCGTTCGGCGACATCTTCGGCGACATCTTCGGCGGTGCGGCGCGCGGCGGCGGCCGGGCCGGCAACGCCTATCGCGGGGCCGACCTGCGCTACAACATGGAGATCACGCTCGAGCAGGCGGTCAACGGTTTCACCACCGACATCCGCGTGCCGTCCTGGGATCCCTGCGAAACCTGCGGCGGCACCGGCGCCAAGCCCGGCACCAAGCCCAAGACCTGCACGACCTGCAACGGATCGGGGGCGGTGCGCATGTCGCAGGGGTTCTTCTCGATCCAGCAGGCCTGTCCCACCTGCCACGGCAGCGGGAAGGTGATCGCGGAGCCTTGCACGTCGTGTCATGGGGAAGGTCGCATCAAGCGCAACAAGGTGCTCGAGGTCGCAATCCCGGCGGGGATCGACGAGGGCCAGCGCATCCGCTTGAGCGGCAAGGGCGAACCGGGGATGAACGGCGGCCCGCCGGGCGATCTCTACGTCGAGATCCGGATCAAGCCGCACGAGGTGTTTCAGCGCGACGGCGACGATCTGCACTGCGAGGTGCCGGTTTCGTTCGCGACCGCAACGCTGGGCGGCGAAGTCGAGTTTGCAACGCTCAAGGGCAACGTCAGCATCACCCTTCCCGAAGGGACCCAGAGCGGCAAGACGTTCCGGCTGCGGGGCAAAGGCATCAAGGGTGTGCGTTCGCACCACCCCGGGGATCTCTACTGCCACGTGCGCGTGGAAACGCCGGTACGCCTGACGGAGAAGCAGAAGAAATTGCTGCGCGAATTCGACGAGGCGCTCAACGAAGGCGGAACCAAGCATTCGCCGCAGACGAAATCCTTCATGGACAAGATGAAGGGCTTCTTCACGGCCGACTGACGCCGGAAGCGGTGCGGCGCGCCGTTCGGCGCCCGCCCGTTTTTCGCGCGTTATCCGCCTGTCATTCGCCCAGCACTTCTCCGATCCGCCGCCGGTCGCGTTTCGTCGGCCGGCCCTTGAGCGATCGTGCCGGATCGGACGCGTTCTGCGCCCGGATCCGCTCCCGCCGCGCGATGCTGTCGGGGGTTTCCTCATAGAGCGTGCGCGCCGCGCTCGCCGGGCCGCGCTGCGCCGACAGTGCGCGAACGATGACCAGCAGGGTCTGTTCGCCCGCGTGAATCTCCATCCGTTCTCCGACCTTCACGGTGCGCGCCGGCTTGATGCGTTCGCCGGCGATGCGCACGCGTCCCAGATCGATCGCCTGGGATGCTAGCGATCGCGTCTTGAAGAACCGTGCGGCCCATAGCCATTTGTCGGCACGCACGGAAGCACTGTCGTCAGCCATCGGCAATCCGAATTTCCCGGGAAAGGCCGCGGACGGTTGGGGGTGGCCGCGGCCGCATGCGCCATTTTCCTCCGTTTCCCACCCCTTTCCCGTATGGGTTTTCGGGGCAATGGCGGCAAAACATATCATGTCATGATAGGATCACAACATGATAAGAAAAACCAGTCGCCCGTCCAGGATCCGCGAAACCCGTCGCGGAACACCTCGTCCGCCGCGCGCGAGCGCGCCATCCGGAAGCGGAGGATCGAGGAGATGCAGCAAGGCGAGTCCGGACGCCGGAATATGGGAAAGGAATTGGAAATGAAGGGTCTTCAGATGGCTGCCGCGGTGCTGTTCGCAATGTCCTGCGCTTCCGCGATGGCGGCGGGCGATTCGCCGAGCGCGGCGAGTTGCCGGGCGTTCCCGTCCACCTGCGGGAACGGGGCGCTGACCGAGTCCGCGTCGCCGCTGGCGGGGCAGGCGCAGGCAGGGCTGGTCTACGGTCCGAGCGCGGCGAGCTGCCGGGCGTTTCCGTCGACCTGCGCGACGATGCCGGGATCGGTGGTCCGCACGTCCGTGCCCGCGGCACCGGTGGGCGAGTCGGATCCGCAACCGTCCGCCGCGGCCTGCCGCGCATTTCCGTCCTCCTGCCGGAACGGCTGAGGACCGGTTCCGCCGGGGGCGCCTGCCGCCCCCGGCGGGGACCGATGAGGGAACGGGGCGTCGCAATCGGCTGCGACCCTAGGTTCCGTCCCCGGAAAGGCTCATCAGGGCCGCATTGCCCCCGGCTGCCGCGGTGTTGACCGTGATGGTCTGTTCCGTCACCAGCCGATCGAGCGCGTACCGTTCCTCGGCGCTCGGGCGCACCAGCGCGACCCGCCGGCCCGGGCGTCGCGCGAGCAGCCAGCGCAGGTTGTGGGCGCGCCCGTCGTCGCCTTCGAACAGCGCCGCCTCGAACGACTCGCGCCCCCAGTCCTCCACCCAGTCGATGTTCATCCAGACCGACGCGGGGATCCCGGAGAGCACCGCCCGGGAGCGCGCATCCGCGAGCAGCAGCGCGCGATTGTCCGTCGCCAGCACGGCCGCGAGCTGCGCCAGGACGCCCCGCCCCGCAAGGCGATGTCCCGATCCGAGACAGAGGATGCGGCCCAAGGGACGGTAGCGCAGCAGGTTGTGTTCGCCGGTGGGCGCGGGCAGGTCGACGCGGCAGCCGATCGGCGTGCAGGCGGCGTATTCCGCGCAGATCTGCGCCAGTTCGTGGCGCCCGTCCGTGGACAGCCAACGCTGAAAATCGTGCAGCGCGGTCGGTGCGCCCGACTCCCGATGCGCGCCCCACCGCGCGATGCAGGCTTGCGGATTGGCGGCGTCGACCGGTGCGGCCGCTTCGCGCCGCAGGCGCCGCACGATCCACGGTCCGCCCATCTTGGGGCCGGTTCCGGACAACCCATGGCCGCCGAACGGCTGCATGCCGATCGCGGCGCCGATCATGTTGCGGTTGGCGTAGACGTTGCCGGCCTCGATGCCGGCGGCGATCGCCGCCACCGTCTCGTCGACGCGACTCTGGATGCCGCAGGTCAGCGCGTATCCGGTGGCGTTGAGCGCTTCGACGAGGGTGCCGAGATCCGCCCGCCGGTATCGCAGCACGTGCAGGATCGGCCCGAACGCTTCGCGCGCCAACTCGTCGACCGATTCGAGCGCGACGATGGCCGGCGAGAAAAAATTTCCTTCCGCGCATTCGGCTGACAGCGGAACGCGCGCGAGAACGCGCTTGGTGGGGAACGACGCCAGGTGGGCATCGAGCGCCGCGCGCGCCGCCCCGTCGATCACCGGACCGATGTCGGTGGCGAGGGCCGCGGGGTCGCCCACGCGCAGTTCGACCGCGGCGCCGAGCAGCATTTCGAGCATCGGCCCGGCGATCTCCTCCTGCAGGCACAGGATGCGCAGGGCGGAGCAGCGCTGCCCTGCGCTGTCGAAGGCCGAACGCAGCGCATCCAGGACGACCTGTTCCGGCTGTGCGCTGGCGTCGACGATCATCGCATTGAGCCCCCCGGTCTCGGCGACGAGGATCCGGTCCCGGTGGGTGGGGAGGGTGGCGACCGCGCGGTCCACGTCCCGCGCCGTTTCCGTCGAGCCGGTGAAGAGCACCGCATGGACCCGCACGTCCCGCACCAGCATGGCGCCGACCGCGCCGTCCCCGGGCAGCAGCTGCAGCGCGCTGCGCGGCACGCCGGCGGCATGCAGGCACCGCACCGCCCGCGCGGCGATCAGCGGGGTCTGTTCCGCCGGCTTTGCCAGGACCGGGTTGCCCGCCGCGAGCGCTGCGGCCACCTGCCCGACGAAGATGGCGAGCGGGAAATTCCATGGCGAGATCGCGACCACCGTGCCGATCGGGGAACCCGTCGAGCCGGCATCGGTGCTGTGGAGTTGCTGGGCGTAGTAGCGGCAGGCGTCGACCGCTTCGCGCACCTCGGCGATCGCCGCGCCGAGCGTCTTTCCGGCTTCCCGGATGGCGAGCGCCAGAAACTCGTCCCGGCAGGATTCGAGCGCATCGGCGGCCGCCTCCAGGACGGCAGCACGTTCGCCGGCTTCGGTCTTGAGCCATATGCTGTCCGCCGCCGCCGCGAACGCGGCATCGATCTCGGCAGCGTCCGCCTCGCGCACCGTTCCGACGATCTCGTCGTGCCGCGCGGGGTTGTGGATCGTCCGGCGTCCCGACGCGTCGGCGGCGGCCGCCGCCGCTTCGCCGTGCGCTTCCGCGCCCGCCTTCGCCGGAGCGCGCGCGAGGATCGCCTCGACCGCGTGGACCCCGGCGCGCTCCGCCCCACGGTCGACGGCCGCGCGCAGCACCGCCGCTGCGCCGGGGTCATGCAGATCGACGCCGCTGGCATTGCGCCGTGGTGCGGTGATGTGCGCCGGCAGGGGAATCGCCGGGTGGGGGGTGCCTTCGGCCTGCCGGGCGGTGGCGAAGGGGTCCTCCAGCAGATGGTCGATCTCGACGCTGGCGTCGACGATGCGCCGGACGAAGGAGGAGTTGGCGCCGTTCTCCAGCAGGCGCCGGACGAGATAGGGCAGCAGGGTTTCGTGCCGCCCGACGGGAGCGTAGATCCGGCAGGCGAGGCCCGCCGGCACCGGCCCCGTCGCCTTGGCGCCGAGCACGCGGTCGTAGAGGGCCTCTCCCATGCCGTGCAGGCATTGGAACTCGAACCGACCCGAATCGGGGGCGATGCCCGCGGCCGCGGTCATTTGCAGGATCAGGCACAAGGTCAGCGCGTTGTGGGTGGCGAATTGGGGGAACAGATGGTCGCCATGGTCGAGCAGGCGCCGGGCGCAGACCAGATAGGCGGCATCGGTGTGCGCCTTGCGCGTATAGACCGGGTAATCGGCCAGCCCTTCCACCTGCGCGCGCTTGATCTCGCGGTCCCAGTACGCACCCTTGACCAGCCGAACGCCGATGCGCCGGCCGCTTTCCCGCGCCAGCGCCGCCAGCCAGTCGATCACCGGCAGGGCGCGCTTCTGGTAGGCCTGCACCGCGACGCCGAGGCCGTTCCAGTCGGCGAGCTTCGGATCGAACGCGAGCTGTTCGACGATGTCGAGCAGCGGTTCCAGCCGTTCGCCTTCCTCGGCGTCGAGGTCGAGCGCAAGCCCGTGCTTGCGCGCCAGCCGGCAGAGTTCGCGGATCCGCGGCAGCAACTCCCGGCGGACCCGGTCCTCCTGAAGGGATTCGAACCGGGGGTGCAGTGCCGAGAGCTTGACCGAGACGCCGGCACGACGGCGAAGCCGATCCTCCGGGTGCGTCGGCGCCGTCGCGGCGCCGGCCGTGGGTTCGGCGGCGGCGATGGCGGCGATCGCGCCGGCATAGGCGTCGAAATAGCGCTTCGCCTCCGCGGCGGTGAGCGCCGCCTCGCCGAGCATGTCGTACGAATGGCGGTAGCCGCGCCCTCTGGCGGAGCGGGCGCGCACAAGCGCCTGCTCGATCGTCTTTCCCAGGACGAACTGTTCCCCGAGCATGCGCATCGCGGTGTCGATCGCGGCGCGGACCAGGGGTTCGCCGCCGCGCGCAATCGCCCGGGTGACGGCGGCCGTCAGGCCGGTCTCGCTGTGGGTGGCCGACAGCTTTCCGGTGAGCAGCAGGCCCCAGGCGGCGGCGTTGAGAAAGACCGAGCGGCTGGGGCCGATGTGCGCACGCCAGTCGCCGCGGGCGAGCTTGTCGCGGATCAGCGCATCGGCGGTGGCGGCGTCCGGAATGCGCAGCAGCGACTCGGCGAGACACAGCAGCGCGACGCCTTCCTGGCTGGACAGGGAAAACTCGCGCATCATGGCGTCGACGCCGTGGGCATGGCTGCGCTGGGCGCGCAAGGCCCGGATCAGCGCCTGCGCCGGTTCGCGCGCCGCCGCAACCTGGGCGGCGGACAGGGGGTTGCGCTGCAGCAGTTCGGCGACGCATTCCGCCTCCGGGCGGAGCGCGGCGGCGCGGATCCCGACGCGCAGGGCGGGCAGGGAAGACTCCGGGAAAGGTAAGATCGCCATTACGCACCAGAGTCTATCCCGCGATGAGCCAGGAAACACCCCCCATCTCCAGCGCCGGCCCCGGCGCGGCCGCCGATGCCGGCGCCGCGATCGGCGTCATGCTGGAAAACCCGCCGCCCGACGAAGCCGTCGACGCGACCAATCCGCAGGTCGTCGACGGCCTGGCGTTCGCGCGGCTGTACGGCGAGCCGCTGTTCGAACTGCCCCAGGACCTCTACATCCCGCCCGACGCGCTCGAGGTGTTCCTCGAAGCCTTCGAGGGACCGCTCGACCTGCTCCTGTACTTGATCCGTCGCCAGCATTTCAACGTGCTGGACATCCCGATGGCGCGCCTGACCGAGCAGTATCTGCTCTACGTCGAGCAGATCCGGGCGCACAATCTGGAACTGGCCGCCGAATATCTGCTGATGGCGGCGATGCTCATCGAGATCAAGTCGCGGATGCTGCTGCCCGTGCGCAAGGCCGACACCGGCGAAGAGGTGGAGGATCCGCGCGCCGAACTCGTCCGCCGCCTGATCGAATACGAGCGCATCAAGCTGGCGGCGGTGCATCTCGACGAGCATCCGCGGATCGGGCGCGACTTCCTGCGTGCGCTGGTGACGATCGAGCAGACCGTCGCGCCGCGCCATCCCGATGTCGAGATGGCCGACCTGCAGCGCGCCTGGCGCGACATCCTGCGCCGTTCCAAGCTGCATTCGCACCACCGCGTCGCCCGGGAGGAGTTGTCCGTGCGCGAGCACATGAGCATCATCCTGCGCCGCCTGCAGACATCGCGGTTCGTCGAGTTCGCGGACCTGTTCGATCCGGACAAGGGGACGGCGGTGGTCGTCGTCCACTTCATCGCGCTGCTGGAGTTGACGCGTGAAGGGCTGGTGGCGCTGACGCAGGCTGCGCCGTTCGCGCCGATGTACGTGCGGCTCGCCTACGCGGCGGCGAACTGACCGCCCCCGAACGCGCGCCGGACCCCCGGAAATCGATTCACCATTGGGAGGAGTGATCCTATGCCCGCCTATCGTTCCAAGACTTCCACCTCCGGCCGCAACATGGCGGGGGCCCGCTCGCTGTGGCGCGCCACCGGGATGCGCGACGCCGATTTCGACAAGCCGATCATCGCGGTCGCCAATTCGTTCACCCAGTTCGTTCCCGGTCACGTCCATCTGAAGGACCTGGGCCAGCTGGTCGCCCGCGCGATCGAGGCCGCCGGCGGCGTCGCCAAGGAATTCAACACCATCGCGATCGATGACGGCATCGCGATGGGCCACGACGGCATGCTGTATTCCCTGCCGAGCCGCGACCTCATCGCCGATTCCGTCGAGTACATGGCCAATGCCCACTGCGCCGATGCGCTGGTCTGCATTTCCAACTGCGACAAGATCACGCCCGGGATGCTGATGGCCGCGATGCGGCTGAACATCCCCGCGGTGTTCGTGTCCGGCGGCCCGATGGAGGCCGGCAAGACGCGGCTCGCGCCGCACAAGCTCGACCTGATCGACGCGATGATCATCGCCGCCGATCCGAAGGCGAGCGATGCCGAGGTGGCGGACTACGAGCGCAGCGCCTGTCCGACCTGCGGTTCGTGCTCGGGGATGTTCACCGCCAACTCGATGAACTGCCTCACCGAGGCGCTGGGGCTGTCGCTGCCGGGCAACGGCAGCCTGCTCGCGACGCACGCCGATCGCAAGCAGCTGTTCGTGCGCGCCGGGCAGATCATCGTCGATCTCTGCCGCCGCTACTACCAGGAGGACGATGCGTCGGTGCTGCCGCGCAACATCGCGGGCCGGCCGGCGTTCGAGAATGCCATGACCCTGGACATCGCCATGGGCGGCTCGACCAACACGATCCTGCACCTGCTGGCCGCGGCCCAGGAAGCCGGGCTGGATTTCGACATGCGCGCGATCGATGCGCTTTCGCGGCGCGTGCCCAATCTGTGCAAGGTCGCGCCGTCGAGCCACTATCACATGGAGGACGTCCACCGTGCCGGCGGCGTCATGGCGATCCTCGGGGAACTGGGCCGTGCCGGGCTCCTGCACACCGATGCCGCCACTGTGCATTCGCCGACGCTGGCCGACGCGCTGGCCCGGTACGACGTCGCCGTGTCATCGGACGAGGCCGTCCGCACCATGTATCGGGCGGGGCCGGCGGGCATTCCGACGCAGGAGGCGTTCTGCCAGGACACCCGCTGGGAGAATCTCGATCTCGATCGCGAGGGCGGATGCATCCGCAGCGCGGCCCACGCCTACAGCAAGGAGGGCGGATTGGCGGTGCTCCACGGCAACATCGCCGGCGACGGTTGCGTGGTCAAGACCGCGGGGGTCGACGAAACCCTCTTCGTCTTCGAGGGAACGGCGCGCGTCTACGAGAGCCAGGACGCGGCGGTCCAGGGCATCCTGGGCGACGAGGTCCGGGCGGGTGACGTGGTCGTCATCCGCTACGAAGGCCCGCGCGGCGGCCCGGGAATGCAGGAAATGCTCTACCCGACCTCGTATCTCAAGTCCAAAGGCCTGGGCAAGGCGTGCGCGCTGATCACCGACGGGCGGTTTTCCGGCGGGACGTCGGGATTGTCCATCGGGCACGTGTCGCCCGAGGCGGCCGCGGGCGGCGTCATCGGTCTGGTTCGCGACGGCGACCGCATCCGGATCGACATTCCGGCCCGCCGCATCGACCTGCTGGTCGACGAAGCCGGCTTGGCGCATCGGCGCGCGGAGCAGGATGCCCTGGGCTGGAAGCCGGCCAAGCCGCGCGCGCGCCGCGTCTCCGCGGCCTTGAAGGCCTACGCCATGCTCGCGACCAGCGCCGACAAGGGCGCAGTGCGCGATCTCTCGCGGCTCGGCGGAGATTGACCGGCCGATCGGACAGCCGCCGCGGCGCGGAACCGGCATGAGAACTCCCGAGTCCGTGCTGCGCGATGTCTTCGGCTACCCCTCTTTCCGCGGGTTGCAGAAGGACGCGATCGACCACCTGATGGGCGGTGGCGACGCGCTCGTGCTGATGCCGACCGGCGGCGGCAAGTCGCTGGTGTATCAGATCCCTGCGCTGGTGCGCGGCGGCCTGGGCGTGGTCGTGTCGCCGCTCATCGCGCTGATGCAGGATCAGGTCGACGCGCTGGCGGAGCTGGGCGTGCGCGCGGCATATTGGAATTCGACGCTGAGCGCGCGCGAGGCGTACGCGGTCGAGCAGCGGATGCGCCGCGGCGACCTCGACCTCGTCTACGTCGCGCCGGAGCGCCTGCTCGGCGAGCGATTCCAGGGTCTGCTCGACGAGTGCGCGCTGGCGCTGTTCGCGATCGACGAGGCGCATTGCGTGTCGCAATGGGGCCACGATTTCCGGCCGGAGTATGGGCAGCTCGGCGTGCTGCGCGACCGGTTCCCCGCGGTGCCGCGGGTGGCGCTCACCGCCACCGCGGACGCGCCGACGCGCTCCGAGATCGCGCAACGGCTGCTGCAGGCGCCGCGCGAATTCGTCGCCAGTTTCGACCGTCCGAACATCCGCTACCGGATCGTCGAAAAGCGCGACGCGCGGTCGCAGCTGCTCGCGTTTCTGCGCGATGAACATGCGGGCGATGCGGGAATCGTGTACTGCCTGTCGCGCAAGACCGTCGACGAGGTGGCGGCCTGGCTTGCGGGCCACGGCGTGCCGGCGCTGCCGTACCACGCCGGCCTCGACGCGGCGACCCGCGCGCGTCACCAGGCGCAGTTCCTGCGCGAGGACGGTTGCGTGATGGTGGCGACGATCGCATTCGGCATGGGGATCGACAAGCCGAACGTGCGGTTCGTCGCGCATCTCGACATGCCGCGCAGCATCGAGGGCTACTACCAGGAGACCGGACGCGCGGGACGCGACGGCCTGCCTTCGGACGCCTGGATGAGCTACGGCCTTGCCGATGTGGTCCAGCAGCGTCGGCTCATCGAACTGTCCGACGCCGATGATGCCCATAAGCGCCTTTCCGCCGCCAAGCTCGATGCGATGCTGGGACTCGCCGAGGCCGTCGATTGCCGGCGCGTGCGCCTGCTCGCCTACTTCGACGAGGCCTCGGAACCTTGCGGCAATTGCGACAATTGCCTGCAGCCGCCGGCGCGGTGCGATGCGACCGAGGATGCACGCAAGCTGATGTCATGCATCTTCCGCTGCCGCCAGGCATCGGGATTCGGGTTCGCCGCCGGGCATGTCATCGACGTGCTGCGCGGCAAACGCAGCGAGAAGGTGGCCCGGTTCGGCCATGAGGGGCTGTCGACATTCGGCATCGGCGCCGATCGCACGGAAGCGCAATGGCGCCTGCTGCTGCGGCAGTTGATCGCCCTGGATCTGGTGCGCGTCGATCACGACCGATTCAACGTGCTGGTGTTGACGGCGGGCGCGCGCGACGTGCTGCGGGGGGAGCGCCGCCTAGCGTTGCGCGAGCCGGATGCCCCGGCGCCCCGGCGCGCCGGCCGTGCCGCGGCAGCAGCCGCAGCCGCAGCCGCCGAGGAAACGGCGCAGGATCGCGCGTTGTTCGAGCGGTTGCGCGCGTGGCGTGCCCAGGCGGCGCGCCAGCACGCCGTCCCGGCGTATGTGGTGTTCCACGATCAGACATTGCGCGCGATCGCACAGGCGCGGCCCGACAGCATGGAAGCGCTGCGCGCGATTTCGGGCGTCGGGGCGCAGAAACTTGCGAACTATGGTGCCGACCTGCTCGCGCTGCTGAATTCCGCCCAGGAAGCCTGAGGCGCCCCGGCCTGCGCGATTGCCGTCCCGGCGGCGCGGCAATTTCCGCTGGACATGCGTATTGTTGTGATATATGCTATTGCAGCTTTCGTTAGAGTTTCGTTTCTCCTCCGGTTTGCTTTGACCCGTCGCCCATAGCGGCGGTGCGTCCTAGGTTCCCAAGGTTCACGTTTCTTGATCGTCAGCTCGCCGCGAGGCGTTCTCG
>JAKCCX010000053.1 GCA_021838715.1 Pseudomonadota bacterium | reverse complement strand
GAATGATGGGCGCAAAGCGGATGGTCACCCGTTTTCCGAAGATCGAGATCGAGGCATGCCGATGACCGAGTCGATGCGCCAGTTCCAGTCCACCTCCTACCTCTTCGGCGGCAATTCCCCCTACGTCGAAGATCTGTACGAGCGCTACCTCGACAATCCCGCTTCGGTGTCCGAGAAATGGCGCGCGTATTTCGACCGGCTGCAGCTCGTGCCGGCGGCCGACGGCAAGCCCTCGACCCATGACATCGCGCACGCTCCGATCGTCGAGTCGTTCGCCTTGCGTGCGAGGAGCGGCATGCTTCGGCCGCTGGTCGCGGCGACCGATCTCAGCGTTGCGCGCAAGCAGGTCCACGTGCAGTCGATCGTTTCCGCGTACCGCTCGCTGGGCAGCCGCTGGGCGGACCTCGATCCATTGAAGCGCGCCGAGCGCCCGGCGCTGCCGGAACTGGAGCCCGCGTTCTACGATTTCACCGAGGCCGACATGGACACGGTGTTCTCGGCCGCGAACACCTATTTCGGCGCCGACCAGATGTCCCTGCGGGAAATCGTCGCGGCGCTGCGGCGCACGTATTGCGGAACGCTGGGGGCGGAGTACATGCACGTCTCCGATCCGGCGCAGAAGCGCTGGCTGCAGCAGCGCCTCGAATCGATCCGCTCGACTCCGGACTTTTCCCCGCAAGCGAAGCGCCGGATCCTGGCGCAGTTGACGGCGGCCGAAGGCCTGGAGCGGTACCTGCACAACAAGTACGTCGGGCAGAAGCGTTTTTCGCTGGAGGGGGGCGAGAGCTTCATCGCCGTGATGGATGCCCTGGTGCAGCACGGCGGCGAGCTCGGACTCGAGGAGATCGTCATCGGCATGGCGCATCGCGGCCGCTTGAACGTCCTCGTCAATACGCTGGGAAAGCGGCCGGGCGATCTGTTTGCGGAGTTCGATGGCACGCTCGCATCCGATCTGCCTTCGGGGGACGTGAAGTACCACATGGGATTTTCCGCCGACGCGACGACCCCGAGCGGCCCGGTGCACCTGTCGCTGGCGTTCAACCCGTCGCATCTGGAGATCGTAAACCCGGTGGTGGAAGGGTCGGTGCGCGCCCGCCAGGAACGCCGCGGCGATGTCGAAGGACGAAAGGTGCTGGCGGTGCAGGTGCACGGCGATGCGGCGTTTTCCGGGCAGGGCGTGGTGATGGAGACCCTCGCGCTGGCGCAGACCCGCGGCTACGGCACGGGCGGCACCGTGCACGTCGTCATCAACAACCAGATCGGGTTCACGACCTCGGATCCGCGCGACACCCGATCGAGCCTCTACTGCACCGACATCGTCAAGATGATCGAGGCGCCGGTGCTGCACGTCAACGGCGACGATCCCGAGGCAGCGGTGCTCGCCGCGCAGATCGCGCTCGATTTCCGGCGGGAGTTCCGCAAGGACATCGTGCTCGACGTTGTGTGTTTCCGGCGCCTGGGACACAACGAACAGGACACGCCGGCGGTGACGCAGCCGTTGATGTACAAGAAGATCGGCGCGCATCCGGGCACGCGCAAGCTGTATGCCGACCGGCTGGTCGCCCAAGGGGTGCTGACGGCGGAGGATGCCGAGGCGATGCTGCCGGCGTATCGGCAGGCCATGGAGGAAGGCCGTTCGGTGGTCGAGCCGGTGCTCAGCAATTTCAAGAGCCGGTTTGCGGTCGACTGGGCGCCGTTTCATCGGGACTGGACGGATGCGGCCGATACGGCGCTGCCGCTTGCCGACCTCCGCCGCCTCGGTGAGCGCATCACGACGGTGCCGGAAAATTTCAAGCTGCATTCGCTGGTCGAGCGGGTCGTCGCCGACCGCCGGGCGATGGCGGAAGGGCGCCATCCGGTCGACTGGGGAATGGGCGAGCACCTGGCGTTCGCCTCGCTCGTCGTCGGCGGCTATGGCGTCCGGATCACCGGGCAGGACTCCGGCCGCGGGACGTTCTCGCACCGGCATGCGGTCCTGCACGACCAGAATCGCGAACGCTGGAGCGAAGGCAGCTATGTCCCGCTGCAGAACGTGGCCGAAGGCCAGGCGCCCTTCACCGTCATCGACTCGGTGCTTTCCGAGGAGGCGGTGCTGGGGTTCGAATACGGCTACTCCACGGCTGCGCCGAATTCCCTGGTGATCTGGGAGGCGCAGTTCGGCGACTTTGCCAACGGCGCCCAGGTTCTGATCGACCAGTTCATCTCCTCGGGCGAGGTGAAGTGGGGGCGGCTATCGGGGCTGGTGCTGATGCTGCCGCACGGCTATGAAGGGCAGGGGCCGGAACACTCTTCGGCGCGGATCGAGCGGTATCTGCAGCTCTGCGCGGAGACCAACATGCAGGTCACGCAGCCGACCAGCGCGGCGCAGATCTTCCATCTCCTTCGCCGTCAGATGATCCGCAAGCTGCGCAAGCCGCTGGTGATCTTCACGCCGAAATCCTTGTTGCGCAAGCCGGAAGCCTGCTCCGCGCTCGAGGATTTCACGCGCGGCGAATTTCGCACGGTCATCGGCGACGACGCGGTCGCCGATCCCGCAGCGGTGACGCGCCTCGTGCTCTGCTCGGGTCGGGTGTACTACGATCTGGTCACGGCGCGGGCCGAGCGCAAGATGACGGACACGGTGGCGATCGGGCGGCTGGAACAGCTCTATCCGTTTCCGCGAGCCGCACTCGCGGAGGAGTTGCAGCGCTATCCAGCCTTGCGGGAGATCGTCTGGGCACAGGACGAACCGCGCAACCAGGGTCCTTGGCGAGGGGTGCAGAACCGGGTGCTCGAGACCCTGTCGAGCGGCCAGACGCTGTCCTACGCCGGGCGGCCGGAATCGGCATCGCCCGCGGTCGGATATCACGCCAAGCACCTCGAGCAGCTGCGCGGGTTGCTCGATGCGGCGTTCGGGGCAATCTACGGCTTTGTGCTTCACAAATAAGAAAAGAATCGCGAGGACGTATGGCGAATATCGAAGTGAAAGTGCCGGAGCTTTCGGAGTCGATTTCCGAGGCGACGCTGCTGCAATGGAAGAAGCAGCCGGGCGCCGCGGTCGTTGCCGACGAGATCCTCGTCGAGGTCGAGACCGACAAGGTGGTGCTCGACGTGCCGGCGCCGAAGTCCGGCGTCCTGGCCGAGGTTCTCGCCCCGGGCGGCGCGTCCGTGACGTCGGGCCAGGTGATTGCGCGGATCGCCGAAGGGCCGGTGGAAGGCGCCGCGGAATCGGGCGGTGCCCCGGCCAAGGCCTCTGCGGCGCCGCCGGCAGCGCCCGCCACCGCGCCCCCGATTGCCATGCCGGCCGCGGCGCGCGTGCTCGAGGAGGCCGGGATCGCCCCGGATACGGTGGCGGGCACCGGAAAGGGCGGTCGCATCACCAAGGCGGATGCCTTGGCGGCGGCGCAGGCGCCATCGCCGACCGCCGCCGGAGCGGGCGAAGCGCGGGTGGCCGCGGTGCCGCAGCAGCGCGCGCCGACGATTCCGGCGGCGCCGCAGCCGGATTTTGCCGCGCCGATCGATCCGGCTGCGCTCGGCAACAACCGCCTCGAACAGCGCGTCCCGATGTCGCGTCTGCGTCAGCGCGTGGCCGAGCGCCTCGTGCAGTCGCAGGCGACGGCGGCGATCCTCACCACGTTCAATGAAGTGAACATGCAGCCGGTGATCGAGCTGCGCAACCGCCACAAGGAGCGGTTCGAGAAGGAGCACGGCGTCAAGCTGGGGTTCATGTCCTTTTTCGTCAAGGCGGCGGTGCATGCCCTCAAACGCTTCCCCATCGTCAACGCGTCGATCGACGGCAGCGACATCGTCTACCACGGCTATTTCGACGTCGGCATCGCCGTCGGATCGCCGCGCGGGCTCGTCGTTCCGGTGCTGCGCGACGCCGATGTGCAGACCTTTTCCGAGATCGAGAGGCGCATCGGCGATTTCGGCCGGCGCGCCGGCGAAGGCAAGCTGGCGATCGAAGAACTGACCGGCGGCACGTTCACGATCTCCAACGGCGGCGTGTTCGGTTCGATGTTGTCGACGCCCATCATCAATCCGCCGCAGTCGGCGATTCTCGGCGTGCATGCGACCAAGGATCGCCCGGTGGCGGAAAATGGCCAGGTGGTGATCCGGCCGATGAACTATCTCGCCCTGTCCTACGATCACCGCATCATTGACGGCCGCGAAGCGGTGCTGTTCCTGGTGGCGATCAAGGAGGCCCTGGAAGATCCGGGCCGGCTGCTGCTGGAGATGTGATGGAACTCGACGTCGCCGTCATCGGCGCCGGCCCCGGCGGCTACACCGCTGCGATCCGCGCCGCTCAGCTCGGCCTGCGCACCGTCTGCATCGACGACTGGACGGCGTCCGACGGACAGCCCGCGCCGGGCGGAACCTGCACCAACGTCGGCTGCATTCCCTCGAAGGCGCTGCTCCAGTCCAGCGAGTATTTCGACCATGCCGCACACGGTCTGGGCGAACACGGCATCGTCTGCGCGCCGCCGACGCTCGACCTCGGCCGCATGATGGCGCGCAAGGACGCGGTGGTGCGCCAGACCAACGACGGCATCCGCTACCTCTTCCGCAAGAACAAGATCGAGTTCCTCGCCGGCCGCGCGACCCTGCGGCTGCGCGCCGACGCCGCCGGCACCGCAGCCGGCGATGGCGCGGTCGAGATCGTGGTCGAACCCGAGGGGCGGGTGCTGCAGGCGCGCAACGTGATCCTGGCCACGGGCTCCTCGCCGCGCCCGCTTCCGGGCATCGCCTTCGACGAGCAGCGCATCCTGTCCAATCGGGGAGCCCTGGCGCTCGATGCCGTGCCGCCGCGCCTGGGCATCATCGGCGCGGGAGTCATCGGCCTCGAATTGGGGTCGGTCTGGCGGCGGCTGGGCGCACAGGTCACGGTACTCGAAGCGCTGCCGCAATTTCTGGGCATCGCGGACGAACAGATCGCACGCGAGGCGCTCAAGGCGTTTCGCAAGCAGGGCCTCGATATCCGCCTGGGCGTGCAGATCGGCGCGGTGGAATCGGGCGCTGCCGGTGTTGCGGTGGCATATCGCGGGGCGGACGGGGATGGAACGCTGGAGTGCGACCGGCTCGTCGTGGCCATCGGCCGTGTGCCCAACAGCGGTGGCTGGGGCGCGGATGCGGTGGGCCTGGCGCTCGATGCGCGCGGCTTCGTCACCGTCGATGAGCATTGCCGTACCAACCTCGCCGGGGTCTGGGCGATCGGCGATCTGGTGCGCGGCCCCATGCTCGCGCACAAGGCCGAGGAGGAAGGCGTTGCGGTGGCGGAGCGGATTGCCGGCAAGGCGGGCCACGCGGATCTCGCCCGGATTCCCAGTGTCGTCTATACCGATCCCGAAATCGCCTGGGTCGGCCAGACCGAAGCGCAACTGCGTGCGGCGGGCCGCGCCGTCCGGGTTGGAACCTTCCCGTTTTCCGCCAATGGGCGTGCGCGTGCCGCGGGCAATGCCGTGGGTCTGGTCAAGATGCTGGCCGACGAAAGCACCGACGAGATCCTCGGTGTGCACATCCTCGGCGCCGGGGCATCGGAACTGATCGCCGAAGGGGTTACGGCGATGGCGTTCGGTGCCTCGTCGGAAGACATCGCCCGCATCTGCCATGCCCATCCCACCCGATCCGAGGCGCTGCGAGAGGCGGCGCTGGCGGTCGACCGGCGGGCGCTGAATTTCTGATGACGCCCACAGCCTTGTCCTCTCCCGCCTTCGCGGGGGAGGGGGAATTCCGTCTGCGTGGGTAGCCGATGACCGTCCTCCAGCGATTCGAATCCGCGCTGGCACCGCGCGGCGGTACGCCGGATGCGTCGCAGCGCGCCGCGCTCGAGCGCCTGGAGCGATTCGTCCGCGAATGCGCGGAGTACGAAGCGCACCGGAATTCGCTCGCGAGTCGGTTCGTGCGCAAGCCGCCGCCCCGCGGCGTGTATTGCTGGGGCGGTGTCGGGCGCGGTAAAAGCCTGCTGATGGATTCGACGTTCGCCGAGATTCCCGCGCGGAACAAGGTACGCCTGCATTTCCATGAATTCATCCGTGATGCCCATCGCGCAATGCAGACCCTGCGCGGCGCCGCCGATCCGCTTGCCGAGGCGGGGCGGGATATCGCGCGCCGCGCGCACTGGATCTTCCTCGACGAGTTCCGTATTTCGGACATTGCCGACGCCATGATCCTGCATCGTCTGCTGGCGAGTCTGCTCGACACCGGCGCGGTGCTGTTCATCACGTCCAACATGGCGCCCGATGCCCTGTATCCGGACGGCTTGCACCGCGACCGCATCCTGCCAGCCATCGAACTGCTGACGGAGCGCCTGGACGTGCTGCTGGTCGATGGCGGGGTCGATTACCGGTCCCGCGCGCTCGGTCGGTTCGGCACGTGGTTCGTCGGCGACGCGGCGGATTCCCGGATGGGGTCGGTGTTTTCGGCGCTGACGGACGGCGGGGCGGAGGATCCGGTGCTGCAGATCGAGGGGCGCGAAGTGCGCGCACGCGGGCGCACGGACGGTGTGGCGTGGTTCGATTTCGCAACCTTGATCTGCAGCCCCCGCTCCTATGCCGACTACCTCGACATCGCGGAGCACTTTCATACCGTGCTGCTCTCCGGCGTGCCGCGGCTCGCGGAATGCACGCCATCGGAGATCAAGCGCTTCACCTGGCTCGTCGACATCCTTTACGACCGCCACGGCAAGTTCGTCGTGTCGGCGGCGGTGCCGATGGAGGAACTCGGCGAGGGCGTGTCGGGCGCCGAGTATCAGCGCACGGCATCGCGGCTGCGCGAGATGCAGGTGCGCGAAGCGGCGCATTGATGGCAAACTAGCCCGAAACGGGGGGGTGATGTCGCGATTCCGGGTTCTTCTGCTCTTTTTCTCCATCGTGGCGACGACCGCACACGCCGCTGGTCATTCCGGGGACGTCGGTGCCGATGTCGATGCGCTGGCGCGGAAGTACCCGCCCGGGTCGATCGACACCGCCGCGCGTGCGCAGCAGGCGCTGTCGGATGCGGGAGTCATCGACCGGCGCGTCCAGGCGGAGGCCCAGGCGCGCATCCAGCGCTGCCAGCACGCGATCTTCATGAACGATTGCCTGGGATTCGCCCAGCGCTTCCAGACCCACGGCGAGCACGTGGTGCGGCAGATCACGCTGGAGGCCCATGCCTTGCAGCGCCGGCTCGACGCGCAGGCGCACGCCCGCGATCGCGCCGCGGATCGCAAGCAGCAGGCGCTGGAGGATGCGCAGCGACCGGCGCGCGAGCACGCGGCCGAGGCGGAATACCGCCAACACCAGCAGAGTCTGCGCGACCAGGCGAATCAGGATGCGCAACGCGATGCCCAGGCGGCCGCATCGGCGCCGCAGGGCGAGGCCGATGCGGCGAAGCGCCAACGGCAGCACGACCAGGATGTCACGAACTTCCAGTCGGGGCGGGCGCAGCGCGAATCGGAGGCGCGGCAGCAGTACCAGGAAAAGCAGAAAAAGGCAGCCGACTATGCCCGTGAGCGGGCGAAGGAGCGTGCCGACGACGAGCAGCAGCGCGCGCAGCGCAAGGCGGATCGGGCGCAGCGGGATCGCACGGATCCGGAACATCCCTGAAGGAAGGCCTGAATACGCGACTGCGCTGCGCGGGCCGATCCTGCGTCTGCGGTGCTCGCTGTACTACTTGTACCGCTTCGGTTTCAGGAGGAGCGCGCGCGCCCTCAGGCCGGCTCCATCTTGATGACCACCAGCGACAGGTTGTCGCCTTTGCCCCGCGCACGCGCGCGTGCGAGATCGACCATCCGCTGGGCGGCCTCGCGCGCCGGAAGATCCTGCAGCAAGCTCGCCATCTCCGGTTCTTTCACGTAGGTCCAGAGGCCGTCGCTCGCCAGCACGAAGCTGTCGCCGGCGCGCAGCCCGTCGGCTTCACCATAGTCGATCCGGAGTTCGCTGCGGGCGCCCAGCGCGCTGAACAACACGCTGCGAAAGCGGCGCCGCTCCGGGCCTCCTTCGATCAGTGCGCCGCTGGCGTTGAGCGTGGAGCCGTAGGAGTGGTCGATCGTGCGGTGCAGCAGCGCGCCGTCGAGAAAGTGCAGCAGGCGGCTGTCGCCGACGTGGACCCAGTCCGCGCGCCGCCCTTGCACCAGGAGCGCGACGAGGGTGCTGTGGGGTTCCTTTTCCGCGGCCACCGCGGTGAGCCGGATGACCGTGTGCGCCTCGGAGACGATTGCGCCGAGCAGGCCCCGCCCATCCATTCCCGCTTCCGGTCGGTCATCGAAGAGGTTGCGCGCGGTGGCGATGACCTGATCGGAGGCCAGTCGTCCGCCGGTGCGACCACCCATGCCATCGGCCACCAGCGCCAGCAGACTGCCCGGCCAGTACCGGCTGGTCAGGACCGCGACGCGGTCCTGCTGGTCCTGCCGGTCGCCGATGTGGTCGGCGCTGCAGGCGGTGATCTTGAAGGTTGCGGCGTCGCTGGGCACGCGGAGCTCTGCGCGTTGGAACGCGGGGTTGCACGGGTCGGGGGAGGGTATCATGCCGGCGATGAAATGGGTTCCGGAGATGCCGGACGCGGCCGGAGCGGGCGGCGAGGTCGATGCGCGCCGCCGTGCGGTGGCGGACGCGTTCGCCGCCGGGGGGCCGCTGTCGGCGGCGGTCGCGGGGTTTTCCCCGCGCAGCGCGCAGCAGGAAATGGCGCTGGCGGTATTCGATGCGATCGCGACGCGATCGACCCTCGTCGCCGAGGCCGGCACCGGCACCGGCAAGACCATGGCCTACCTCGTGCCGGCATTGCTCGCGGGCGGCAAGGTGCTGGTCTGTGCCGGAACCAAGACGCTGCAGGACCAGATCTTCGGCAAGGATCTGCCGGCAGCCTGCCGGGCCCTGGGTCTGCGCGTGGAAGCCGCGAACCTGAAGGGCCGCCAGAACTACGTGTGTCGCCTGCGTCTGGAGCGCAGCCTGGAGGCGGGGACCTTTTCGTCGCGGGACGCGGTGCGGGCCCTGCACCGGATCGCCCAGTTCATCCGATTTTCCGACACCGGCGACCGCGCGGAACTCGGCGACGTTCCCGAGGACTCTCCGGTCTGGCCGGCGGTGACCTCGACCCGGGACAATTGTCCGAACGGCGAGTGCCCGCACTTCGACGCCTGTTTCGTGATGCGCGCGCGCCGTGCCGCGATGGCTGCGGACGTGGTCGTGGTCAACCATCATCTGCTGCTGGCCGACATGGCGCTGCGCGAGTCGACGCAGGCGGAACTGCTGCCCAATGCCGATACCGTGATCGTCGATGAGGCGCATCAGTTGGCGCGTGCGGCGGGGGATTTCTTCGGCGAGCACTGGTCTTTGCAGCAACTCGCCGAACTCGGCGCCGACAGCTTGCGCGCCGGCCTGCAGGTCGCACGGGACGGCGCATCCTGGCCCGATCTGGTGCGGGCGCTGGACACCGCCGGCAGGGCGGTGCGCCTGGCGTTGGCGCGGAGCGGTGCCGAGCGCGCGCCGCGGATCGCCTACGACCGGGTTGCGCATGCGCCGCTTCTGATCGATGCGTTGAGCGCGCTCGATCAGACGCTGATCGCGTTGGAACAGGCCCTGGAGGCCAACCGCGGCCGCGATCCGGAACTGGATGTGCTGGTTCCGCGCGCCCGTGCGTTGCGCACGCTCGTGCGCGCCTGGACGCCGCCACCGGAGATGGCGCAGGGGGCCGGAGAGTCGGGCCAGGGGGACGGGACGGACGGCGTGCCGGCGCAGGAGGGCGACGCCGAGGCGTTCGTCCGCTGGGTCGGGGTCAGTACGCATGGCGCGCAATTCCGGGCCACGCCGCTGCATTGCGCGGACGCGTTCATCCGGGCCCGCGAAGAGCGGCCCCAGGCGTGGATTCTGACGTCGGCGACGATCACCACCGCCAACCGGTTCGAGCCGTTCCTCGATGCGTTGGGTCTGCGCGGCTGCAAGACTGCGCGCTGGGACAGCCCCTACGACTACGCCAATCAGGCGTTGCTCTATCTGCCGCAAACCTTGCCCGATCCGCGCGCGACCGACTTTTCGGAGCGCGTGGCGCAGGCGTGCTGGCCGGCCCTGCGCGCGAGCCGGGGGCGGGCATTCATTCTTTGCTCGACCTTGCGCGCGGTCGAGCGGGTGGCCCGGGCCTTGCGGGCGCGGATGGCGGTGGAAGATCCCGATGCGTTCACGCTGCTCGTGCAGGGAGAGCGCAGCCGCCGCGCGATGCTGGAGACGTTCCGCGACGCGCGCGCCGCCGTGCTGGTCGGGTCCATGAGTTTCTGGGAGGGGATCGATGTCCGGGGCGAGGCGCTGTCGCTCGTCGCCATCGACAAGCTGCCCTTTGCGCCGCCCGACGACCCCGTCGTCGAGGCCCGGGGCCGCTATCTGAAGCGCCTCGGGCGCGATCCATTCCTGGACGATCAGTTGCCCCATGCGATCACGCTGTTGCGCCAGGGAGCGGGGCGGCTGATCCGCGACGAGACCGATCGGGGCGTGCTCATGCTCCTCGATGAGCGGGTTCTTCGCCGTTCCTACGGCAAGGCGGTACTGGCGAGTCTGCCGCCGTTCCGGCGCACGCGCGACGAGGAGGACGTGCGGCGGTTCTTTGCGGAGGTCGTGTGTTCGCCCTCGCCCGGGCACGCGGGAGAGGGGGAGGGCGCGGAATAGCGGGAACCCGAAAAAAATCGGACCGGCTATGCCGGTCCGGGAACTGCGTCCGGAGAGACGCAAGAGGAAGTCGATGGTGCGGCGGGCCGTGGCCCTCAGCCGAGCAGGTGCATCACCGTCCGGTTGACGACCCAGCCGCCCGTGATCAGGAACGCGAAGAGCGTGAGCGCGAGCAGCAGCGGTTTGACGCCGGCCTGCTTGATCGCGCCGGCATGGGTGCGCAGGCCGAGTGCGGCCATCGCCATCGCCAGCATCACGGTATCCACCTGGATCAGCGCATGGGAAATCGCCGTGGGAATGACGTGCAGGGAATTGACCGCCGCCATGACGATGAAGAGCACCGCGAACCAGGGAATGACGATCTTGGGCTTGCCCGACGCGTGATGCGCATGTCCGGCGGCCTCCGCCTGGGGGGTGGCCGATAGGATCAGCAGGAAGGGCGCGAGCAGCATCACGCGGATCATCTTCTCGATGACGCCGGTCGCCGCGGCCTCGTCGCCGACGCTCTTGGCGGCGGCGACCACCTGGGCCACTTCATGGATGGTGGAGCCGGCGTAGATGCCGAAGACGTGCTGCGACACGTGGAGATACGGGAAAAGGAGCGGGTAGAGGAACATCCCGAGCGTACCGAACACGACCACGGTCGCGACCGCGACCGAAACCTTGTGCGCCTGACCCCGGACCACCGGTTCGGTGGCCATCACCGCGGCCGCGCCGCAGATCGCGCTGCCGGCGCCGATCAGGGCGGCGGTCTGGCGATCCAGGCCGAATACCCGCGTGCCCAGTTGCACCGACAACGTGAAGACCAGGGTCACCATGATGACGTCGATGAGGATGCCGGCCCATCCGACCGCCATGATCTGTGCGAAGGTGATCTTCAGGCCGAAGAGGATGATGCCCAGGCGCAGCAGGGTGCTCTTGCTCCAGTCCACACCGATCGCGGTGTGGTCCGCGATCCGGGGGAAGACGGTGTTGCCGACCACGATGCCGAACACGATCGCGAGGGTGAGAGCGCTCAAGCCGAGATGCAGGGCCCACTGCATGTTCGACGCGGCGACGCCGGCCGCGGCGACCGCGGCGGCGAGGAGGATTCCGGGGAGCAACCCCGTGGCATTGGTTTTGGTCATGCGGCCTCCGGCGTCGGGATTCCGGGGATCGTTCGTTCCCGGATGGTTTTTCTCGATCGCCAGACTAGGCGGAACTGACGCATAATTCAAAAACATTATTTTCACGAATCCATGAAAATAAGTTATGCGGATGAATCTGCATCACCTGCGGGTCTTTTTCACCGTTGCCGAGCGGGGCAGCTTCACCCGCGCCGCGCTGGCGCTCCACATCAGCCAGCCGGCGGTATCCAAGGCGGTGCGGGAACTCGAGCAGCAGCTGGATCTCCCCTTGGTCGAGCGGGGGTCGGCGGCGAAGGGCGGTGCCGTGCAGGGAGGCGGCGTGCACCTCACCGAGTCGGGTCAGGCGCTGTTCGAGCATGCGCGCGGGATCTTCGCGCTGGAGGGGGCCGCGATCGAGGAAGTCCGGGCGCGGGTCGGGCGCAAGCGGGGGCTGCTGACCGTCGGCGCAAGCACCACGGTCGCGGGCTATTGGCTGCCGCCCTACATTGCGCGGTTTCTCGAGCGCCATGATTCGGCCCAACTGCGCCTGCAGGTCGGCAACACCCAGGCGATCAGCCGCGCCCTGGTCAATTGCGAGATCGACGTCGCGCTCGTGGAGGGCCCGGTGCAGGATCCGCGCATCGAGGCAGTGCGCTGGCGCGATGACGAATTGAGCCTCGTCGCGTCGGGGACGGCGGCCTTGGCGCGACGCCGCGTGCCGGGCGTGGCGGAACTGGCGGCGCAGACCTGGATCCTGCGCGAATCGGGTTCGGGCACCCGCGAGGTCGCAGAGCGGATCCTGGCGGCGTTGGGCGTCGTGCCGCGGCGGACCGTGGAACTGGGGAGCAACGAGAGCATCGCCCAGGCGGTGGCGGCGGGGGCGGGGGTCGCCCTGGTGCCGCTGCGCGTGGTGCGGGAGTTGCGCATGCTGGGCACCGTCAAGACGCTCCGCAGCCCCAAGCCGGTTCCATTGGTGCGGCCGCTGTTCCTGCTGCACCTGCGGGAGCGTCCGCAGTCGCCGCTCACCCGCGCGTTCTGCGAGGTGATCGAGATGGCGGGCTAGGGGGCTGCGCGGGAGAGGGGGGCCAGCAGGGCATCGTGCCCTCACGAAATCCTGCTACCGCGCACGCCCTGGTAGGTCTGGCAGGCTACTGGCTTTGCGCCGCAGGACCGGAATTCCGCACAC
>JAKCCX010000142.1 GCA_021838715.1 Pseudomonadota bacterium | reverse complement strand
CCATCGCCGACGCCGTTCTCGATCGACTGGTCCATAATGCCTACCGGATCGAACTGACAGGCGAGAGCCTCCGCAAAAAGAAAAACCCCGCTACCGTCACCATGCAAGCTTGACCCCAGGAAAGGACGAGACGATCTTTAACATGTGACCTAACCGAACGACGCGCAGGTGGCCGGCTTCAAATCGGAACGGTGGCCGGCTTCGTTTCGGAATGGGTGGCCGGAATGAAATCGGAATGCATGGCCGGCTTCATCGGAATCCTTGAGGGTTCAACGAGGTCCCGCGGCACAGGTCTTGGCGCTGCTGCGGGCGGGACGTCGTTGAAGCCGGATTGAACGAAGCCGCGGTGGGCGCCGCTGAGCTATGGGTTTTGGATCGGGGAACTACCGATCTGGCTCCTCATCGTTGACCCCGATTGGCTGGATTCACGCTGTTTCGCCCTGAGGAATAGTGAGTCGCTTGCCGGCGACAGGCGCGTTGATCCGGTGCGGATGCGTCGCAATTGGTGCGGCACAGCGGGCCAGCAGGTCTGATTGTCCAAACAGACGACGATGTTCTGCCGGTGCGCGGTGCGGCCGCGGCCGGTTACGGTGGATCGGGAATAGCGGAGGCGCGCGCCGATCATGAGCTATCGCACCAGTAGGATTGTGCCGGCTTCGGCGCGCGCTCGAGCACCAGGATGTCGATCATGCGCCCACCGCACTGGGAACAGATATCAAGCGATGTGCCGGTCAGCAGGGCATAGCGCTCGCGATAGTCGGCCGGTTCCGGGATGAGTTTGGGATCAGCCACGTTGAGCAGGCCACGGATGGTGGCAAGTTTGGCGGTGCGATGGGTGTTGGCGAGGAAGCCAAAGTGCCGGATCCTGCGGAAGCCATCCGGCAACACGTGCAGCAGAAAGCGGCGGATGAACTCGTCGACCTGCAGCGTCATCACCTTCGGCTTGTCGGGCTGGCGATAGTCCTTCCAGCGGAACCGGACTTGCCCGTCGGCGAGATCGATCAACCGGCTGTTGGCGATGGCGACCCGGTGGGTATAGCGGCCGAGATAGTCGAGCACGGGCTGCGGGCCGGCGAACGGCCGCTTGGCGTAGACGACCCAGTCGAGCCGGCGCAGGGGCTGCAGATATTTGGCGAATGCCACCGCCTCGGCCAACGGCACGAGATTGCCGAAGAAGCTCAGGTCGCCGGCATCGAAGGCCGCCTGCAGGCGCTCGAGAAAGAGACGGCGATAGAGCCGGGAGAGCACGCGGACGGACAGGAAGAAGCCGGGCCGGCAAGCGACCCAGCGACCGTCAGGCGCCAGTCCGCCCCCCGGCACGATGCAATGGATATGAGGGTGGTGGAAGAGGTTCTGTCCCCACGTGTGCAGCACGGCGATCATCCCGGTCTCGGCGCCGAGATGCTTCGGATCGGCGGCGATCATGCGCACGGTCTGCGCCGCCGCCTTGAACAGGATGTCGTAGACGACCGCCTTGTTCTGCAGGGCGATGGCGGCGATCGGCGCGGGCATGGTGAATACGAGGTGGAAGTAGGGAACTGGCAGCAACTCGGCCCGCCGGTCGGCGAGCCACTGCGTTCGGGCCAAGCCCTGGCATTTGGGACAATGCCGGTTGCGGCAGGAATTGTAGGCGATGCGGACCTTGCCGCAATCTGCGCATTGCTCGATATGGCCGCCGAGCACCGGCTTACGGCACGCCTCGATAGCGCCCATGACGCGGCGCTGGCCATTGGACAGGGTGGCGGTGTGTTCGGCGCGATAGGCTGCGCCGTGGCGGTCGAAGATATCCGCCACCTCGAGCGCGGGCTTCACGGCGCGGCCTCAATGGGGCGGAGGGGGCGCCACCATGAGGCCGAGCCGATCCAGCGGGCTGGCGGTCTCGGCGATCAGATGAGTGGCAACCTGGGTGTATCGCGCGGTGGTCGCCAGGCGGGCATGACCAAGAAGAACCTGGATGATGCGGATATCGGTGCCCGCCTCCAGCAGGTGGGTTGCGAAGCTATGCCGCAGCGTATGCACCGTGACCGGCTTGCTCAACTCGGCGCGGCGGGCCGCGGTCCGGCACGCCTCCTGCAGCGTGGCAACGCTCACCGACGTCCCGGCGTCCCGCCCGGGAAACAGCCATTGCCCCGGCCGCGCCAGCCGCCAGTAGGCGCGCAGGATCTGCAGCAACTGCGGTGAGAGCATGACGTAACGGTCCTTGCCACCTTTGCCGTGCTCGACCCGGATCAACATCCGGCTGCTGTCGATGGCGCCGGTCGTCAGCCGGGCAACCTCGCCGACACGTAGTCCGGCACCATACGCCGTCGTCAGGGCAACTCGGTTGCGCAGGCCAGGAACCGCCTCGAGAAACCGCACGATCTCATCGGCGGCCAGTATCACCGGCAGCTTCTGCGGCTCGCGCGCCGCGGTGATGCGCTCGAGCGCCCCAGCTCGCCCCAGCGTGACCCCGTAGAAAAAGCGCAAAGCACAGACGGCTTGATTGACATGCGACCACGAGCGGTGCCGCGCGATCAGATGCAGCTGATAGGCACGAACATCGTCATACCCCAGCCGATCAGGCGAGCGGCCAAAATACCGGCTGAACTTGGTGACCGCATAGATGTAGGATTGCTGCGTCGCCGGCGAGAGATTACGGATCATCATGTCGTCGATCATGCGACGACGCAGAGGGCTGATCTCAGCCATCGGAAACTCCTGTCTGTTGAGGTGGGCCGTGACAAACTCACCCTGTCAGACAGGAGACCTCGGCGTCAGCTACTTTCTTCCGCGTAGCGGGTTCGTTCAAT
>JAKCCX010000141.1 GCA_021838715.1 Pseudomonadota bacterium | reverse complement strand
ATTTCCCAGACGCTGGCGGCGCTGACCCACACGAAGGCGTGGGGCGCTTCGATCAACGCGCGCGCCTTCTGCGGCAGCTTGGCGCTGCCCGTGATCGCCCAGAGCGCGACGTGGGTGTCGAGCAGCAGGTTCACCGCGGTTTCCCTCCGCCGAGGAAGAGCCTGGCGACGTCCTCGTTGTGCGCGTCGATATCGTCCGGCACCTCGAATTTCCCCTTGGCGACGCCGATCCGCGGCCCGGCCTGCACCGCGTCGAGCGCAACCAGCTTGGCCGCCGGCCGGCCGTTGCGGGCAATCACGATTTCCCGCTCCTTTCCTTGCTCGATGGCTTCCACCAGACGGGAAAGGGACGATTTCGCTTGCAGCATGTTGACGGACGGCATGGGTTGATCGTCTCTCTTCACAATGGTTAGTCTAGCTTGGCTAATACGAGATCGTCAATGCGCGCACGGCGGCCGCGCTTCGTTCCCCCGCTTCCCGTGGTGTGCGCTATCCTGCGCCGAGTTCGCTACGCCGACCTCCACGCCGATATCTCGATCGGCCGACCGACCAGCCGACGTTCCCGATCCCGATCGCCGATGACCATTCCCCCCAACGTGACCCGCGAAGACCGCGAGCAGCTCAACGGCCACCGCGGGCGGGTGGTGTGGTTCACCGGCTTGTCGGGCGCGGGCAAATCCACCCTGGCCAATGCCCTGGCGGCGGCGCTGCATGCCCGCGGCCGCCGCACCTACGTGCTGGACGGCGACGAGGTGCGCCGGGGGCTGAGTCGCGACCTCGGCTTCACCGAGGCCGACCGGGCGGAGAACATCCGCCGGATCGCCGAAGTCGCCCGGCTGATGCGGGATGCCGGGCTCATCGTCATCACCGCCTTCATCTCGCCCTTCCGCCGCGAACGAGAGATGGCCCGGCAGTGCATCGGCGCCGACGATTTCATCGAGGTCTACGTCGATACGCCGCTCGCCGTCTGCGAGCGGCGCGATCCCAAGGGGCTCTACCGCAAGGCGCGCCGCGGCGAACTGCCGCACATGACCGGCATCGACAGCCCGTACGAACCCCCGGAGGCGCCGCGGATCGCCTTGCGGACCGACGAGGTCGCGCTCGAACGCAACGTCGAGGAACTGCTGAAGATCCTGGCGGCGTGAGGCGGGGATGTGCGCGGTCGGTCCGTGCAGCCCATCTGCACAGTCGCCTTGTAAGGAAACATCCGCCCCAAAGTTGGTACCCTATCCGGATTTTGGTCGGATGATCCATATGGAAGGCAAGCGAATTCTGGTCCTCGACGCCGAATCCCGGGCCGGCCTGGCGACGGTGCAGGCATTGGGGCGCCGGGGGTACGTGGTGCATGCCGGCGTTCGCGGGCGCGGTTCGCTCACGGAAGCCTCGCGCTGGTGCCGGGTCGTCCACGACCAGCCGTCCGCATTTCCCCGCGAGGACGCCCATGCCTGGCTGGCGGATCTCGATCGGCGCTTCGCCTACTCCCTGATCGTCCCCGCGACGGAAGCGTCGTTGCTCTGGATCCGCGCGCTCCCGGAAGGCCACCGCCTGCGGACGCTTGCCGTGGTGCCGGGTGATCGGGCGATCGATGTCGCGCTCGACAAGGAGCGCACCTGCGCCCTGGCGGCGGATTTGGGGATACCCGTGGCGCCCCGGCGCCTGCTGGCCCGTGGGGAGGCGCCGCCGGAGGCGACGGGGTTTCCGGTCGTGTTGAAGCCCGTGCATTCCAAGGTTGCCGTCGCCGGCAAGGACCTAGTTTCGATGTCGGTGGCGGTGGCGCGGAACGAGGCCGAGCGTGCGGCGGCCCTGGCGCTGCGGCTGCCGTACTCCGACGTGATCGAACAGACCTGGGTGCATGGGCGGGGCGTCGGCGTCGAGATGTTGTTCGACCGCGGTCGGCTCGTCGCCCAGTTCGTCCACGAGCGCCTGCATGAGAAGCCGCTCACCGGGGGCGGAAGCACCCTGCGGCGGGCCGCCGCGGCCGATCCGCTATTGATCGGCCATTCGCGCCGCCTGCTCGAGGCGCTGGACTGGCACGGTGCGGCGATGGTGGAGTGGCGGCGGGCCGCGGACGGAAGCATCTCGCTGATGGAGATCAATCCCCGTCTCTGGGGTTCGTTGCCGCTCACGATCGCCGCCGGGGTCGACATTCCGCACGGCCTGCTGGCGATTGCCGCGGGAGCGCCGTTTCCCGCGGTGACATCCTGGCGGGTCGGGCTGACCGCGCGCAACCTTACGGACGATGTGTCGTGGTGCATCGCCAACGCACGCGCAGACCATGCGGATCCCCTGCTGCTGACCGAGCCGGTCGCCCATTCGCTGCTGGGCTGGTTGCAAGGACTTTCCGGGCGGGAACATTGGGACGGGTGGTCGCTTGCCGACCCCCAGGTCGCCGCCCGGGAGGCGATACGCCTGGTCGGCGGATATGCCGCGCGGGCCGTGCGCGGCCCGCTGCGGAAATGGCAGTTGCGGCGGATCCGGAGTCGGCATCGCCGGCTGGTTCAGCAGATGCGGGCGGTGCCGGCGCGCCGCGTGCTCTTCCTGTGTATGGGCAACATCTGCCGCAGTGCCTTCGCCGCCACCGCCGCGACGCCGCGGTTGCCCGAGGCGGTCGTCGAGAGCGGCGGCTTCTATCGCAACGGCGGGCGGCCGACGCCGGATCACGTCGTGCGGGCGGCGGCGAAGTTCGGTGTCGACCTTTCTTCCTGGTCTTCCCGGCGGCTGACGGCGGAGCAGGTGGCGGCGGCGGATCTCATCATTGCGATGGACCTGGCGAACCTGGAGCGGCTGCAGCGCGA
>JAKCCX010000052.1 GCA_021838715.1 Pseudomonadota bacterium | reverse complement strand
GCGATCCCCGCGGCAACCGCGAGCGCCGATCGATCGGACCATGGGGCGGCAGCGCGATTCCGCCGCTTGCTCCGGGCATTTCTTCCTGTTCCGCCTCCCTGCCGCCGATCGCCGGGGAACTGGTCCACTTTTTTTGACGTTGCGGATTGCTGTAACCTTTCGCACCACGAAAAAGCCATCGTGCGAGAGGTTGCAATGCCTGTTTCTTCCCGACTCCTGTCTGCGTCCCGGTTCGGCGCGGTGCTGCTGGCGCTGACGGCGCTGGCCCCCGGCGCCTTTGCGGCAACGAACGCCTCCGGCGCGTCGGGGGCCGCGCCTTCGGCGCCGGCGGATTCCGGCGCCGTGCAGACGGTCCGGGGGATGCCTCCGGTCGTGAATCCGAATAATCTCTACAGCGAGACCGCCGCCGGGCACTTGCGCGCGGCGGTGCGCAAGGATCTTCCCCGGGTGTACGTCCCCAACATCCGCTCCGACGACGTGTACGGGATCGATCCGGCCACGATGGAGGTGGTCGACCGGTTCAAGGTCGGGCTGTCGCCGCAGCACATCGTGCCATCCTACGACTTGCGCACGCTGTGGGTCGCCAACAACGCGGAAGGCACCAACGGCGGCAGCCTGACGCCGATCGATCCGCGCACGGGAAAGCCCGGAAAGGCCATCGCGGTCGACGATCCCTACAACATCTATTTCACCCCCGACGGCGCATCGGCCATCATCGTTGCCGAAGCGCACCGCCGGCTCGACTTTCGCGATCCCCGCACGCTTGCCCTGCAATATTCCATCGCAGCGCCGAAATGTGACGGGATCAACCACGCGGACTTCTCGATCGACGGCCGCTATGCGATCTTCACCTGCGAATTCAACGGCAGCGTCGTCAAGATCGACCTGGTCCACAAGAAGGTGGCAGGCTATCTGGTCCTGACGATGCCGCGGACCCGGTTCCGGGAAATCCCCGGCGCCCATACGCTCGACCGTACCGCGATGGAGCCGTTCACCGGACGGCATGGCATGCCGCAGGACATCCGGATCGCGCCCGACGGCAAGCGCTTCTACGTTGCCGACATGGATGCCGACGGGGTGCACGTTCTCGACGGCGATGCATTCCGCGAAGTCGGCTTCATCCGGACCGGACTCGGCACCCATGGCCTCTATCCGAGCCGGAACGGTCGGTTCCTGTACGTGACCAATCGTGGGTCCCATCGCATTCACGGGCCCCGTCATGGGGCGGGCGGCGTGACGGTGATCGATTTCGCCTCGCAGAAGATCGTGGCGCAGTGGCCGATTCCCGGCGGCGGCAGCCCCGACATGGGCAACGTCAGCGCCGACGGAACCGCTCTTTGGCTGTCCGGGCGCTTCGATGACGTCGTCTACCGTTTCGACACCGCGACCGGCGCCGTCCGACAGATCCGCGTCGGGATGGAGCCGCACGGCCTGACGGTCTGGCCCCAGCCCGGACGGTATTGCCTCGGCCACACCGGCAATCTGCGTTAGGAGTGGTCCACCCCGGGCCCCTGCGCGCGGGGGCGGCCGGGCGGCGATCCATTGCGGAAATAGCGTGGCGATCGTTGCTCAAATCCCCTTTTCCCGGCAGGCCCGGATTCGCAAGATCAACCCATACGGCCCGGCATTTTGGTAGCCTGCCCCGCAACATTCATTCGCTGATTCGATTCATGTTCACCGACGTCCGCTTGATCGCGGATGCGCCACCCGACGCGGAACGCCTTGCCGCCCGCGCCCTTGCTCTTCTCAAAGACCTGCAGACCGGTCCCGGTCCGGTTCCCTACACCCTCGCGTACGTCCATCTGGCCGGCCTCAATGGCGAGGTCAGCGGCGCATTGCAGCCGTTGGTGGAGCAGGGGGCGGCGGTTCCGGAAAAGATCTGGCGGGATCTCTACGACCACCACATCCTGGGCAGCGGTGGATCGATGTCCGACAGCATGTCGGATACGCTGCAAAGGATACTGGCCTCGGTGTCCGCCAACATTTCCGAGGCGCGCCGGTCCACCGACGATTTCAGCGCCGAGGTGCGGCGGGCCGTGGCGGAAATCGACGCCACGCCCGGCCGACCTCCCGATGTGCTGCTGGCCGCGGCCAAGCGGCTTCTGACCGCGGCCGAATCGACCTGTGCGCGGACTGGGGCGCTGCAGGCCCGGCTCGAAGCGGCGATGGCCGATGCCGAGCAGTTGCGGGCCGAACTGGAGGAACAACGTCGTGCCGCGATGGTCGATCCGCTGACCGGATTGCTCAATCGGCGCGGCATGGACGCCGAGTTCGATGCGCTGCTGCAGGTCGGTGCCACCACGGGGTTTTCGGTGTTGATGGTCGACATCGATCGTTTCAAGGCGATCAACGACAGTTTTGGCCATTCCGTCGGGGATGCGCTGATCCGCAACGTTGCGCAAGCCATCCGCGCCTGCATCCGCAAGACCGATCACGCGGTGCGCTATGGCGGCGAAGAGTTCCTCGTGATCCTGCCGGAGACGACGGGCAAGCGGGCCATGATCGTGGCCGAGGCGATCCGGACGAAGGTCGCCTCGCTGCGCCTGGTGCGTCGCACCGACAACCTGCAGCTCCCGGCGATCACGGTGTCGATCGGCGTCGCGAGTTCGTATTCCGGCGATGATGCGGATGCGATCGTCAATCGCGCCGACCGCGCCATGTATCAGTCCAAACAGGAAGGACGCAATCAGGTGACCTGCGCATAGCGGGGATGCCGAAGGGCGCTGACGGCAGGAAATTCGACCGGAGAAATTATGCGAAGGCGCGTGCCGGTTGCCGAATTGAAGGTCGGCATGTTCATCGACGAGTTGTGCGCCTCCTGGATGGAACATCCGTTCTGGCGTTCGCGATTCCCGATCAAGAACGACGACGTCCTTCGCCGCATCGTTGACAGCGGAATCCGGGAGGCGTGGATCGACACCGAACTCGGTGCCGACGTCGATCCACCCATCCCTGCGACGAGCGTCGAAGAGGCGGAGGCCGAGGTGGATCTGCAACTCGGAAGCGTGTCCCGCGATGCACCCGTGCGGCGCAAGGCCCGTACGTCCCTGACCGAGGAACTGTCCGAGGCGCGGGCGATCCTGCATCGCGCCAAGCCGGCGCTGGTTTCCATGTTCACCGAGGCCCGGATGGGCCGCGCGATCGACACTGGCGCCGTCGATGCCCTGGTCGACGAGATTTCGGCGTCGGTGTCGCGGAACGCCAGTGCGCTGATCAGCCTGTCCCGGCTCCGCCACGCCGACGACTACACCTACATGCATTCGGCGGCCGTGTGCGCGATGATGATCGCGCTGGCCCGCCAGACCGGAGCCGATGAACGCTCCGTGCGGGAGGCGGGGCTCGCCGGCATGATGCATGACCTGGGCAAGGCCCGGGTTCCGCTGGAGATCCTCAACAAGCCGGGTGCGCTGACCGATGCCGAATTTGCGCAGATGAAGGCGCATCCGCGCTTCGGCCACGACATGCTGGTTGCGCTGGGCGGCATCGAACCCCCGGTGCTCGACGCCTGCCTGCATCACCACGAGAAGATCGACGGCACCGGCTATCCCGACGGGCTCGCCGGTGATGGCATCAGCCTCATCGCCCGCATGGCGGCGGTATGCGACGTCTATGACGCGATCACCTCCAATCGCCCCTACAAGGCCGGTTGGTCGCCCGCCGAGTCGATCCGCAGGATGGCCGAATGGCAGAAGGGTCACTTCGACCCCAACGTGTTCCGCGCGTTCGTCAAGACGGTCGGAATCTATCCGATCGGATCGATCGTCCGCCTTGCCTGCACCCGCCTCGCGGTCGTCGTCGACATCGGCGCGCGGCCCTTGTTGCGCCCGCTGGTCAAGGCCTTCTATTCCACGCACCACAAGATCCAGATCGAACCCGAAGCGATCGATCTCGCCGCACCGGGGTGCACGAACAAGATCGTCGGCATCGAGGACGCCAAGGACTGGGGGCTTGCCCATACCGACGACCTCTGGGCCGGCCTCGAACGGTAACTTTCGCGCCGCCTTCGGCCCCGCCGGCGCCCGGATTTGCGGGATCGTGCGGCAGCCGCGCGCCGTCAACGAATCGGACGGTTTCGCTTGAATCCGGCACGCGCGGCGGCGCATGATCGGGCGGCCAGGTTTCCGGATCCGGGGAGGCCGTCATGATGAAAGCCACGACGTGGGACGCCGCGGGCGGCCCGGGGCCGGATGCGGAGCCGGCGCTGCGCATTCTCTGCCGCCTGTTTGCGGGCATGGAAAGACCGCCGGCCCTGCGCCTGTGGGACGGCAGGACGCTCGCGCTGTCGCAGCATTCCGAGTGCACCCTGGTTCTGCGCGACCCCGGGATCCTGCGCAGCCTGGCGGCCGCGCGCGACGCGCTGCCGCTTGCCGACGCGTATTTCCGCGGCGTCCTCGACGTGGAAGGCGATCTGTACGACGCCCTGCGCCTCAAGCGCCACCTCGAATCGGTTTCGCTGACGGCGCGGGAAAGGCTGTCCCTGTTGCGTGATGTCTTGCTGTTGTTCCGCTCGCACAAGCGAAGCCGGACGCACGGCGAGCCCCTGCCGGGATTCCGTACCCGCGTCGCGAACGGCTTCTCCCATCGCCATTCGCGCAACACCGACCATGCGGCAATCCGCTTCCACTACGACCTGTCGAACGACTTCTACGGCCTGTGGCTCGATGACGAACGCGTATATTCCTGCGCCTACTTCGAGCGTCCGGACGATTCCCTGGAAACCGCGCAGCGGCAGAAGCTCGATCACATCTGCCGCAAGCTGCGACTGAAGCCCGGCGAGCGATTTCTCGATATCGGCTGCGGTTGGGGCGCGCTGGTGCGTTGGGCGGCCCGGGAATACGGCGTGCAGGCCCATGGGGTCACGTTGAGCAAACGGCAGTTCGACTATGCCGTTTCACGGATCCGTGCCGAGGGGTTGCAAGACCGCGCGACCATCTCGCTCTGCGATTATCGCGATCTGCCGGAGCGCCCGGCATACGACAAGGTCGCGAGCATCGGCATGTTCGAGCATGTCGGGCTGGCCAACCTGCCCGGGTATTACGCCGCCGTGCGCCGTGTCCTGCATCCCCGCGGGCTGTTCCTCAACCATGGAATCACGCACGACACGGAGGGATGGCAACCCGAAACCACCACGCGCTTCGTCAATCGCTACGTGTTTCCCGACGGCGAGCTCGATCTCCTCAGCAACATCCAGCGGGGCATGGAACGCGCCGGCTTCGAAATCCACGATGTCGAAGGGCTGCGCCCCCACTATGCCCATACGCTGCGGCATTGGGTGCGGCGCCTGGAGGCCCATCGGAACGAGGCGACGGAACTCGTCGGCGAGGCGGCGTTCCGGGTCTGGCGCCTCTACATGGCCGCGTGCGCCATGTTGTTCGACGTCGGCGAGATCGGCGTCTACCAGATCCTCGCATCCACCCGCGGAAGCGGCGAAGACGAGGGCCGATGGCCGGTGCCGTGGACCCGGTCCGATCTGTACCGCGAGGAGGGGCGTACGGTGGTGGTCGGTCGCCGTTGAGCGACATCAAAAGGCCGGCTTTTCATCGTTATGTCCCCGCGCCGAAAATCCGATAACCGTCGTACAGGACGGGGCGTATCACATCGTGTCGTGTATGGTGTTGCCCAGCCATCCCAGTCGACTGTTCACGGTAGCCGATGTATTCCTGCCATTCCCTCGATCCCGCGCCGGGTCAGGTCAATTCCGATTCCCGGTGCTCCGGGTCCGAGGCCGCGCCGTCGGACACACACGATCCCTTGCTGCGCAACGCCAGCGACGGCATCCATATCCTCGATCGCCACGGCAACGTGATCGAAGCGAGCGATTCGTTTTGCCGGATGCTGGGGTATTCGCGCGAGGAAGTCATCGGCATGAACGTCCTGCAATGGGAGGCGCACTTCACCGATCAAACGGAGATCATCGAGGCCATCGCCGATCAACTGGCGGCCCAATCGCGTTCCCAGTTCCAGACCAGGCACCGCCGCAAGGACGGCAGCGTTTTCGATGCGGAGGTTTCGGGCTGCCCGGTGCAGTTCGGCGGCGATCTCGTTCTCTTCAACTCCTCCCGGGACATCACCGAGCGGCTCCGGGTCACCGCCGCGCTGGAGGAAAGCCACGCCAAGCTCGATGGACTGTTCCGCCTGTCCCGGATGGGCATCGCGCTCACGGATCTCCAGGGCCGCTGCATCGAGTTCAACGACGCGTTCTGTGCGATCTGCGGATGTGCGCCGGGCCGGCCGGAAGCATTCGATTGCTCGGCACTGATGCCCGGCGACGCGGCGGCGCAGCCGACGAGCCGGCTCGAAGCGCTGCAGGCCCAGGGATATTGCGGCCCCTATGAAAGGGAACTGGTCCGCCAGGACGGATCACGGGCCGTTTTGCGGATCAACGGCGTGCTGATCCGGCGACCCGGCGGCGACGGCCTCGTCTGGTGGATGGTCGAGGATGTTTCGGAATCCAAGCGCGTCCAGCGCGAAATGGAACTGATGCAGTTCATCACCGACCATCTCGCCGAGGGGGTCAGCCTGTCCGACGAGCGGGGCCGGTTGCTGTATGTGAACAAGGCGTTCGCCGACTCCCTGGGATATGCGGAGGATGTGGTGCTGTCGATGCGCATCGGCGACTTCGATCCCAACTATCGCGAGGAGAGCTGGCCGCGTCATTGGGAGGATCTGAAGCGAAAGGGATCGTTGACGTTTGAAACCAACCACCGCACTCGCGGCGGCGAGATCATCCCGGTGGAGGTCGCCGCCAACTACATTCGATACGGTGGCCAGGAGTACAACTGCGCCTATGTCCGATACATCGCCACGCGCAAGACCCTGGAAAGGGAGGTCCGGATCGCGGCCACTGCCTTCGAGTCCCAGGTGGGCATGCTGATCACGGACGAGAATGCCAACATCCTGCGGGTGAACGGCGCGTTCACCCGGATCACCGGGTATTCGGCGGCCGAGGTGATCGGCAGGAATCCGCGGATTCTCCATTCCGGGCGCCAGAGCCCGGATTTCTACAAGGCGCTGTGGCAGGGCGTCGAGGATTCCGGGTATTGGTCGGGGGAGCTGTGGAATCGCAGGAAGAACGGCGAGCTCTTTGCCGAACACCTGACGATCACGGCGGTGAAAGACGGCGATGGGCTGGTGACGAATTACGTCGGCTCCTTGTCCGACATCACGCTGGCCAAAAGGACGGAGGAGGAGATCCAGCGCTTGGTGCTGTACGATCCGCTGACCAACCTGCCGAACCGGCGCATGCTGATGGATCGCCTGCAGGTTGCGCTCGCTGCCGCCGCTCGAACCGGGAGTGCCGGGGCGCTGCTGTTCATCGATCTCGACAACTTCAAAATCGTCAACGACACCCGCGGCCACGCGGTCGGCGACTGGCTGCTGCAGCAGGTCGGAAACCGCCTGGCGTCGGAAGTGCGCGAGGATGACACCGTGGCGCGTCTCGGCGGCGACGAGTTCGTCGTGATGCTGCAAAACCTCGGCGCAACACAGGCCGATGCATCGGAACGCGCGGCCGCGGTGGCGGAAAAGATCATCGAATCTCTGGCGGAGCCGCTCGTGTTGGCGGAGTCGCGGTTCCTGTGCACGCCGTCGATCGGCGTCACGCTGTTTCAAGACGGCAGGACGCCGCCCGAGGAATTGCTCAAACAGGCCGACATCGCCATGTACGAGGCGAAAAAGGCCGGACGCAATACGCGGAAGTTTTACGATCAGAAGGTTCAGGAAGCGATCACCGCCCGGGTGACGCTCGAGGCGGAGTTGCGGCGGGCGATCGAGGCGAACGAGTTCGCACTGCACTATCAAGTCAAGGTCGATCGCCGCGGCCAGCCGGTGGGCGCCGAGGCGCTGATCCGGTGGTGCCATCCGGTGCGGGGCATCGTATCCCCGGCCCAGTTCATTCCGCTGCTCGAGGAAACCGGCCTGATCATTCCTGCGGGATTGTGGATTCTCGACACGGCCTGTCGCCAGTTGAAATGCTGGGAGGCGGGGAACGAGACGCGCGATTTCGTGCTGGCGATCAATGTCAGCGCCAAGCAGTTCCATCAGCCGGATTTCGTCGATCAGGTTCGCAAGGCCGTGGCGCGGCACGCAATCGATCCGCAGCGCCTCGAACTGGAGATCACGGAGAGCGTCCTGCTGGACGACACCGAAGCGGTCATTGCCGCAATGCAGGCGCTTCGGCAATACGGCGTCCGTCTCGCGCTTGACGACTTCGGCACCGGGTATTCGTCGCTCAACTATCTGCGCAAGCTGCCGCTGAACGTCATGAAGATCGACCAGTCCTTCGTACAGGAACTGGGTCCCGACACGAGCGAGGGCGCGATCGTCCAGGCCATCATTGCGATGGCGAAGATCCTCGATCTGGTGGTGGTCGCCGAAGGGGTCGAAACCCGCTCGCAGAAGCAATGTCTCGACGATTGGGGTTGCGCACGCTACCAGGGGTATCTGTTCGGCAGGCCGATGCCGATCGAACAATTCGAGGCGAGTCTGCGCGGACGGTCCTTGGCCCCGAGCTGATGCGCGCGACCGCCGGCGCAGCCTGCGATCCGCCGGGCGATGCGGGTCGCGGCTGGATTCACTCTGGCCGTCGGGACGCCGAATGGTCGCCGGTTTCGGTGGTGAAGGCCTTGCGCATTGCCTCGCAATCGGCGCGCCAAAGCACCCTGGCCAGCGGCAGGTCGCTGTGGGCGAGCGGGGAGGCGCGTAGTGCCCGCCCCAGTTGCCCGAGTGCGGCGTTGAGTTGCCACTGTTCGGCGCTGACGCCGAACAGGAGTTCGGCCAGTCGGGCCAGACGTTCCGCGAACTCGGCGCTGTAGGGCGCGCGGAGGGTCGTCTGCCGTCCCATCGCGCGGAACGCGCCGATCCATCCGATGTTGTGCGTCAGGCCTGCGAGGTAGGCGTCGAATCGGTCGACTTCCTCGGCCGGCGCCCGCTCATAGCACAGGAGGCATTTTTCCTCGGAAAGCCGCCATAGCGTCGGGGCCGCGCGCGCAAGCAGCGGGGCGCGTCCGGCATCGAACAGGGGGCGGGCCAGGCTGGCGCCGACGACGCGCAGCAATCCCGCGATGCCCAGGCGCACCACGGCCTGATCCAGGCCCCGGACCGGGTCGCCATGCCGCATGCCTGCCGAATTGGCCAGACGCACGACTTCGACCACCATCGTGCCATCGACGCGGATCAGGTCTGCGGCCTCGCGCAACGACGGATCGGTGCCGTGCAGACAGGCAAGGAGGCGCGGCAGCATGTTCGGCGGTCGCGGCACCCACGCGGCAAGCGACTCGCCCGAGTCGAGCAGCGCCTCGATCCGGTGCAGAACTCCGATCTCGCCCGGAAACAGCTCCTTGTCGGCCTCGCAGCGGCATCCGGTCAAGTGCTCGAACAGGGTAATCGCGTCGGGGGCGGTCAAAACATCGGGCTCGTCACCCGGACCCGATGCGGCGGCGGGCGTCGCCGTCGCGCCGGCGGGGTCGACGGCGGATGCGGTGCCGGTTTCCGGCCGGCGGCGCCATCGCGGCGGCCACCAATGGAACGGGAGCTTCGGGTTTTTCCGGTCCGACATCGGGAACGTTCGCCAAGACTGGTGTTCGGAATCGATCGGTGCAATCTTGACAGATTCGGCGCAAATTCTGCTGGCCACTAAAATCGGCGCGTCAATCCGGATTGATCTTCAACAGGAAGGAGGAGTTGCAAATGACGAAGGCACAGGTTGCGCAGAAGTCCCCGTATGCGGTTGAGGTCGAAGCGGGCAAGAGCTATTGGTGGTGCGCGTGCGGCAGGAGCAAGAACCAGCCCTTCTGCGACGGCTCGCACAAGGGGACCGAATTCACGCCGCAGGAGTACACGGCGGCCGAGAGCAAGACGGTGTATTTCTGCGGCTGCAAGCAGAGCAGGAACGGCGTCTTGTGCGACGGCACGCACCAGTCGCTTTGACGGCTTGCGGCATGGCGGCAGGAGCGCGTGCCGGTCGGCAGCGGGCGCGGAACGAGGCCGGATTCCGCGCTCGACCCTCAGCCGAATAGCTTCCTGGCGATTTCGGCGACGTGTTGCCCCTGGTAGCGCGCCACGGCCAGTTCGTTCGCGCTGGGCGTGCGGGTGCCGTCCGCCCTGCTCAACGTCGTCGCGCCGTACGGCGTTCCCCCGGTGATTTCATCCATGTTGCTCAGTTGCGGGCAGGCGTACGGCACCCCGACGATGATCATGCCGTGATGAAACAGCGTGGTATGGAACGAGGTGATGGTGGTTTCCTGGCCGCCATGTTGCGTACCGGTGCTGGCAAATACGCTCCCGACCTTGCCGACCAGCTTGCCTTGCTGCCACAGCGCGCCGGTCTGGTCGAGGAAGTTCCGCATCTGGCCGCACATGTTGCCGAAGCGTGTCGGGGTGCCGAAGAGGATCGCGTCATAGTCGCCCAGCTCCCCGGGGCTGGCCACCGGCGCATCCTGCTGGGTCTTCGCGTGGATCGCCGCCAGCGTTTCGGCCGGCATGGTTTCCGGAACCCGCTTGAGGGTCACCGTGACGCCGGAGACGGCGCGCGCGCCGACCGCAACCTCCTGCGCCATGCGTTCGACATGTCCCCAGGTGCTGTAGTACAGAACCAGAATCTTGGCCATCGTCTTCCTCCGTTCGCAAATCCCGCAGACGTCCCGCGCGCGCCCCATGCCCCATCCCGCATCCCGGCCTCCGGCGGAGGAGGCGCGGTTGCAGCGCCGTTGCAGGGTAGCCGGCGGCCCGTGGCATGCCCATACCATTTTCCCGTTCCCGGTTCGGGCCCGGGAGCGGGATCGGCGCCGCAGCGATCTGTGATACTGTAAATATCTACAGGCTTGGAGGTTCGGCATGAACGATCGTCCGGCGGCTCCGCGCCCCCCCGGTGCGCTTCCCGCCTATCTCGAGCGGCTCAATGAAGCACAGCGCCGCGCGGTGCAATTCGGTGCCGATGGCGCGGACGGGGAGGAGAACCGCCCTTTGCTCGTGATCGCCGGCGCCGGGACCGGCAAGACCAACACGCTTGCGCATCGGGTGGCGCACCTGCTCGCCCGGGGCGCCGATCCGGGCCGCATCCTGCTGCTGACGTTCTCCAGTCGGGCGGCCGACGAGATGGCCCGCCGCGTCACCCGGATCTGCCGCGAAGCGCCGTACCCGTCGCGCGGCGCCGCACTTTCGCTGTCCTGGTCGGGCACGTTCCACAGCGTCGGCGCGCGGCTGCTGCGCGAGTACGCCGGCCGGATCGGAATCGACCCCGGATTCACCATTCACGATCGGGAAGACTCCGCCGACCTGATGAATCTCGTCCGCCATGAGTTGGGCGATTCGGCGAAAGCCAGGCGATTCCCGATGAAAGGTACCTGCCTCGCGATCTATTCGGCGGTGGTGAACACGCGCAGAAGTCTCGGCGAGGTCCTGCGCACGGACTTCCCGTGGTGCGCCGAGTGGGAAGCGGAACTCAAGCGGCTGTTCGGTGCCTATGTGCAGGCGAAGCAGTCGCAGCGCGTTCTCGATTTCGACGATCTGCTCTTGTACTGGGAACACCTGGCGCAAGAGCCGCAGCTTGCGCGCGAACTCGGCGAGCGCTTCGATCATGTGCTCGTCGACGAATACCAGGACACCAACCGATTGCAGGCCGCCATCCTGCTGGCGATGAAGCCGGACGGGCGGGGGCTGACGGTCGTCGGGGACGATGCCCAGTCCATCTACGCGTTTCGCGGCGCGGCCGTGCGCAACATTCTCGAATTTCCGCAGTGCTTCGACCCGCCCGCCGAGCGCATCGCGCTGGAACGCAATTACCGTTCGACCCAGCCGATCCTGAACGCCGCGAATGCGGTGATCGCGCTCGCGTCCGAGCGTCACGACAAGGACCTCTGGACCGAACGTCGCGCCGGGTCGGCGCCGCGTCTGGTCAACGTCCGTGACGAGGCGGGTCAGGCCGACTTCGTCGCCGAGCGCGTCCTGGAACGGCGCGAGGCCGCATTGCGGCTGCAATCGCAGGCCATCCTGTTCCGGGCCTCGCACCACAGCGCCCGTCTGGAGGTCGAACTCTCCCGTCGCAACATTCCCTTCGTCAAATTCGGCGGCCTCAAATTTCTCGAGTCCGCGCACGTCAAGGACGTGCTGGCGGTTCTTCGCTGGGCGCGGAATCCGCGCGACCGCGTCTCGGGCTTCCGCGCCATCCAGCTTCTTCCGGGCATCGGCCCGAAGACCGCCGAGCGCGTGCTGCAGCGCTGCGAATCCGCCGGGGACGGCAGCCCAGGTCTTGCGAGCCACCCGGTTCCCGACGGCGCGGCGCCGGCGTGGCGGGAGTTCGCCGCGCTGGTGGAAGGAATCGGTTCGGACGCCGCGCCGTGGCCGGCGGTCTTCGAGCAGGTCTGCGGCTGGTACGAAGCCCAGATGGAGCGGATGTACGAAGACGCACTCACGCGCGTCGCCGACATCCAGCAGTTGGCGCGGATCGCGGCCACCTATCCCGGCCAGCAGCGATTCCTGACCGAACTCACGCTCGCCCCGCCGAGCGCGAGCGCGGGCGAAGCCGGAGCGCCGCTGCTCGACGAGGATTACCTGATCCTCTCCACCATCCACTCCGCAAAGGGGCGGGAATGGGCCGCCGTGACCGTGCTCAACGCCGTCGATGGCTGCATTCCGTCCGACCTGTCGACGGGGTCGACGGCGCAGGTCGAAGAGGAGCGGCGCCTGCTGTACGTGGCGATGACGCGGGCCCGCGATCATCTCGACATCGTCGTGCCGCAGCGCTTCCATGTCACCAACCAGCCCGGCGGCGGCGATCGATATGTTCATGCCGTTCGCAGCCGGTTCATCCCGGAGCCCGTGCTGCATCATTTCGAATCGATTTCCTGGCCGGAGCCGCAGCGGGAAGAACCGCCCCCCGCCATCGTCGGCGAGCGCGCCGACCTGCCCGCGCGGATGCGGGCCATGTGGCAATGAGTGGCGAACCGGGTCCCGGCGTTGCCGCGGCGCCGGCCGCGTTCGTCCCGGGGTCGCCGCGCTACGACTTCGACGAGGTGATCGACCGGCGCGGCACCAACTCCATGAAATGGGGCTACGCCCGCCAGCTCCTGACTCCCGAGCAGTCGGCGGCGGATCCGCTGCCGATGTGGGTCGCCGACATGGATTTTCGCGCGGCGCCACCCATCCTCGACGCCCTGCGCCG
>JAKCCX010000140.1:1674-2872 GCA_021838715.1 Pseudomonadota bacterium | reverse complement strand
ATCGGCGTTCGATCCGTACGCTGGTCGGCGGCATGTGCCAGACGGACTATTCGGGATATCCGGATTGCCGCGATGCGACGATCCGCGCCCAGCAGGAGGCGCTGTCACTGGGAATGGGCGAACCGATGGCGATCGAGACACCGCTCATGTGGCTGGACAAGGCCCAGACCTGGGCGCTGGCACAGACGCTGGGCGGCGCATCCCTGGTCGACCTGATCGTCGAGCACACGCACACGTGCTATCTGGGAGAGCGGGGCGAACGCCATCCCTGGGGATACGGCTGCGGCACCTGCCCCGCATGCGCGCTGCGCGCGGACGGTTGGCGGCGCTGGGTCGCCGCCGGAACGCCATCGCCCGGCAGCCGCCCGTAGCAGAAGCCGGGCGGGCTCGAACCGTTCATCGCTGTTCCTGGGCGCGGATCGCGGCAACGGTCTTCCGTACGATCTCATCGACGCCGAGCCGGCCCAGCGCCGCCGTCGCGCGCCGCGGGTCGCCGTGGTAGACGCCATGCGCGGTGTCGAAGCGGACGCCCTTGGCATGCAGCAGGTCCGCACGCACCAGCGCCGGATCGACCGCCAGCGACAACGATGTGTCGAGCAGGCCCGCGTGCGTGCCGAGTTCGTCGGCGCGATATCCGCGCTCGCGCAGAATTTGCGCGAACCCCTCGAACGAGGCCTGAAAATATTCCGGCGGCGCAAGCACCCGCGTGCCGGGTGCCCACCTTCGGTTCAACCGGTGCGCGAGCCGCGCCACGTCCTTCTGATAGCCGCCGTGGTCGCCCAGAAACACGATGGTGCGGAAGCCGTGGATGCGCAGGCTGTCGGCGATGGAGGTCAGGGTCGCATCGAACACCGCCGGCGGCACGGTGAGCGTGCCGGGGAATCGCATGTGTGAGCTGGGCGGCTCGGTGGACCCTTCGGGAACGTAGGCCACGACGGGCGCGACGAGCGCGGTGCCGAGTTCCTGCGCGATCCGCCCGCTGAGCCAGCGCACCCGCGCGTTATGTTTCCCCAGGACGATCGCCGGACCGCTTTGCTCGGTGCCGCCGATGGGAATGATCGCGGTGGTTTTTCCCGCGCGCACCGCGTCGCGCAGTTCCATCCAGGTGAGGTCCTCGAGATACACGGACCGGCCCGCGGCAACCGGCGCGGACGCGCCGGCGCACGCTGCGCCGGCCGGCGGGCAGACACACAGAAGG
>JAKCCX010000140.1:0-1574 GCA_021838715.1 Pseudomonadota bacterium | reverse complement strand
CAATGTCCGAAGCGATGCCCGGCATACCGGCTGGCCACTTCATCGAGGACTTCACGCTGGTTCGTCGTCAGCACCTGCCGCAGCCCGGCCGTCGCCTTCGCCAGGCGGTCCAGATTGCGGGCCTGCTCTGCGGCGCGATCGGCACGCAGGCGCGCGATCGTCGCCGCGTTCGTGTCCGGGCCGGGCACCGGCGAGGTCATCATCTTCCAGTGGAACGTCATCACGTTGCGCAACGCGGCTTCGAACGTCTGCCACGCCGGCTCCTGCGAGGCCTGGATCTCGAGACGGTCGGCAAGGTTGTCCAGATGCCATTGCACATGGCGGGAAAACGCCGCCGCCATCGTGGTCGGGCCGGCGGGTGCGGCGGCGGGCGGGGCCGCGATCGCGACCGCACTCAGCGCGAAACCGGTTGCAAAGGTGACGCCGAGCGCGGCGCGGCGCAGGAAGGAAAGGGGCAAACGTTCCATGGCAGGTCTCCAGGTGGTTCCGACACGCCCGACATTAGACGAAGTTGGCGTCACCGTGGCGATTTGTCGACCTTCCGATACGAAATGGAACAAAACTTGCCAAGCCTCATCATCGGTGCGTTTCCGCTGTGGAACAATGAGCCATCAATAAGAGGAGGGCCGCATGGATCCGCTCCCAACCCGGCACACCGATCGGCCGCCCCCGGCGCTGCCGGACGGCATCGGTGCGCTGCCGCGCACGGCGGTCCGGATCGACGCCGACGGACGCATCCGCGAAGCGGGCGCCACGGCGGCAGCCATGCTGGGATTCCAGCCGCAGGAACTGCAGGGACGGTCGCTGCAGGATCTGGCGGTGGAGGAATGGCGTGCGGCGGCGGAGGTCGCGGTTGCGCGCATACGCTTCGGCGCGGTGGACCAGTTCGAGATTGCATTGCGCGGACGGAGCGGGCGCCGGACCCTGGTGGAAATGACGGTGGGCGCCGGCAGCGAGGGGGGCGGGACACTCGTTTTCTGGGTCGAGCGCCGCCTCCGCCTCGTGGCGGACGCCGAAGAAGTACGGCGGGCGCAGCGGGCCACCTATGCGGTGCTTGCGCGTTGGGATGCGCAGCGCCGGCGCACGGCGGCCACGCTCGACGGCGAGATCGCGCCCGCGGTCGCCGCCGCCAAATATGCGGCCGAGGAAGGACTGCGGCAGGCCCAGAATGCCGGCTCGGACGGCGCGGCCCCCTTGCGCGAAGCCATCGGACGACTGCGCGACGTGCTGATCGGACTGCGGCGGCTTTCGGAGACGCTGCATTCCCGTCATCTCGACGATCTCGGGCTGGCCGACGCGGTGTCGGCCGGATGCCGTGCCGCGGAAGCGTCCGCACCCGGACTCCAGTTGTCTTGCGAAGTGGCGGTCCCGGAAGATCGGATTCCCGCCCTGCGCAGCACCGACCTGATCCGGATCGTGGAAGAGTTGCTGGACAACGTCGTGCGCCATGCCCATGCCCGCCACGCCAATCTGCGTCTGCAAGCGGATCCGGGGGGCGTCAGCCTGACCATGGAAGACGACGGCATCGGCTTCGACGCGCCCGCCGCCGAGGCGGCGTTCGGCGCGTCGGTGGC
>JAKCCX010000139.1 GCA_021838715.1 Pseudomonadota bacterium | reverse complement strand
GTTCGGGCTGACGTGAAGGGTACGCGGATCGACGCTGCGTAGTTCGGCCATGGCTGGCTCCTCTTGGTTGGGGTTTCATCCTCCCTGTGTTCGGGAAGACCCCTCCCGAGCGGCGCATCCCGGACCGACGGGGCAAGGGCGCGCGCAACGCGAGGCCGGAGGCCGGTCCCTTGCGGCGGCGGACGGCGATGCGGCAGCCGTTTTCTCGCTTCTGTCCTCTTTTCCATCCCCCCTTGCTTGTCCGCGTTCGCGGCCTGCTCTCCTGGCGTTGCGGCCATGGCGGCGTGGACAGACGGGAGGGGTGAAGTGCTGTCAAAAAGGCCGGATCCGTGCAGGCACCCTTCCTGGGTCACGCCTCGGTTCGAATGTCTGGAAAGGGTGGTTTTGCGACGGTCCGGTTTCGGGCGATGGCGGCCAGAATTAGCCGTCGCGTTAGGAACTAGACGCAGCGCGGCGGGATCGGGAATGTCTGACCGCTGCCGTGTCGGTCGTATAGAAACCCATGTGCGTGGTCCACAGACCGGAATTTGTCCGGATCCCGCTGTGTCTCCAAATACGCATGCGCGAGCACGTTCCAATAGCGTTTGATCGGATAGACGGTCTTGATTTCAAGCGCGTCGGAAAGCATCGCGCAAAGCTGCGTAGGATCGGGGCTGACAACGAGGATTGCGCCGGGGTAGTGCTTGAACCTCTGGACGAAGCACGCGAGCGTCACCGCGTCATCGTAACCACTTCCCATCTGGGCGAAGCTATAGCCGATGATCGCTACATGCTGTGGTGCCTTGCTCATTACCCATGACAGCCGTCGATACAGGCGCGTGTCGGTCCACGACTCCGGAAGCCCCATGACCAAATCATCGGGTGGCAACGCTATGTCGAATTCGCGCAGGCCCGAAATCCAAGCGCCGAACTCAGGCGCCCCATAGACCGGATGAATCGCCCCGTGCATTTCGACAATCGCGTGCGTAGCACCGCAAAACTCTTGGGCAAGGCCGTCGTGATTGTAGTCTGCAATGACTGAGGCGTGGAACGCGCGGAAGACTCTATAGCTGTCCGTGACGGTTCCCTCGGTTTGCGCGAAATACCTTGCATGAGCAAGGACGTGCTTCAATTGCTCCCGCGCAAATTCATCCGGCAAACGCTTCAAAATCTCGCGGAATGGATATTCGTCGGTGCCGGGGCGGATCTCGCGACCGGGAAAAATGTCTCCGATCGCAATTCCCGAATGATCAATCATGCGCTGCGTCAGCGGACCCCGTGGCGTCACAATGGCCGGGAAGGAACGCAGGCCGCGGAGATAGTCCAATGGTGACTCGCGCCAGAAATCCCGACCGAGCGGCGACGATCCTGCCGACGCGCCAGCGCCCACGACAAAGAGGCCCATGCGCGTGCGCAGGCGCATGAACATGCGTTCAAGCGTCGGAAGATCTTGGCGATGACGGATTAGAGTCACCTAGTCGCGCCCCGTGAAATAGAGGAATTCAAATTTAGCCGCGATTCAAAGCAATGTCAGCTTTCGGTCTATTAGGTTTGTTGTCGGACCGTTCGCCATGGACGCTAAGCCGTCCCGGGCTAGCGCTGGCGAATGGCCGCTCTCAGGATCGTTACAATAGCAGGCTGGCGTCTTACTTGGGTCGGGAGGCGACAATTACACCGGGGTTACCGCCGACCGCCCTTCGCCGACCGCGCCTTCGGTGCGGGCCAGGTCCGCCTCGATCTCGGCAAGCAGGGCGAGCTTGGCGTCCAGCTCGCCCTGCAAGGGGAACGTCTCGCCCAGGCGCGGCGCATAGCCGGCCAGCTGGGCCTTCGCGTCGGTGACGCGGCGCCGCTGCTCCCCGAGTTCAGTCTCCATCCGGTCGAGGGCGTGCTCCAGCCGGGCGATGATTCCGACTGCGGTCGTCTCGCTGTCGATGGCGATCGGCTGCGCGAAGTCCGTCCGTTCCAGCAGAAGGAGCGGCTCCGGCCGGAGGTCATGCCGGCCGGCGCGGAGGGCGCAGGTCAGGTCGAAGCCGCCGAAGCGGCCGATTGTCCATCTGCGTTCGGGGCGCTCCCGCAGCGCAAGGCGGACCTTCGTCAGCAACGCGGCGCCTGCCGCCTTGCGCTGCGTGATCGTCCGGCCCTCGATCTGCATCGAGAACTGGTCGCCGCGGGTCGGTTGCCGCCGGGCCAGGTCGGCGGTGATCGCGCTGATCCGCCCCTCGGCGTTCGCCTGGTCGAGCCGTGCGTCGCGGATCTGCCGCCGGACCGCGTGCTGGTCATCCGCATGCGCCGCGCACTGGCGTTGCAGCCGCGCGATCTCGCTTTCCAGCCCGGCCTTGCGCATCAACCGGCTGTCGCCCGACGCGATCGCCTTGGCCATCGCGAACTGGTTGGCCTGGCTGCCGGCATCCTCGATGCGGCGGATCGTGCGGTCGCCGGACAGCGCCGCCTCGATGAACCGCGCCTTGCGCTCGTTGTTCTGCCACATCGTGGCGTCCATCGAGCCGAGCGTGGCGTAGGCGTAGATGTCGATTTCGCCGTGCTGATTGCCCTGCCGCTCGATGCGGCCCTCACGCTGCTCGATCTGGCTCGGCAGCCACGGCACGTCGAGATGATGCAGCGCCGCCAGCCGCTGCTGCACGTTGACCCCGGTGCCCATGGTGTCGGAGGAACCGATCAGCACCCGCACACGCCCGGCCCGGAAGTCCGCGAACAGCCGCTGCTTGTCCGCCGAGCGCTTGTAGTCCTGCATGAAGGCGATCTGCCCGGCGGGAACCCCGCGGGCGGTGAGTTGCTGCCTGATCCAGCGATAGGCCGAGAAGCCGCGCGTGGCCTCGACGGCGATCGTGCCGAGGTCGGAGAAGATCATCTGCCCGGCGCCAGGGATCGGATGGAGACTGAACAGATCGGA
>JAKCCX010000051.1 GCA_021838715.1 Pseudomonadota bacterium | reverse complement strand
CGTGGTGAAGCGATACTGCGACAACGAGATCTTGACGCAGACCGTGGCAGTGCTCGAGCAAATTCGCACGACATCGCTATTGCGACGGCCCTCACCCCCGCCCTCTCCCGCCGTCGCGGGAGAGGGGGTTTCGTGACTTCGAGCGACGGCTCCTGGCCGATAGGGAATTTTCCGCGCCCCGATTTCCTTTCCGGAAAGGGGCCATTTCGAGAGGCGGAATCGAGCGCCCTGAGCGGCCGGCGAACTGTTTCGTGCTCTGCCCGCGGTGGTCCAGCTCCTGTTGCCGGAGCGTTTCGTAGTCCTGACTTTTTGCTCTTACAGAAGAATTCCCAATTCCGCCGCCATGCGCTCGAGCTTGCCGCGAAGGTCCGCAACCTCGGCCGTCAGCCGGACTTGATTCGCGCGCAACGCATCGAGTTCGGACAACGAAATGTCGGGGGCCCCGCCGACCGCCGGCGTATCGCCCTGGCCCGACGCGACCGGACCGGAGAGCAGATGCGCCCAGCGGGCTTCGCGCTCGCCGGCGGCGCGCGCGAGTTTCACGACCAACGGCCCGCCCGCGTCTTCGCCGCGCTCGGCCAGTTCGGTCAGGAACGCATCGACCGAGGAGACGTCGGCGAACCGGTGCATGCGTTCCGTGGCACTCCGCAGCTCGGCGGCCGTTTGCGGACCGCGCAGCATGAGGGCCGCCATCAGCGCGACCGACTGGCTGGGGATGCCCAGAACGCGCCCGATGTTGTGCGCGTAGCGCGTCACCCGCGTGCCGCTGGACTCGATCACGAGCGTGTGCGCGCGCAGGGAATCGAGCGCCGCCTGCACCTCCGTTTCGTGCGCCTCGATCACGGGATCGCGGTTGTTCTTCTGGTTGCAGCCGGCGGTCAGCGCGTTCCGCGACAGCGGATAGGTGTCGGGAACGGTGTGTTCCTTTTCCACCAGCACGCCGAGAACGCGCGTTTCGAGAAGGGAGAGGAGCGGGATTTTGCTCATGAACGGATCTCAGCGCCCCGCGAGTCGGTTCCAGGTCTCGACCACGGAATCGGGATTGAGCGAGATCGAGCCGATCCCCTGCTCCATCAACCATTGCGCCAGATCCGGGTGATCCGATGGCCCCTGGCCGCAGATGCCGACGTACTTCCCGAGCGCATTGCATGCGGAAATCGCCCGCGCCAGCAGCGCCTTCACCGCGGGATCGCGCTCGTCGAAGGCATCCGCGACCAGGCCCGAATCGCGGTCGATGCCCAGCGTGAGCTGGGTGAGGTCGTTGGATCCGATCGAAAAGCCGTCGAAGTACTGCAGGAAGTCCTCCGCCAGCAGCGCATTCGACGGGATCTCGCACATCATGATGAGGCGCAGGCCGTTTTCGCCGCGGCGCAGGCCGTGTTCCGCCAGGAGTTCGGTCACCCGCCGGGCCTCGTGCAGGGTGCGCACGAACGGGATCATGATTTCGACGTTGGTGAGGCCCATCGTCTCGCGCACCCGCTTGAGCGCCTGGCACTCGAGGGCGAAGCAGTCGGCAAAGCTCGGGGCGATGTAGCGCGAGGCGCCGCGGAATCCCAGCATCGGATTCTCTTCCGACGGTTCGTAGCGCGCACCGCCGATGAGCTTGCTGTATTCGTTGCTCTTGAAGTCCGACATGCGCACGATGACCGGCTTGGGCCAGAACGCACAGGCGATCGTGGCGATGCCTTCGGCCATGCGGCGGGTAAAGAAGTCGCGCGGATCGGCATGGCCGTAGGACAGGCGTTCCACTGCGCTCTTGAGCGCGTCGTCCAGGTCCGGGTACGCGAGCACCGCCTTGGGATGGACGCCGATGTGGTTGTTGATGATGAACTCGAGACGGGCGAGTCCGACACCATGGTTCGGCAGCGACTGGAAGTCGAATGCGAGCTGCGGGTTGCCGACGTTGAGCATGATCTTCACGCCGATTTCGGGCAGTGCGCCGCGGCGCACCGTCTCCGCCTCGACGTCGAGCCGGCCGCGGTAGACGTGACCGGTGTCGCCTTCGGCGCAGCTCACCGTGACCTCGCCCGCATCCGCGAGCGTCTCCGTCGCATTGCCGCAGCCGACGACGGCGGGAATGCCCAGCTCGCGGGCGATGATCGCCGCGTGGCAGGTGCGGCCGCCGCGGTCGGTGACGATCGCGGCCGCGCGCTTCATTACCGGCTCCCAGTCCGGATCCGTCATGCCGGTGACCAGGACGTCCCCCGCCTGGACCAGATTCATGTGCGATGCGTCGGCGACGACCCGGACGGTTCCCGTGCCGATCTTCTGCCCGATCGCCCGCCCGCTCGCGAGCACCAGCGCGCCGGCGGCGTTGCGGATACGGTAGCGCAGCTGGGTCTCCTCGCGGGCCTGCGACTTGACCGTCTCGGGGCGCGCCTGCAGGATGTAGATGCGGCCGTCGGCCCCATCCTTGCCCCATTCGATATCCATCGGGCGACCGTAGTGGTCCTCGATCGTCATGGCGTAGCGGGCCAGCTCCAGGACATCGTCGTCGGTGAGGGAGAACCGGTGGCGCTCGGCGTCGGGGACGTCCACCGTGTGCACGCTGCGGCCGTCGGCCCCGGGCGGGTCGGCGTAGACCATCTTGACCAGCTTCGAACCCAGGCTGCGCCGCACGATCGGGAACTTGCCCGCCGCCAGCATGGGCTTGTGGACGTAGAACTCGTCGGGATTGACCGCGCCCTGCACCACCATCTCGCCCAGGCCGTAGCTCGCGGTCACGAACACGACGTCGCGGAATCCCGATTCGGTGTCGAGCGTGAACATCACCCCCGACGCGGCGAGGTCGCTGCGCACCATGCGCTGCACCGCCGCCGACAGGGCGACCTTGTCGTGCGCGAACCCCTGGTGGATGCGATAGGAGATGGCGCGGTCGTTGTAGAGCGAGGCGAAGACCTCGCGGATGCGCGCGAGCACCGCATCGATTCCGCGTACGTGGAGAAAGGTTTCCTGCTGTCCGGCGAAGGACGCCTGGGGCAGGTCTTCGGCGGTCGCGCTCGAGCGCACGGCAACCGAACAGTCCGCGCCCGCCTGCGTTTCCAGATCCGCATAGAACCGGCGGATCGCCTGCTCGAAGCCGGGGGGAAAGCGTCCGGCGGCGATCCATTGCCGGACTTCGGCGCCGGCGGCGGTCAAGGCCGGAATGTCCTCGGCGGAAACGCCGTCGAGGCGGCGCGCGATCCGCTCGGTCAGGCCGTTGGCCTGGAGGAATTCCCGAAATGCGTGCGCGGTGGTCGCGAAACCGTCGGGGACGCGCACGCCCCGGGTCTCGAGCTGGCTCAACATTTCGCCCAGCGAGGCATTCTTGCCGCCGACCCGGTCGACATCGGTCATGCGCAGGCTGCGCAAGGGAAGTACGAGTTCGTCGCGTTCGCTCTGCATACATCCCTCCCCGGCGGTCCGGTCGGCGCGTCGCGCCGACCCAATAGAATGTGCGGACCATTCTATCCAAAGCCGGCAGGGGGGCGACATGACCTCGTCCAAAACCACGTTGGATTCCTCCGGTGCCCGTCACGACGGCAGCGCCGCCCGTACGGTGGCGCGGGACGTCTTCTTCGTATCCGACGGCACCGGCGTCACGGCCGAGACGATGGGGCAAAGCGTGCTCGCGCAATTCGACGGCCTGCAGGCGCGCACGCACCGCATCGCCTTCGTCGATTCGCCGCAGCGCGCCGACGAGGCGCTGGCGCGCATCCACCAGGCGCACCGCACCAGCGGGCAGCGGCCGGTGGTGTTCTCGACCCTGGTCGATCCGCAGATCAACGCGATCGTCGGCGGCGCCGATGCGCTCGTGCTGGATCTGCTTGCCAGTTTCGTCTCGCCGCTCGAAACGGAACTGGGGATCCGATCCACCCACACCATCGGCCGATCGCATGGCCTGATGGATGCCGAGCGCTACAAGAACCGGATCGAAGCGATCAAGTTCGCGATGGCGCACGACGACGGCCAATCGGCGGCCGAACTTGCGCGCGCGGAGATCATCCTGGTCGGCGTTTCGCGCAGCGGCAAGACGCCGACCAGCCTGTACCTGGCGATGCAGTACGGCATCAAGGCGGCGAACTATCCCTTGACCCCCGACGATTTCGAGCGCGACGCCCTGCCCGGCACCCTGCATCCGTTCCGCGCCAAGCTGTTCGGGCTGTCGATCAGTCCGGAGCGTCTCGCGGAAATCCGCACCGAACGGCGGCCGAACAGCCACTATGCGTCGGTGGAAAACTGCCGCTACGAGGTGGCCCAGGCCGAGCGCCTGATGCGCATCACCGGCGTGCGCTGGATGTCGTCGACGAGCAAGTCGATCGAGGAGATCGCCGCGACGATCCTCCAGGATTTCCTGCGCCACGGCGGATAACGGCCGCGCGGCGAGCGCCGCGCTCCACCCGGGTGCCGAGGAGTCTGCGCAGTCCGGCGCCGCGGCGTACCGGCGGCGGCATCAGAACGCGTACCCGATCTCGACCCGCGCCACCGGCCAGAAGCGAAACTTGTTGGCCTCGCTCTGCAGGCTGGCCTGTTCGGCGGCCACGTTCTGATTCAAGGTCGACTGGTTGCACGTCACCGCGCCGGCGCTGCAGCTCGCAGTCAGCGTCACCGTCGGTCGTCCGGCATACAGCACGCCCAGGTCGAATCCGGTGTGGAATCCCGGACTGCCGGCAAGATTGCCGGCGCCGATGCCGAGATATGGCGCGAACCGGTTCCAGGTCACCGTGCCGTTGGCGGTGCCGATCTCGCCGACGTTGTACGTCTGGCCTCCGAAGGTGTAGCTGCCGCTGGCCGTGCCGTTGACGTCGAGCTGATTGGCGTCGTAGATGACGCCCGCGGACAGGCGGAAGCTGCCGGCAAACGGGTAGTAGTCGCCGAGCACGCCGTACTGGGCCAGCTTGAGGTTGCCGTTCCAGACGTTGCTGGTGCCGTACGTCCCGTTGTGGCTCAGGCTCAGTCCGGACACCGTTGCGCGCAGGCCGAAGCTCGGGTTGATCGGGAGGGCGAGATCGACGCCGACGCCCGAGAGCCCGGCGGTCAGGGCGACGCCGAAGGATGCGGAGGTGGCGGGCGGGGCCGCGGCTTGCGTGCCATCGGCGATTGCCGACGGCGGCAGTCCGAGCAGCGCGACGGCGGTCGCTGCGGCCAGTCCGAACGGAGACAGCCTGCCGGAGCCCTTGTCATATTCGTTCATCACATCCTCGATGCATGGTTGGAACGCCCGCACCATCATGGCAATGGGACGGCTTTCCAAAGCATCGAATATCGCGATGAACCGGGCATGAAGGTGCGCCAACCTGCCGTTAACCGGCAGCGCGCTTCGTCACTCCCAGGTGCGCAGGATCGTCGTGGCGTTGGCGCGGACCTCCGCTCGTCGCGACTCGGCAAGCTCGGTGAGGTGGGTGCGCAGCTGCGCCGGTGTGACCGCGCGGAGGTGGCCGCTTTCGCGCCAGCGGACCGCTTCCTCGGTGATCACCGCATCCATCGGGATGTCATGCGCGCGCGGGAACGTCGTCGCCATGTGCGCGAACTCGAATCCGACACCGATCGCGAGCGGTTGCGGCGTGCGCGCCGCCAGCGTGCGATCGAAGTAGCCGCCGCCGTATCCAAGGCGGTCGCCGGCATCGCCGAAGCCCACCAGCGGGACGAGCAGCAGGTCCGGATCGACCTCCTCGGTTCCGGTTGGCATCGCGATTCCGAACGGCCCCTCCTCCATCGCAACGCCGGGTTCCCAACGCCGGAAGCGCATCGGTTCGGCTTCGCGCCGGATCACCGGCAGGGCGTTGCGCAGCCCTTGCGCGCGCAGGCTGTCGAGGACCGGGCGCGGATCGTACTCCCCGCGGTGCGGCCAGCAGAATCCGACGACCATTCCGGCTTGCTGCGCGGCTTGCTGCGGCAGGGCGCGCAGCAGCGCCAGGCTGATGCGCAGGTCGGCCTCCTGGCGCGCCGCCGCCGACATCGCCTGGCGCCGGGCGATGAGCTCGGAGCGCATGGCCGCGCGCCACAAGGCAAGGTCGGGAGGAGACGGCTGATGCATTTCAACTTCAAGTAATTTGTTTAAAGCAAATGCTCAACAATCTACTGCAATATATTGAATAAACGTAGGAAGTTTTGATCGGTCAACTCCTCGATCCGGGCCCGCGCTTGCCCGCGCACGGTGGCCAGCGCTTCCGCGACGGCACAGACCCATGCCGGCTCATTGGTTTTCCCCCGGTGCGGAACCGGCGCCAGGAACGGCGCATCGGTCTCGATGAGCAGGCGGTCGTCCGGGATCATTGCCGCCACCGCGCGCAGATCCTGCGCCGACTTGAAGGTGACGATCCCGGAAAAGGAGATGAAGAAGCCCAGATCCAGGGCTGCACGGGCGACGTCGGCGCTTTCGGTGAAGCAGTGCATCACGCCCCCGACCTCGTCGGCGCGCTCCTCGCGCAGGATCCGCAGCGTATCCGCCGAGGCGGCGCGGGTATGGACGATGAGCGGTTTGCCGGTCTCCCGGGCGGCGCGGATGTGGACCCGAAACCGCTCGCGCTGCCAGTCCAGGGGTTCCTGCAGGCGGTAGTAGTCGAGGCCGGTCTCGCCGATCGCGACGACCTTGTCGGCGGCCGCGGCGGCGACCAGGGTCGAAACGTCCGGCTCCGCCTCTTCGTTGTAGTCCGGATGCACCCCGACCGAGGCATAGATGCCGTCGTGCTGCTGTGCGAACGCCACGACCTGCGGCGCCTCGCGCAGCGTGGTGCAGACGTTGAGCGCCATGCGCACGCCGGCCGCGCGCATGCGCGCCAGCACGGCGTCGCGTTCGGCCAGCAATTCGGGAAAACAGAAATGGCAGTGGGAGTCGATCAAATCGTGTGGGTGGGACGCTGCGAGCGCAGCGCAGCGCCCAGTGCGTCCTCGATTCGTTTGCGGGCCGCGACGCCGGTTTCGTCGCCCGGAAAATGGACGCCGATTCCCGGCGTACGGGTCGCCCCGCTTCCGCTTGGGCTGACCCAGACCACCTTCCCCGCCACCGGTACGCGCACGGGATCGTCGAGGATGGTGAGGATGAGGTAGACCTCGTCGCCGAGATTGTACGGGCGGTTGGTTGGTACGAAGATGCCGCCGTTCTTCAGGAACGGCATGTATGCCGCATAGAGCGCGGCCTTTTCCTTGATGGCCAGCGACAGCACGGCCGGGCGCGCGCTGGCCGCCCCCTCCGCAAACGCGCCCATGGGGGCGCCGGCCCCCGGATCGGTGTTGCGTAGTTCCGCCGCATCACTCACGCGTCTGCCCTGCCTTCCGCCATGGAATTCCGGTACGCCAGGAGGAGCCCTTCCACCACGGCGCGCGCATTGAGCGGATGGTCCGCCGTCGCACGCGCGTCGCGCAGCCGGTCCAGCCAGGATACCGCGGCGTCCGGCCTCCACGCCTGCGCCAGGGCCGCGAAGCTGGCCGCCTCTTCGGGATGATAGCGGAGGTGGCCGCCCAGGCGAACGGACAAAAAGTCCCATGTCCAGCGCTGAAACAACGCGATCGACGCCGCCACCGGAATCGTCCGCGGGATCTGCGCAGCGATCTGCGCGGCCCGCAGCGCCGGGCCGAGCCGCAGCAGCCCCCGCAGCGTTTCCGCGGCGTCGGCGTCGAGCCCGTCGCCGTCGCGCGCGGCCGCCAGCGGCGCTCCGCCCGCTTCGGTGAGCCGCTGCCCGGCATCGGGGATGCCCTGCGCCAGCAGCCAGTTGAGCGCGGCCTGCCGGGGCGGGACGGCGACCCGAACCAGGGCGCAGCGCGACACGATCGTCGGCAGGCACCAGTCGAAATGGTCCGACACCAGCAGAAACAGGCTCTGCGGCGGCGGCTCCTCCAGTCCCTTGAGCAGCGCGTTGGCCGCGGCGGCATTGAGCGCTTCGGCCGGGCCGAGGACGACCACCCGCAACCCGCCCCGATGGGTGCTGACGCCGGTGAACGCCGCCAGATTGCGCACCGCCTCGATCTTGATCTCCCGGCTGGCCTTGGCCGTCGCGCCGCGCTCGACCTCGGCGCCGCTGCCGTCGCCACCGTCACCGCGCTCGCGCGTCGTCGCCTCCTCGTCCTGCGGCTCGGCCGGGGCCGGGCGGCGGAATGCCAGCGCATCGGGAACCACCACGCGGAGATCCGGATGATTGCCGGCCGCTTCCAGGCGGCAGGACGGGCAGGCGCCGCAGGCGCGTCCGTGCGCGTCGGGAGTTTCGCAAAGCACGTCGCGGGCGAACGCCATGGCGAGTTCCCATTTGCCGATGCCCGCCGGGCCATGGAGGAGCGCGGCATGGGCGCCGCGGGCGCGCAGGGCGACCAGCGTCGCGTGCGCGGCGTGCAACCAGGGCGCAAGGGTGGAATCGGCCGTCACTGCCGCGCCTCCAGCCAGGGGTCGAGCCGCTGCAGGATCTCCGCCGTCACCTCTTCCGGCGACCGCGCACCGTCGATGACGAAGAACCGGTCCGGTTCGGCATGCGCGCGCGCCTGGTAGGCGGCCCGCACCCGCAGAAAGAATTCCAGCGCCTCGGCCTCGAACCGGTCGGCTTCGCGCACACGCGCGCGCCGTGCCTGGGCCAGTTCCGGCGCAACGTCGGCGAGGACCGTGAGGTCGGGCTGCAGCGCGCCCTGCACCCATTGCGCCAGCGTGTCGAGGCGGGCCGCGTCGAGGCCGCGGCCGCCGCCCTGATACGCATAGCTCGCGTCGGTGAAGCGATCGCACAGGACCCACCGGCCCTGCGCCAGCGCCGGTTCGATCACGGCGACGATGTGCTCGCGCCGCGCGGCGAACATGAGCAGGGCTTCGGTGATCGGCTCCATCGCGCGCTGCAACAGCAATCCGCGTAGTTCCTCTCCCAGCGGGGTTCCGCCCGGCTCGCGCGTGCGCACGAAGGGCACCCCCCGCGCCGTCAGGGCCTGCGCGAGCGCATCGCACTGGGTGGTCTTGCCGGCGCCGTCGACGCCTTCGAAGGTCAGGAACTTTCCGCGCATCCCCACCCCGTCACTCCTTGGGAGCGTGCGCCGGATGCCGGTGCAGGAAGCGGTGGATCGCGCGATTCTGTTCGGCCAGGGTGCGCGAGAACTCCGAGCTGCCGTCGCCCCGCGCCACGAAATAGAGCGCACTCGACGCCGCCGGATGCAGGGCCGCGCGAATCGCCGCGAGGCCCGGCAGCGCGATCGGGGTGGGCGGCAGACCGGCGTGGAGATAGGTGTTGTAGGGGGTGTCGGCACGCAGATCGCGCTTGTGCAGATGGCCGTCGAACGCCGCGCCCAGCCCGTAGATCACCGCCGGATCCGTCTGCAGGGGCATGCTCTGCCGTTCGCGGTTGACGAACACGGCGGCGACGAGCGGCCGCTCCTCGGCGCGGCCGGTCTCCTTTTCCACCAGGGAAGCCATCACCAGCGCCTCATAGGGGCTGGCATAGGGCAGATCGACGGCGCGGGCCGACCAACCCTGGGCAAGGCGCCGCTGCTGTTCCTCGTAGGCCTGCCGGAACACGTCGAGATCGCTGCTGCCGGGAACGTAGGAATAGGTATCGGGTGCGAAAAGCCCTTCCGCGCGCGGCTGCGGGGCGCCGATCGCGGCGAGAATCCGCGCCTCCGGCCATCCCGCCGTGTCGTGGCGCAGATCCGCGCAGGCGGCGAGCTGGGCGCGCATCTGGGCAAAGGTGCTGCCCTCGACGATGGTCACGCGCTCGGGTTCGACGGCGCCGCGCCGCAGCTGGTCGAGCAGCGAGCGCAAGGTCGCGCCCGCGACGATGCGGTAGCGGCCTGCGCGCAGGTGGCGGGTCACGCCCCACAGCCGGGCCGCGGCGACGAACGCCGTTTCGTTGACGTCGACCCCGTCGGCCTGCAGCCCCCGGGCGATCGCGCGCGCCGTCGATCCCGTCCGCACCCGCAGGTCGACGGACGCCGCCGGAATGCCGAGCGGCCGGCGAAGTTCGTACCATGCCGCAGCGCCGAGCGACAGCACCAGGACCAGCACGGCGGCAAGGGCAAACCGAAACGAACGACCAAGCATGCAGAAAACCGTCAATGCGGCAGGAAACCTCTCAGAAACGCATTGTCCCCCAAAAACCCCCCGATCCATCCGCCATCCGCCGTCCCGGACGTTCCTATAATCGGCCCATGACGACCGCACCCTCACTTGCCGATTCCGTACCCGCCGCCAACCGGTGGGAAGTATCCGCTGCCGACCACGCCGCGCGGCGCGCCGGTCCGGTGTGGGGCACCCTGGACGATTGGCGCGTCGTCGAGATCGACGGCCCCGACGCCCTGACCTTCTTCCATGGGCAGAGCACGGCCGACATCGCCGCGATGACCGGCACGAGCTGGCAGCTCGGCGGATATTGCACCGCCAAGGGACGGCTGCTGGCGATCTACCAGGCCTGGCGGACCGATACCGGTCTGGCGCTGCTGATGCCCGCGGAAGTGGCGGCAGGCTTGGCGCGCCGGCTCGGCATGTTCGTGCTGCGGGCGAAGGCGACGGTGCGCGATGCCGGCGAACGCTGGCAGGCGCGCTTCGTGCTGGGCCCCGGCGCCGCGGCCGCGCTGGCCGGCGAAGGCCTCTCGGCCCCGGTGGCGCCCTGGCAATGCGGGCCGGTTTCGGGGTACGCCGAAGCGCGCATTGCACGTCTGCCGGGTGGGGCCGAGTGCGCGGAGCGGTTTCTCGTCGTCGAGCGGGCCGGACAACCGGTGGCGGCAATGGACGCGATCGCCCGCCGCCTTCCCCGTGCCGGCGGCGGCCTGTGGCACTGGTCGCAGATCGACGCGGCGGTGCCGGATGTCTTCGCGGCGACGCAGGAGCATTTCGTTCCGCAGGCGGTCAACCTCGAAGTGCTGGGCGGGGTGAGTTTCCGCAAGGGCTGCTACCCCGGCCAGGAGGTCGTCGCACGCAGCCAGTATCTCGGCAAGCTGCGGCGCCGGCTTGCGCTCGTCCGCGCGCCGGCGATCGGTCCCGGCCCGGACGTATTCCATGATGACAAGGCGGAGCCGGTCGGTTACCTGGTGCAGGCGGCGTCGGTTGCGGGACCGGACGCGCCCGCAGGATGGGACGCGTTGATCGAGTGTCCGACGCAGGTCACCGAGACCGGTGTCCTGCGCGTCGGTGCACCGGATGCGCCGGCGGCCGAACTGCGGCCCCTGCCCTACCCGATTTTCGACCCCACCGCATGAGGTGCCGCGCGTCATGTGCTTGATCCTCCTTGCATGGCAATCGCATCCGGATTACCCGCTGGTGGTGGCGGCGAACCGCGACGAGTTCTACGCGCGCCGCACCCGCCCGGCGGCGTGGTGGGGGCAGAGCGTGTCGATCCTCGCCGGGCGCGATGAGGAAGGCGGCGGAACCTGGCTCGGCGTCAACCGGCGCGGCCGGGTGGCGATCCTCACCAACGTGCGCGGCAGCGAAGCCGACCATCTCGCGCCCACGCCGACGCGCGGCCGGATCCCGCTTGCGGCCCTGCAGTCGCGCCAGCCGGCCGCCCGGTGGTTGTGCGAGCATGCCCGCAACTCCACGGGGTTCAACGGCTACAACCTGCTGCTCGCCGACCCGCTGCCGGTGCCGGCGGCAGCGCGCGAGGCGCAGGTCCTGTACTGGAGCAACCGCTACCCCGACGGCACGTCCGACGGGGAGCCGCCCCGCCGCGAGCGGGATGCCGTCGTGCCCGAGCCGACCGATGCCATCCAGGCGCTGGCCCCGGGCATCTACGGCATGTCGAACGCCGCACTCGATACGCCATGGCCGAAGCTCACCCGCGGCATCGCGGGATTCGCGTGCCAGATCGCCTCCGCCGTCGAACCCGCGGCGCTGCTCCGGATCATGGCGGACCGCCGCCTTGCGCGCGACTCGGAACTGCCGGACACCGGGGTCCCGCTCGACTGGGAACGGGCGCTCTCGGCGATTCAGGTCCGTGCCAACGGGTATGGCACGCGCGCCACGACGATCCTCACGGTGCGTCGCGACGGCACGGTGTCGTTCTTCGAGCGGACCTTCGATCCCGACGAGCCGGACGTCCACACCGATCGGCATTTCGAGTTCGTGGCCGACGGATCCCGGTCGGGTGCCCCGGCGGTCGATTCGAACCGGCAGGACGAGGCGCCGTGACCGGTCGCGCCGATGCAACACCCGACAGCGAAGGTCGTACAATGGTCCGCGTTGCGGTGGATGCGCGGGATGGATGTGTGAAGGTGATGCAGTTGCGATCCGACGGAGCCCGTCCGTGAAACTTCTTATCGATCTGTTCCCCATAATGGTGTTCTTTGGCGTGTTCCGGGTCGCCAAGGGGTTTCCGGATGCCAGCGTCGCGCTGGTTTCGGCCGGTCTGGGCGCGCTCGAGGGCGCCGCGACGCAGCGGTTCGAACTGGCCGCGGTGATCATCGCCACGGTGAGTTCGATCGTCGCCACCGCCGTACAGGTGGGCTGGATGCTCTACCGCCGCATTCCGGTGAAGGCGACGGTATGGCTGAGCGCGGTGCTGGTCGTCGTGTTCGGCGGTTTGACGGTGTGGCTCCACAACGAGTGGTTCATCAAATGGAAGCCTACGATCCTGTACTGGATCTTCGCGGCGGTCCTCGTCGGCGGACAGTGGATCTGGCGCCGCAATCTGTTGAGCACCTTGCTCACGGGCGAACTGCAGCTGCCGGAATTCGTCTGGAACCGGTTGCTCGTCGCGTGGTCGTCGTTTTTCCTGTTCCTGGGCGGCGCCAACCTGTTCGCTGCCTATTCCTGGAGCACCGACGCCTGGGTGAACTTCAAGACCTTCGGCCTGATGGGCGCCACCCTGGCGTTTTCCCTGGCGACGGGCGTCTACATGTCCCGCTATCTCAACACCGAACCCGATGTCTGAACCGACCGACCTTCTCGCATTGATGAAATCCCGGCTCCAGGATCTGGAGCCCCAACAGCTGGACATCGTCGACCAGAGCGCGGCCCATGCCGGTCACGGCGCCTCGGGCGGACATTACACGCTCGTCCTGGTGAGCCCGCGGTTCGCAGGCTTGAACCGGGTGCAGCGGCACCGGCTGGTGTATGACCGCCTGCCCGAGGTGATGAGCGGTGCGATCCATGCCCTCAGCATGAAACTGCTGGCGCCGGGAGAAGCCTGACCCCGCGGCAGGATGGTGGTGTGACCGGCGCGCGGTCCCCGCGCGCCGGATCAGAGCACGAACGGGCGGCCGGTCACCGGCGTGGTCGCCACCGCGAAGTCCTGCCGTGCCATCACGCCCGCGCGCCAGGCGGTGCGACCGCCGTCCACGGCGAGGCGGAAGGCGTGCGCCATCATCACCGGGTCGCGCGCCTGCGAGACCGCGGAATTGAGCAACACCGCGTCGAACCCCATCTCCAATGCCTGCAGGGCGTGCGAGGGGGCGCCGATGCCGGCGTCGATGATGAGCACGACGTCGGGCAGCCGTTCGCGCAGCGTGCGCAGCGCGAAGGGATCGAGCAGGCCCTGACCGGAGCCGATGGGCGCGGCCCAGGGCATCAGCAGCGGGCAGCCGGCGTCGAGCAGGCGGCGGCAGGTGACGAGATCGTCGGTGCAGTACGGGAACACCGTGAAGCCGTCGCGCGCAAGCTGCGTGGCGGCATCGACGAGTTCGAACGGGTCGGGCTGCAGGGTGTATTCGTCGCCGACGACCTCGAGCTTCACCCAGTTCGTACCGTAGAGTTCGCGCGCCATGCGCGCGAGTTGCACGGCTTCGCGCGCGGTGCGGCAGCCCGCGGTGTTGGGCAGCAAGCGCGCCCCCCGTTCGCGCACGGCTTCCTCGATCATGGCGATGAAACCGTTGTCGCCGGCCGCGCCCAGGGTGCGTCGCAGGCCGACCGTGACGATCTGGGTTCCCGATGCGGCGATCGCGTCCCGCAACGTGGCGGGCGACGGATAGCCTGCCGTGCCGAGCAGCAGACGGCTGGTCAGGGCGACGTCCTGGACGTGCCAGACGTCGTGATTCGGATCGGGTGGGTTTGGCATCGTGTTTGGCATATTCT
>JAKCCX010000138.1 GCA_021838715.1 Pseudomonadota bacterium | reverse complement strand
TTCCGATCAAGGAGGGCGTCGCCCGCCGCATGCCCAAGGGTGTCGTTGATCGTCTTGAACCGATCGAGATCGAGCAGGAGCACCGCTCCCTGGGTCTTCTTGATCTCGGCCGCCGCCAGCGCGGAGCGGAGAGCCGGCAGGAGCGCCCGACGATTGAGCATCCCCGTCAGCGCATCGACGTGCGCAAGGGCCTTGATGTTGCGGTTGTGCTCGACCATCCTGCAGGTCATGCGCAGGCGACCGACGAGATCACCGACCAGATCGAACTGCTCTTCGCTCAGGTGCGGCGGTCGATCGAATCCCAGGACGATCGCTCCGCGGACCTTGCGCGTCCCGGGGATCGGAAAGACGGAAAAGGCCGGCTGCGGTCGCCGGACCGCCAGGAGTTCGGCGACCCCCTCGGGGACGGGCAGAGCTCCCTGCCATTGCAGGACCGCGTGGCCGGGCAGGCGCCCGGACCAGTCCTCTTTCGACTCGGCTTCCATCCGCTCGATCTCATCGGGCTTGTCGGACCAGTTGCCATAGACGAGTGTGCGTGCGGCGGACGGAACGTCATCCAGGACCACACCGATCAACTCGGCGCCGGTGACACCACGCAACAGGCGGATTGCGCTTTTTGCGATCGCATCGATATCCATCGAAGCGAGGATCTCCCGGTCGATGTGCAGCAGGGCGGCGTGCGCGGCGACGCTCAGCCCGATCTGTCGGGACGCCTGTTGGAACGGCTGGGCGAAGTCTCGCGCCGAATTGGGCGCCTCGGGAGCGGCAATGCCCTGGCGGCTGATCCGGCGCAGCGCCCGATTCAGGCGCGCGGACCGCGCGATTGCGCCACCACGGCGCATGAGGGCCAACCCGATCAGGACCAGAATCAGCCCGGCGGCCAGCGCCAGGCCGGTATCGACTTCGGCGGAGCCGCGGGTGCGCCATGCCAGATAGCCGAACACGGCAACGAGCCCCGACAGTTCGAGGAGACCAAGCGCAAGTTCCCGGATATCCGGCCAACGCAGAACCTTGCGCGGTGCAAATCGAAGGCGGTTTCGCAAGGGCGCGGCGGCGCGGGGATCGCTGGTCATGAATACTCGGATTTGGGAATGGAAGTCTCGCCAAACATGCCGAAACCGCTAAAGTGCGAAAAATGAAACTGGAGGCATCATACCGTGTTTGCGTTATAAAATGCAAGATCTATCACATTTGATACAATCTGCATCGCGAAATATCGAGGACGCACGGTATGACCGGTCTGCGCGATCTGCTGCAATCGAAAGGCGCCGAGGAGGAAGTCTGCTCAACCCGCGAGGCGGCCGAGATCCTGGGCGTCTCCCTGCGCACCATTCAGGTCTGGGTGGATAACGGCATCCTGGACGCGTGGAAGACGGCCGGGGGACATCGACGGGTCAGCCTCCGATCCGTTCGCCGGGTCATGGAAGGGCAGTATCCGGAAGCGGATCCCGGAGGGGACGCCGAACAGGACGTGCTGCTTGCCTACCAGCCGATTCTGGACAAGGACCAGAAGACCTACGGCTACGAACTGCTCTATCGAAGCGGCGGCGCGAAGCGCGCCCGCATCAAGGATCCGGTTGCCGCGACAGCGAAGGTGATCAGCGTCGCCTTCGGCGAGTTGGGACTGCTCTCCGCGATGGGCGATGCGCTGTGCTTCATCAATGTCGATGCGGAGATGCTGTTCAGCGACGTGCTCCTGACGCTCCCCGCCGATCGCATCGTGCTCGAGGTACCGGCGGCAACCGAACCCACGGACGAAGTGCTGGACCACTGTCGCCGTTTGCATGGGGCAGGGCATCGGCTGCTGCTGGACAACTTCGTGCCCGGGGTCAGTCCGGCGCGGCTACTTCCCGTGATGACGTTTGTCAAAGTCGATTGGCGCGGCGCGCCCGCGCTGCCGCCGGTTTCGAGCTGGCTGCCGTCGGGTACGAAACTCGTCGCCAGTCGCATTGAAACCAAGGAGGCCTGCGCACTTGCGCAGCAAGGGGGCGCGTCCTATTTCCAGGGGCACTACTTTGCAAGACCCGACATCGTGCGCGGGACCACCGTGGCGCCGGTTCGGATGACGATCCTCGAAGTGCTGGCAATGACCATTGCCGATGCGGACCTTGCCGACATCGAACGCCGCATCAAGGTCGATCCGGCGATTTGCTTCAGCCTGCTGCGCCTGACGAACTCGGCAGCGTTTCGCAGCGCCCGCCGAATCGACAACATTCGGGAGATGATCCTGCTGCTGGGCCGCAAGAACCTGCAGCGTTGGCTGCAGGTTCTTCTTTTCGCGCACGAAAGTGATCCCGGCGGCTTTCCGAGCCCGCTGCTGCTGGCCGCCGCGTTTCGGGGGCGCCTGCTCGAATACCTGGCGGTTCTGATGCAGGGCGGCGGCAATTTCCCCGAGAAGGCCTTCATGGTGGGGATGCTCTCGTTCCTGGAGGCCCTGCTGCATGTTCCGCTGGCCGACGTATTGCGCGGGCTGCAGCTTTCCGATGACGTGGTGGCGGCGCTGCTGCGCCGGGAGGGTCCGCTCGGCGATCTGTTGTCGCTGGCCGAGGCGCTCGATCGGGCCGATTTCGACGAGGTGCAGGCGAGGGCGCGAAGCATCGGGATCGGCAGCGAGCCGCTGCGCAGCGGCTTCATCGATTCCATGCAGTTCCGCAGCGCGCTGGCCCATGCGTGATGCCGAGCATGGGCGGAGGTTGCGACAAGCCGGTGCCGGCTACGGGTGGCGCGTAAGGAATTTGCCGGAACCCGCGGAAAAACGCGCAAACGCGTTCCGTGGACAACTCAGGAAGCAGCTTGACTTTCCGGAATGTTCCGCTGGAAGAGATCGACAGCGGAAAGAGTCGTGGTGCCCAGGAGAGGACTCGAACCTCCACACCTTTCGGCACTAGTACCTGAAACTAGCGCGTCTACCAATTTCGCCACCTGGGCAACTCAGCGAGGGCGAATTGTACCGTATGCTGCGAGTT
>JAKCCX010000137.1 GCA_021838715.1 Pseudomonadota bacterium | reverse complement strand
GCCGAGCCACATCGAGCGGCCAGAGCTGCGCGCCGCCGCGCGCCGACGGCACGAGACCGGAGGCGTCGAAGCCGCTGGCCTCGGGTCGAAAATCGGGGGGGCCCATGTCGACGGTGACCTGGCCGTCCTCCTCGAGGCGCGGCTCGATCACGCCGCTCGCGGTCACGACGCGGATCCGGCGCTTGTCGGTAAGGCCGAGCCGGCGCACGAACTTGACGAAGCAGCGTGCGCCGTTGCCGCACTGCTCCACCTCGCCGCCGTCGGCGTTGAAGATGCGATAGCGGAAGTCCGCCTCCGCGCCCGGGCCCGAGACGGGCGCACGCTCGACGACCAGCACCTGATCCGCGCCGACGCCGTAGCGGCGATCCGCCAGGGCGCGGATCCGACGCGCGTCGAGTTCGAGTTGCTGCCCGATCCCGTCGAGCATCACGAAATCGTTGCCGGCGCCCTGCATTTTGACGAAACGAAACTTCATGACGCGATTATCGCCGACGACGAAGCGGGAACCGGAACGGAAGCCGAAACCGGAGTCGGGGACCGGAATCGGCCGAGGCCACGCGACGCCGCATGGATCGACCATTGCGGCATCGCAAATTTCCGGGGCATCCATTCCGGGGATCGGCGGATAGAATCCGACCGCCAACCATGAACAAGCGCAACACGGCACAGCGCCTACGGGGCGAGGTGGCCCCCCTCCTGCCCGAAGAACAACAAGAGATCCTTGACTTCCAGCAAGCGATCCTGCGCAGCGTATTGGGCGACGGCGACTCCGCCAGCACGGTTGCCGACATCTGCCGCCTGGCGGAGATGCTGCTGCCGGATTCGGTCGGGTCGGTGATGCTCCTCAACCGCGACGACGGCCTGCTGCACATGTTTGCGGCGCCCAGCGTGCCGCGGGATGCGGCGCAACGGCTGAATTTCCTGCGTCCCGGCCCGGGCGGCGGATCCTGCGGCAACGTCATCCACTGCGGCACCCCGCAGTATGTCGACGACACGTTCCACGACCCGCGCTGGAGCGACCTGCGCCCGATCGCGCAGGATCTCAACATCCGCTCCTGCTGGTCGGTTCCGGTCGTGGACGGCCAAGGAAGCACCATCGGAACGTTCGCGCTGTCGAGCTTCGAGCACCGGATGCCGGGGTCGTTCCATCGCAAGCTGCTGGATACCGGCGCGGCGCTGGTCGGAATCATCCTCTCGCACGCCCGCTGGCAGGACAGCCTGCGGCTCTACGGAAAGGCCTTCGATTCCGCCGAGGAGGGCATGCTCATCACCGATGCCCAGAGGCGCATCGTCGCCGTCAATGCGAGCATGACCGCGATCCTCGGCTACCGCGGCGACGAGTTGCTCGGCAAGACGCCGATGGAGCTCTCCGCCGGACTGCACGACAAGGACTTCCACGACGCGATGTGGCACACCGTGCGCACCACGGGCGCCTGGAGCGGCGAAACCTGGAATCGCCGCAAGAACGGCGAGGTCTACCCCGAGTGGCGCTCGATCAAGGCGATCCGGGGGTCCGACGGCGGCGTGATCAACTACCTCGGCGTGTTCACGGACCTCACCCAGACCAAGGCGGCGGAAAACGCCATCCAGCACCTGTCGACGCACGATGCGCAGACCGGCCTGCCCAACCGGGTGCTGTTCCGCGCCGGTTGCGAAAGCCTGGTCCACAGCGGCGCGCAAGGCGCGCTGCTATGCCTGAACATCGACGACTTCCGCAGCATCAACGAAACCCTGGGCTTGGGCTCCGGGGACCACATCCTGCGCGAGGTCGCAGCGCGGCTGTCCGGCCTCGTCGGCAATGCCGAAAGCGTCTGCCGCTGGAGCGCGGACGAATTCCTCGTGATGACCTCCTCGGCTGCCGACCTCGATTCGGTGGCGAATCTCTGCCTGCGCATTTCGGAGGCGCTGTGCCTGCCGATCGAGATCGACGGTCACCAGGTCCGCCTGACGGTCTCGCAGGGCGTCGCCCAGTTTCCGGCCGACGGGACGAACTTCGACGACCTGCTGCGCCGCGCCACCACCGCCCTGCAGGACGCGAAGCGCGCCGGCAAGAACATCGTGCGCTATGCGACCGCCCACGCCAACGACACCGTCCGCGCACACTTCCAGATCGCCCAGGACCTGCGGCGCGCCCTGGCGCAGAAGGAGTTCGAGCTGCACTACCAGCCGCAGATCTGCCTGCGGACCGGCCGGGTGGTCGGGGCCGAAGGGCTGATCCGCTGGCGCGACCCGAAGCGGGGCCTGGTGCCGCCCGGGGTCTTCATCGGCGCGGCCGAGCGCACGGGCCTCATCGTCGACATCGGCGCCTGGGTGATCGAACAGGCGTGCGCCGACGCGGCGCGATGGCGCACGCTCGGCGCCGGTGACATCCGGCTCAGCGTCAACGTGTCGGCGATCCAGACCCGGCGCGACGATTTTTGCACAATCCTCACCGGCGCGTTGGCACGGCACGGCATTGCCGCGAAGCAGCTCGACCTGGAGCTGACCGAATCCGTGTTCATGGAAGACAGCCCGCAGATGCGCGCCATGCTGGAAAGCCTCAAGCGCACCGGCGTACAACTGTCGATCGACGACTTCGGCACGGGGTACTCCAGCCTTGCCTACCTGCGCTGGCTCGCGGTCAACCGCCTCAAGATCGATCGGACCTTCGTCGGCGGCCTGCGCGACGGCGCCGACACCTCCGCGATCGTCCAGGCCGTGATCGGTCTTGGGCACGCCATGAACCTCGCCGTGGTCGCGGAGGGCGTGGAAGACGAGCAAACCCTGCGGCAGCTGCAAGGGATGGGCTGCGACGAAGCACAGGGATTCTTCTTCGATGCGGCGCTGCCGGCGTCCCAATTCGAGCAGCGGCTGCTTGCGACCGCGCCGTATGCGCAGCGCACGAATCCGGGTTGACCGGCTGACCGCGTGATTGCCGCGCCGGCGCGGGAACCCGTGCCGGTATGATCGATGCCGATTGGGCATCCTTATCTCATTGGCAACCTCGG